>NZ_JAWOTE010000001.1:0-552466 GCF_033338695.1 Vibrio sp. Vb1166 | reverse complement strand
TGTACCCGCGGCTAGACGGAAAGACCCCGTGAACCTTTACTACAGCTTGGCACTGAACATTGACCCTACATGTGTAGGATAGGTGGGAGGCTTTGAAGCGCAGTCGCTAGATTGCGTGGAGCCGTCCTTGAAATACCACCCTTGTAGTGTTGATGTTCTAACGTCGACCCCTAATCGGGGTTGCGGACAGTGCCTGGTGGGTAGTTTGACTGGGGCGGTCTCCTCCCAAAGCGTAACGGAGGAGCACGAAGGTGGGCTAATCACGGTTGGACATCGTGAGGTTAGTGCAATGGCATAAGCCCGCTTGACTGCGAGAATGACAATTCGAGCAGGTGCGAAAGCAGGTCATAGTGATCCGGTGGTTCTGAATGGAAGGGCCATCGCTCAACGGATAAAAGGTACTCCGGGGATAACAGGCTGATACCGCCCAAGAGTTCATATCGACGGCGGTGTTTGGCACCTCGATGTCGGCTCATCACATCCTGGGGCTGAAGTCGGTCCCAAGGGTATGGCTGTTCGCCATTTAAAGTGGTACGCGAGCTGGGTTTAGAACGTCGTGAGACAGTTCGGTCCCTATCTGCCGTGGGCGTTGGAGAATTGAAAGGGGCTGCTCCTAGTACGAGAGGACCGGAGTGGACGAACCTCTGGTGTTCGGGTTGTGTCGCCAGACGCATTGCCCGGTAGCTAAGTTCGGGATCGATAACCGCTGAAAGCATCTAAGCGGGAAGCGAGCCTTGAGATGAGTTCTCCCTGATACTTTAAGTATCCTAAAGGGTTGTCGTAGACTACGACGTTGATAGGCAGGGTGTGTAAGCGTTGTGAGGCGTTGAGCTAACCTGTACTAATTGCCCGTGAGGCTTAACCATACAACACCCAAGGGGTTTTGATGGACTCAATGAAAGAACGTTGAATGTGTAAGAACGAGAATTAAAAAACAGCTTTCCGAATTAAAGAATTTGCTTGGCGACCATAGCGTTTTGGACCCACCTGATTTCCATGCCGAACTCAGAAGTGAAACGAAATAGCGCCGATGGTAGTGTGGGGCTTCCCCATGTGAGAGTAGGACATCGCCAGGCTTTAAACATCGCTTTCAAGTTCTCTTTAATTGAGATAACTGAAGGCAAAACTAAAAATTAGCATCAATAGTATAAGACTGAGTTTTAGTGACAATTTGTGGAGAGATGGCTGAGTGGTTGAAAGCACCGGTCTTGAAAACCGGCATACGTTAATAGCGTATCTAGGGTTCAAATCCCTATCTCTCCGCCACTTTTAAAAAAACCGCTGTTCTTACAGCGGTTTTTTTGTATCTGCTGTTTTTTAACCGCTGTTATCGAAACTTCTAATTGATTTTTCTCTAGCTCTTTCTCCAAGTTTTTGCGTACCTACTTTGGGTTTAGTTTACGCAGTAATACCTTCAATCGAAGACATTTCCATACGTCTCATTTGGGCTTCAAATAGAGCTTTCTTAAGTCTCAACGTGGGATGCTTAAACGCATTTTGATAGAGTTCCAGTCTAAATACTGCGGATGCACTTGGAGAAAAAATGAAGCTACTTTACTGGTTAGATGAATGGCAAGCTCTTACTCAACAAGAACAAGAGATGGCTTTACCTATCTCTGGCTACGATTTACTTGATGATGTGTTTGTGAAGTATGAACTCGTCGATCTTAACAAGCCATTGTTGTTTACATTTTCTCCTTCCGGTACTGATGTGCAGGTACAAGATTTAACTCCGGATTTTTCTCCTTGGGGCTTCGAGCTCGGAATACAACAACAAGTAAACATTATTGCCTTTCAACATTTAGGACAAAGTAATTGGTTCCGTAGTCGGAATTTGATTTTCTTTCTGGAGCAGCTATCTGAGTTGCTTCATCCCTTCAAATGTCGTTTGGGTTATGGGCAAAGTCGAGGTGGCTTTGCAATTGGCGCGTTCGCTAACTTGCTGAAACTAGAACATCTTTTGTTGTTTTATCCTGTTAGCACTAAAAATAAAGCGTTAGTGCCTTGGGATGATCGGCCGAGTACTGAGCTTGCTCAGCAGTTTGCTTGGGAAAGCGGCTACCATGATCGAGATTTGGGCAATGCCAAAGGTTATATTATTTATGACCCATCCAATCGCATTGATCGTCTTCATGCTGAACGTTATCCAGAGCTTACCCATTTAAAAGTCGTCGGTATGGGACACGGCACTCAATCCACACAATTAGATAAATTAGAATTTTTTAATCTGGTGGCGCAGGAGTTTGTTCGCCATCAAACCTTAGATATTGACCAATTTAATAAGCAAATTCACGCTTTGTTTTAAAAGAGGACTGATATCAGAGTCCCCTGTAACCAGGGGGAGATGATCACACACTAAAAACTAGATTTTTAACACAATTGCTAGGCGCAATTTAGATGGAGGATTAATGAAGTTACTGTACTGGTTGGATGAATGGCTGGCTCTTTCTCGTGAAGAACAGCAAACCAGGCTACCGATGTCCGGGGAGGACTTACTTGATGATGTATTTGTTAAGTATGAGTTTGTCGACCGCAATAAACCGTTGTTGTTCACCTTTTCCCCTGCTGGTACGAATCTACAAGTACAGGACTTACACTCAGACTTTGCGCCTTGGGGTTATCGCTTAGCCCAGAAACAAAAAGTAAATATTATTTCATTTCAGCATCTTGGGAAAAGTAACTGGTTTCGCAGCCGTAATTTGATTTTCTTTCTAGAGCAACTGTCGACTTTACTTGAGCCCTTTGAATGTCGTTTAGGCTATGGACTTAGCCGCGGTGGTTTTGCTATTGGTGCCTTTTCTAATCTATTAAAGTTGGATCAAGTATTGATGTTTCACCCGGTCAGCACAAAAAACAAAGTTTTGGTGCCATGGGATGATAGGCCAAGTACTGAACTTGCCCAACAATTTGATTGGGAAGGAAAGTATCACGACCTCGACCTTGGCGATGCAAAAGGCTATATCATTTATGATCCAACTAATGAAATCGACCGCCTTCACGCCAAACGCTACCCAGAGCTCACTCACTTAAGAGTCTTCGGGATGGGACATGGTACCCACGCGACGTATTTGAATAAATTCGGTTTTTATAAGCAAGTGGCCGTAGACTTTATACGTTATCAGAAGATAGATATAGCGCAGTTTCGTCATCAGACCAAAACGCTGCGCTTAAAAGAAGATTACTATCAGTGCCTTAACAAGGCGAATGCGAGCTCACAGCATCGTTTAAACTTACTGAGCACCGCTCATAATGTACTAATTGAAGAAAAGAAAGAACATGTGAAGGAGCATCAAGCACAAATCGATATTCAGCCACTTGTTGATATTGCACTTAAGCATGAGTATGACAACCCGCAAGATGCAGTACAACTTTTGGAAGTCGCTCAGCAGTTGGTTCCGAATGATCCCGTTGTGGAGCACAAGTTGCAGCAACTGTCGTAACGTTGAGATATAATGCGGACGATATTGGTCGAAATAGGTCAGTGGCTTTTGTCGCTGGCCTTTTTAATAGCTTATGGATTGATATTTCGATGAAATCTAATGAAGCAGTACAAAATAAAAAGCCCAAGCAAATGCTTGGGCTCCATAAATGTTAATGCGAGTTTTAAAACTCTTTTGGCGCAAAGCCTGTCATCACATCAAGGCGAAGTTCTTTACCAACTTTTGTTAATGGGTGAACGATTACTAAGCCGCGTACGCGTTTTTTCAGTTTGCCGATGTCCGCTTGTTCTGCTTTGGTGATTTCACGAGAGAAAGGCATATCAAGTAAGCTTTTACGTTCTTTGTTCAGCTCATAGTTTTGCTTGTGCTTTAACTGGTTAAGCTTTTTGGTAAGCTGTTCTACTTCATCCGTGAACTTTGTAATCATTTCGTGATCACCACGAGAACGTGCCGCATCAAGTTTACGTTGGCATGTATCTAAACGGTTGTGCAGCTTTTGAATATCAGTTTTTATGCTCATGGTAATTTGGCTCAAATTTTAAATAGTCGAGGAGTATAGCATAGCTGAGATCACACGCTCTACTATACTTCTCGATTGTCTGGCTTTAGTTAATCAGTTCATTGCCCGATACGTTACCAGAGAAAAAGGCTTCGACGTTATCAAGCGTCACAGAGGCAATGTTATTAAGTGCTTCGTGAGTCAAGAATGCTTGGTGGCCAGTAAACAGCACGTTATGACAAGCCGATAAACGGCGGAAAACATCATCGACAATGACATCGTTAGATTTATCTTGGAAGAATAAGTCTTTTTCATTGTCATACACGTCTAGGCCAAGCGCACCAATCTTACCTTGTTTCAACGCTTCTATCGCCGCTAGTGAATCTAGCAACTCGCCTCGACTGGTGTTAATGATCATTACACCATCTTTCATTTGCGCGAAGGCTTTTTCGTTCAATAAGTGATAGTTTTCTTCACTCATTGGACAATGGAGAGAGATAATATCCGCATTAGCGTAGATTTCTTCAAGCGAACAGTAACGGGCTCCCATTTCTAGCGCTAATGGGTTTTCGTAGGGGTCGTAGCAAAGCAGTTCCATGCCAAGCCCTTTGAAGATACGCATCGTCGCGATACCAATCTTACCCGTACCAATAACACCAACGGTTTTTCCGAAAAAGTTAAAGCCAACAAGACCCTCTAGCGAGAAGTTGGCGTCACGTGTGCGTTGGTAGGCCTTGTGAAGACGGCGGTTTAGGCACATCATTAAACCAACCGTGTGCTCTGCCACTGCTTCTGGTGAGTAAGCAGGAACTCGAACCACTTGTAAGCCTAGTTCTTTGGCTGCTTGTTGATCAACTTTATCATATCCCGCGCAGCGCATAGCAATAAGCTTGGTCCCGCCCAGAGAAAGCTGTTTAAGGACAGGAGCTGAAAGATCATCATTAACAAACGCACATACGACATCACTGCCGTGCGCCATCTTGGCTGTTTTTTCGGTTAGTCGGAAGTCGTGATAGTGAAATTCAAAATCGCGGTTATTTTTAATTTTATTAAAAGAGGCTTCGTCGTAGGATTTTGCACTAAAAAAAGCAATGTTAATCATGGTTCCCTCTCAAAAAGTGCGGACTTTATAAATAAATATGCTTATAAAGTAATGCAACTTAGCCGCAATGAATAGAGAAATCTTCTCTTTGACTTTTGTTGTATCAAATAACGATAAGAAGTACGCCTTTCAGCGAGTGCTATCTTACGGTTCCGCATTAGATACTGTTTGCTTTACGAGCATTAACTGACTAGCATTATCGCTCTTTTCTTGTTCACTTTATTAGCTTAGGCGTTACGACAATGTCAGTAAAATGGTGCTCTATGTTCTTGTGTTGTGTGTTTGCTTCGGGCACTCACGCAGCTGTTGACCTCGTTAAAGTCGACAAGTCTAAGCGTCGAATGTATTTGATGGAACAAGGAGCAGTGCTAAAAGAATACCGAATTGCTTTAGGAGCGAACCCGCAAGGACATAAACAAGAAGAGGGAGACAATCGCACGCCGGAGGGCGAGTACACTCTAGATTATGTTATAGAGGACTCTGCTTTTTATCGTTCTGTGCATATCAGTTACCCTGATGCGATTGATACGTTGGAAGCGAGGCGCCGAGGTGTCTCCCCTGGAGGGAACATCAAAATTCATGGCTTAAAAAACGGTGAGAGTCAGTTGCCGATTTACATCCAAAGTTTTGATTGGACTAATGGGTGTATTGCGATTACCAACGAGGAAATGGACGAATTTATCCAGCTCGTCGAGATGGGGACACCAATTCAGATTGAGTGGTAATAAAAGGTCCCCTTTAATGTTCTGGCTCTTATAGGCTATGGCATAAAGCGCTGTGGATGATCACTAAAAATACCGTCTAACTGAGGCAGGTATTTCAGTTTATTTGGATTGTTCACCGTATAGCACATCACTTTGTAACCGGCTTGTTGGAGTTTGTTTATCTGGCGAGTGCGAACCCAGTTAATGTTTAGGTTGCAGCTATAGGCACTAACTTCTTCCAAAAGGCGTTTATCTTTTCTCGTAAAGAATTCACTTAACACACCCAATCGGTAGCCACTGCAGCATTTGTGCATCGCTCTAATGACGTCATGACTAAAGCTCGATAGGAGTACATTCTCTTGCGGCATTGGACTTTTTGCTAACGCATTGGCTAGAGTCTGCGCCACTTCTTCCGCTGGATGGTTGTCTACTTTAACTTCAATATTCAAGTTAAGCTTATTCTCAGTAGCTAAAGTGAGCAGTTCATCTAGTGTCAAGATCTTCTCGCCTGAAAAGTCTGTGCTAAACCAACTACCGAAATCTAATGCTTTTAACTCTTCCAGGGTGAGCTCATCAACACGCCCTTGTCCATTGCTGCATCGATTGACGGTATGATCATGGCAAACCACTAAAACATTATCTTTGGTAGGTTGTATATCCACTTCCACCCACTTTAATCCCAGGTCAATGGCTGCTTGAATGCTTATTTTTGTATTCTCAGGGTATGAACCTGCCACGCCACGGTGACCAATTAATAACGTTTCCATTCGCTTTATCTTTTGCTTTGCGGTTGCCAGATTGTACTCGTTTTTTCTATGAAGATATATCTAGGTGCATATTGTTAGGAGCCTTTAGTACAAGTGAACATTAAACTCTAATTAGTACGTTGCTGCTTCTTGGACTGAGTCCTGTGGACTTAAAGCCTTAGAGTGTGTAGTTGTTTAATTGGTAAATGAGTAATAAAATGCGAACCATTTTTATTTGAATGGTGAGTGGTAATGTCACGAGTTTTGATAGTCGATGATGACGTTCCTTTGTGCGAGCTGTTAGAAGCGGTTTTGCAAGAGGAGGGCTACATCGTCTCTTCTGTACATTGCGGTGAAAGTGCGCTGCAATATATGGAAAAAACGCCTGTAGATCTTGTATTGCTTGATGTCATGTTACCAAACCTTAACGGTATGCAAGTTGCTCGTAGGATCTGTCAGCGCTTCGCGACACCTATCCTAATGCTTACCGCTCTCAACGATGAAAACTCGATGCTTGATGGTTACCAAGCGGGGGCCGATCAGTATATCGGAAAGCCCTTTAATGTCGCTGAGCTTCTAATGCGCATCAAAGCGATTCTTCGTCGTGTTGGCTTGGAACGTCAACGTCAGACGATGTGTAGTACCGTTCAAACGATCAGTGACCAGCTTAATAGCTTACCCCTCACAAGTACGGAAGCTGAACTATTGAGCTACTTGGTAAAAAACCAAGGAGTCGTGATTTCAAAAGCAGAGCTTCAAACTGAAGTGTTAAAGAAAGAGCTGAGTCCTTTTGATCGCAACCTTGATATGCACATCAGTAACATACGTCGCAAGTTAGTTGAAGCGGGGCTTTCCAAGCAACATATCAAAACCTTCCGTGGCAAAGGTTACAGTTATTTAGAGGCTGTAAACCGTTAATGAAGCTCCGGTGTCCACCTTTTATTGCAAAACGTAAAGATAGCTTAGCGTTCAAGTTATTTAGTTGCATGACCGCAATTGTCATTAGTATTTTGGTCGTGCAATCCTTAGCGGAACAAGCTCTGGTGAAAGCCATGTTGAAAGTGCCCGATAGTGTGCGAGAAGAAATGCTAGACCTTGCACATCAAGCCAATGTATTGATTGAGCACGGAGACATGGACGAACTTGCTGACTGGGCAAATGCGCAAAACTTTTATTTATTTGTGTTGAATGAACATCAGCAACCAGTTACGCACCGTCTGATGCATCCGCACTTCGAGTTCAAACTTCAATTTAAGAGAAGCATTGATGATCAACTTGAGGGGAAAGTGAATCGCCCCATCATCAATATTCCTTTAGTTCATGGCAATACTTTAGTGATTCAGTTGCCACATCGACTGCACCCTGCAAATGACTTCATTCTGTATTTCTCTATTCTCAAAGTCGTGATTGCAGTGGTTATTTTGGCGCTCTTTTCACTGCTAATGGCACGTAACTTACAGCAACCATTGGATCGATTGAGAGAAGCAAGCAAAAAGCTATCTAATGGAGATTTTAATGTCAGTGTCGTGAAAGAGCTGAAGTCGAGCACGCGTGAGTTTAACGAGTTAGCGCAAGATTTCGATCACATGACGCAACAGATTCATTCTCTCGCTGAAAAGCAGCGACTGCTTATAAGAGATGTCTCTCACGAATTGAGAACGCCGTTAGCGAGGCAGAACTTGGTTCTGCATCTTTTGCGAAAGCGTGTTGGAGAAAGTGAGCAAAGTCTAGTGACAAGGCTAGAAGATGAAGCAAAAGAGCTAAACCATTTGATCAGCGATATATTGGAGTTCAGTCGCTTGGAAAATGCGCGTTTCGACAAAGCCACGAAACGCTGTGATTTAGAAGTTTTGCTCTCCCCGCAAGTAGAGCGTTGCAAAATAGATTTGAAGTCAGAACAGACGTTGTCTTTCCGCTCAGAAGCTGTATGTGCTAAAGCTTTTTGTGAAGAAACGCTCGTCATTCGTTGTTTGAACAATCTTATTGGTAATGCCATTAAATATTCAGGACAAGCATCTCAGATAGAAGTTTCTCTGGAAAATTATGTCAAAGAAGGGCAGCAGTTCACCACCATGTCAGTATCTGATGATGGGCCTGGTATTCCAGAGAACAAGCTGGTCGATATTTTTGATCCGTTTACGCGCTTAGATGCTTCTAGAGATAAAAAGCTTGGTGGCTACGGTTTAGGTCTTGCGATTGTCAAAGAATCCATGCGTATTATGGGTGGAGCAGTTACGGCGAAAAACCGTGAGCAAGGTGGTCTGAGGGTTACTTTAGTGTTCAAGCAATAAGTATGATTAAGTCGTAATTTTTGTGATTAATATCACATTATCATGGCGCATCATCAGAGAGTACTTTACAAAAGTTTGCAAATGCAAAGAATGTAAATTTAATGCAAATGGTAATACTTATCACTTATATTCACCCGCGAAATAATTAAGAGGGAATCGCATTCAACAAGTATGTGACCCGAAAAATAATAATCGGAGTGAAAGGATATGTTTACTAAGAGCCATTTGGCGTTAGTGATCGGTGCAGTGTTAGCAACACCTGCAGTGGCGGAAGTTCAAACAGACGAACATGTAGTTGTAGAAGGTCGAGAGTTTGGCTACAAGGCAGATACAAACAGTACAGCAATGCGCATGGAAATGACGCAGCTGGAAACGCCGGGACAAGTAGCGGTTATCGATGAAACGGTAATTGATGAGCAGCGTGCAAGTACACTTGGTGAAGTGCTACGTAACGATGCAAGTGTTAGCGCGGGTGGTACAAGCCGTAACCGCGAACGTTTCTCTCTACGTGGTTTTGAACTTAGCAGTTCAGACGGTTTTCTTCGTGATGGTCGTCAACACTGGTCACACTACCGTCAGCCAATTGAGCTTTTAGAGCGTGTTGAAGTGCTTAAAGGTCCATCAGGTCTGCTATACGGTAAATCTGAGCCGGGTGGTTTGGTAAACATGGTTTCGAAAAAACCAACAACTCAAACACAAGCAAGTTTGAGTCAAGATCTAGGTTCGAATGATCACTCACGCACTGTGCTTGATGTGAGTGGCGCGCTAAATGATGCAGAGACACTGCGAGCGCGCGCAATTTTTGCCAAAGAAAGCTACGGCTCTTGGCGCAGGTACGGTGATGGCACTGAGCCTAAAACAGATCGTACGGTAGCTGGCCTAGTGGTTGAGTACGATATCACAGACAACTTTATGGTATCGGCTCATTACGATCGCACGAAAGACGACGGTAGCGTGGACTCTGGCGCATACATTGTTGATGGCAAAGCGGTTCGCGGTGATAAGTACATTTGGGATGCGCAGTGGTCTGAAATTGATAACGAAGTAGAAAACTACGGTGTCGATATTAATGCGCAAGTCACGGATAACGTGAACGTAAAAGCAGGTTACAACCGTCAAGACTTTAAGCGTTTTGATGTGGAGTCTTACCCAGGTTTCGAAACTTATGACCAAGATACTAAGATCGACCATTCTGGTAACGAACGCAAAGATAATTGGGTGTTTGATACTGCATATATAGATGTGACGACGGACTTTTCTCTGTTTGGTACAGATAACACGTTTTTGGTAGGTGCGAACTATCTAGAGTATACCTATGACCGTTTCCAAAAGTATTACAACCCTATAAGTATAGAAGCCGGTCAGACAGTGCCTCGTCCTGGCTACTCTGGGAAAGTTAAACAGTCCACAAGCGAGCACGATACTTGGGGTATCTACGCGCAAAATATGATGACGATTAATGATTACTGGCAAGTGCTTGCAGGTGTTCGTTATGACGAAAAGCGTGATGATGACCTGACCGAAAACCAGGTTTCTCCAAAATTTGGTGTAATTTTCCACCCAGCGACGAATGGCTCGGTTTACGTTCAGTACTCTGAAAGCTTTATGCCGCAAGGTGAAGTCAGCAGTGGTCGTGGCAAAAAGTATATCAATGATGGTGAGAAGCTAGACGCAGAGCGTGGTATCTCTTACGAGATCGGAACTAAGTGGGAACTGTTTGATCAGCGCTTATTTGTATCTGGTGCAGTGTTTGATATCACGTTAGAGAACATCTCGCTGGATGTTGAAAGCGGCAAAGACGCGGGCGGCAATCTCCTACACAAGAAAACGCAAGGTGGTGAGCAAGTTCACAAAGGTGCTGAGTTAATGGCTCAAGGTTTTGTGACCCCAGAGTTGTCGCTAACCGCTTCTGCAATGTATTTGGATGCAGAGCTTAAGAAGGCAGAAAGATATGAAGGTAACCGCCCTGTAGACGTGCCAGAGTTCTCGGCAAGTCTATGGTCTAGCTACAAGGTTCAAGACAACACTAACTTAAACCTTGGTTTGATTTATGAAGGTGATCGCTACGGTGATGCAAAGAACACCTTCAAGAAAGATGGCTACGCTCGCGTTGATATGGGCGTGTCATACAAACATAAGTACGATGAAAACTTGGATATCATTGCTCGATTCAATGTCGAGAATTTATTCGATACCGACTACTTCGCAGGTGGTGGTAGCACGAATGGCGAGCAAAAAGGTGCGAGTGGGGTTGTGGTTGGAGAAAGCCGCAACTACATGGCAACAATCCAGTTCAAGTACTGATAACAATTTGATTATTAAAGGGGAAGGGTAGTCTTCCCCTTTGGTCGTTTTTGGAACACAGAAATATAACTCGTATGAATCTAATGAAATCAAGTATCGCTCTGTTGATATCATCGGTTTTGATTCCCGCTCACGCGGCGAACTTAAACGATGCACAAGCTGTGCAGAGTAAAACAAACCAGTCGTCGGCGGTAAGCCAAAAACGTATTGATGCAAGCGCAGAAAAATCACTTACTCTAGAAGCTGAAATTGAGCAGCTGCAAGAAGAAGTCGGTAACTTGAAGATTTATCGCGATCATCTTGCAAGCCTTGTTGAGAGCCAAAATCAAGAAGTTGATAGCTTGAACGAGCAAATTGAACAGATTGCTCAAACTCGTCAAGGTGTCGTGCCTTTAATGTATCACATGCTTGAGGGCTTAAAAGTGCTCGTCGCTAACGACAAGCCTATACGCAAAGCGCAACGTGAGGAGCGAATTGCAAAGCTGGATTCCATGATGACGCGTGCAGACGTTGCGGATGCAGAGAAGTTTCGTCGTATTTTAGAAGCGTACCAAATTGAAATGGATTACGGCACCAAGCTTGGCGTTTACCAAGGCAAGATTAACCTGGGTGACAATGAAGCTGTGGAGGCGGACATTCTCTATTTAGGCCGTTTGTCTTTGGTAGCGCGTAGCTTATCTGGTGACACATTTTGGAGCTGGTCACAGCAACAACAAGCATGGCAACAAGTGGGTTCTGAGCAAAAATCAGAGCTAGACAAAGCGTTCGCTATGGCGAATAAACAGATCGCGCCGAGTATGTTAACTCTGCCAGTGTCGTTAACCGCTGCGGAGGGCAAATAAATGATGAAAAAATGGTTATCGGTTGCATTAATCTCGACAGCCGCATTAATGCCTTATACAACTTTTGCTAGTGATGCGTTGTTACAAAAGGCGCAGCAAGAAAATCGTCAACAGCAATCGCACAATGTCGCGCGTGAATCAGGTTTTAAGCAAACAGAGCAAGACCTACAGGCTATAAAGAATAAATTGGTGGCAGAGCGTGCTGCTCTTCAAGCAGAGGCGGACTCATTAAGTATTACCTTCGGTGAAAATGAAGCAGAACTGGCACAGCTAGAAGAAAAGTTGCGTCTAGAAACCGGGAGCCTAGGTGAGTTATTTGGCGTCGTTCGCCAGAACGCAAAAGAGCTAGAGTCTGAGCTAAAAAGCTCAGTAACCGGTGTAGATGCAAACTCATATCAGAAAGATATCGATGCTATTGTTGCGGCTAAATCACTGCCAACGTTGACCCAACTTCAGGCGATGTGGCGCAGCATGGAAGAACAAATCAAAGCAAGCGGTGAAATGGCAAACGTCTCTTTCACACTGCTAAATGGCGAGGGTCGTGAACAAACGGTTAGTGGTGTTCGTCTTGGTTCTATGGCGCTGCTGGATGACACTGGCTACGTTAAGTGGAATGGTCAACGCGGAGATGCGGTAAACTATCTTCGTCAGCCTGAAAGCGGTCCAACAGCGAATACTATTTCCTCTGGTGACATTGATGCGCTTGTCATAGATCCGTCACGTGGCATTCTTCTTGAGCAGCTCGCAAACTCACCGACTTTGGCTGATCGCCTAAATGCGGGTGGCGTTGTCGGCAAAATCATCCTTGGTTTATTGGCTATCGGCCTATTGATTGCGCTCGTACGTGGTGCATCTTTGATGATTTCGCGCCAGAAAATCATGAAGCAACTGAAAACCCCAGCGCAGCCAGGAAACAACCCTTTGGGTCGCGTGCTTGCGGTATACCAGAAAGACAAGCATCGCAGCGTAGAAGCGTTAGAACTACGTCTTTTGGAAGCCGTTGTTGATGAGCAAACCCACCTAGAAAAAGGGTTGTCGATGCTTAAGCTTCTTGCTGCTCTAGCTCCTATGCTTGGCCTACTAGGCACGGTAACGGGTATGATCGAAACCTTCCAAGTCATCACTCAATTTGGTAATGGTGATCCGAAAGTAATGGCGGGTGGCATTTCGATGGCACTTGTGACTACCGTACTTGGCCTTGTTTCAGCCATGCCTTTGCTATTAGCGCACAACGTATTGAGCTCTCAAGCAGAAAATATTCGCAGTATCTTAGAAAAACAAGGCATCGGTTTAGTTGCAGAACAAGCTGAGCGTGATATGCCGAATAACAAAAGTCACTCTAACACCTTAGCGGAGAACGCAGCGTAATGGAGCAGATCCTACTCAGCACATTGGGTTTGATCAGTGAGGATTGGGCCACAACCTTGATGAGCTTTATGCAGCAAGGTGGTCAAATCCTATGGTGGCTGGCCGCCGTCGTGGCGGTGTGCTGGCTGTTGGTTATGGAGCGAGTTATTTATCTCACAACGGTTTTCCCTGGGGTAAAAAAACAGCTTTGTGAGCAGTGGCACGCAAGATCAGAGCACCACTCTTGGTACGCGCATCAAATCCGTGAAGGATGGATTGCAAAAGCGCAAATCGAACTACGCCAAAACCTATCGACTATTAAGCTACTTGTGGCGGTTTGCCCAATGCTAGGGTTGTTAGGGACGGTGACAGGCATGATTACGGTGTTTGACGTAATGGCATCGCAAGGCAGCAGCAATCCGAAATTGATGGCTTCTGGTATCTCACTTGCTACGCTGCCAACCATGGCAGGTATGGTAGCAGCGCTTGCGGGCATGTTTATTCATGCTCGCCTTAGCAAAGTGTGTGAACGAAAAGCTATCCAGTTAGAACAATCTTTAAGGAGTCAAAAGTGAGACTCGGACGCAGACCTAACCAACAAGATGAAGCTCAAGTCGATTTAACCTCGATGCTTGATATCGTCTTCATCATGTTGATCTTCTTCATTGTGACCAGTTCGTTTGTACGTGAATCCGGTGTAGAAGTGAATCGCCCCCAGGCTTCTAATGTAGTAAGTCAAAAAGACGCGGGCATTTTTATCGCAGTAACGGCAGCGAATGATGTGTACATTGACAAACGAGTGGTTGATATTGAGCGTGTTGAGGCCTCTATTGAGCACCTGTTACTTGATCAACCTGATGCTTCGTTAGTTATCCAAGCTGACGAGCATGCTTACAATGGCACTGTCGTGAAAGTGATGGACGCTGCAAAGGCGGCGGGTGTGAAGAACATTGCATTGGCGGCGGAGAAACCTTAATGGGCAGGCTGTTACTTGCACTACCAGCATCACTGTTAATTTCTGTGAGCTTGTTTAGCTTTATGGCGTGGATGGTTGATAAAGGCAACCAGCGTGCACCAGAAGCTTCAGAAGCCGTTCGTTTTGATATGGTGATGGTAGAGAATGAAGCAGACGTGCAGCGTCGTCAACGTTCAGTGCCGGAGCAACCAGAACCACCTCAAGCGCCGGAGCCAATGGATCTGTCTCAATCTGACACTCAAATGGAACCAATGAGTCAGATGACGCCAGTCAGTGCTTTAGGTTTAAACACAGCCCTTGAAGGCATCGCGATTAGCGCCCCAAACTTGAAGGGAACAATGGGCAACCAGCAAGCACTGCCGTTGTATCGTGTTGATCCTCGCTATCCAAGTAAGGCGCTGAAACGTAGAGTGGAAGGTTATGTCATTATGCGTTTCACGATCGATGCAACTGGACGACCAAAAGATATTGAAGTGATCGAGGCTGAGCCCGAGCGCATGTTTGAAAGAGAAGCAATCCGTGCGCTTAAAAAATGGAAGTATCAGCCAAAAGTTGAGGATGGTGTGTCAATTGAGCAGTTCGGACAAACCGCTAAAGTGGAGTTCAAGTTAGCCAAATGATGAAAAAATTCTTAATCGGTACGGTATTAAGCCTGAGTGCACTCTCAACCATTGCCAGTGAGTTAAGCCAATACACCGCAGCGAGAGTTCAACGAGCATACAACTTGGCTCAAGAAGAGAAACTGAAAGAAGCGATTTCATCTCTTGAAGCTATGGAGCTTTCTCGTGGATATGACCAAGCTTATGTCGCTCGAATGTTGGGTATTTTTTACTGGCAGAATGAGCAAACTCAAGCGGCGATTAAGCAACTTGAGTTGGCAGTCAATAGTGGTTTGCTACAAGATGAGCAATCATGGCAAACCCGAAAAATGTTGGCTGATATACTGCTGAACGAGCAACGTTTTTCTAAGGCGTTACCTCATTACTATGCCTTGAGCAAAAACATTCCTAAAGGTCAAAAAGCGCATGAGCTATGGCTACGTATTTCCCAATCTCATTATCAACTGAGTCAGTGGCAAAAAGTGCTTTCAGCAATGGCTCGTTATGAGAAGTTTGGTCAGCCAGACAAGCTTGGCGCATTGTCGATAAAGCTTTCTGCTGAGCTAGAACTGAAAAAGTGGAAGCCGGCAATCTCGACCATCAAACGCTTAATCGTGATTGAACCTGAGCGAATTGAATGGTGGCGTCAGCTTGTTGCTCTATATCTACGGGTTGATGACAACAAACGTGCCCTAGACTCTTTGGCGTTGGCAAAACTGAAAGGGTTACAACTTAGCCAAGATGACTTAAAGCTGCTGGCACAATTGTACGCGAAACGAGGTATTCCTGAGAGAGCTGCGTTGGTGATGAACGAGCTAGAGGATGTAAACTCGAATAGTAAGCTAAAAGCTCAGCAAGCAACGTATTGGCAAATGGCAAAAGAGTGGGAAGAATCTATTGATAGCTGGCGTATTGCAGCTCAGCTAGATAGGCAGTATTACTGGAACTATTCTCAACTGTTGGTGCAAGAAGGCCATTATAAAGATGCCATTGCCGCGCTCGATAATGTCAGAGGTCGTAAAGCGGATGTTGCACTTATCAAAACTCGCGCTTACTACAAACTTAAGCGGTTTGACGATGCGCTCGCTAACGCCAAAAGAGCGAATGAGATTAAGCCGTCTAATCAGGCAAAAAGTTGGGTTAAGTATCTATCTCAGCTACGCAAAGTAGAATCGACGCAGAACTCATAGCGAACATTTTTATTAAATACCCGAGCTCAGTCTCGGGTATTTTTTTGTTTAAAGTAAACAATGTAAATTAAATGCCAATACGAATGATTATCACCTAAATTATGCCCCACATTTATTGGTGATGATTGTTTCTATGTTGCTTAAAAGCAAAGGTGTTCAAACTTGGGCTCGCCGCCTACATATCTATATTTCGATGGCTCTTCTCTTAGTTACGCTGTTTTTTGCAGTAACTGGTATTACCCTCAATCGCCCCGAATTGTTTGAACGCAGTGAACCTATCATTCAACAACATACTCTGACGGTTCCGCACTCAGTTTTATTCTCACATTCAGATACCTTTCAACCTAATCGTGAAGGGCTGGTGGCTTTCTTGACTAAAGAAACCGAGCTTCGCGGCACTCCCTCCGCACTAGATGTGTATACCGAAGTTGAGCAAGGTGAGTTGTTACTCGGAGAGCTTTCTATGGATTTTAAAGGCCCGGGTTATAACGCTACGGTCTTTATTGATATGACTACTGGTGCAGCAGACGTCGAAACGACGCACTACGGTATTGTTGCGCTGCTGAACGATCTACATAAAGGACGCAACAGTGGTGGGATTTGGAAGTGGTTTATCGACGTCACTGCGCTTTTGATGGTGTTTTTTGTTCTTACAGGCGTGTGCTTGTTACTGCCTAAGAAGAAGACGCTCAGAACGTCAATGCAATGGATGAGCTTTGGTACGTTACTGTCGCTCGTAATTTATTTTGTTGCTGTTCCATAACAGCTTTTTTAGAGAACACTTATGTTGAACACAGGAAGATTTTTCCGCCGTAATCACTTTTGTAAAGCCGCTTTGATCGCGGCTTTTACTCCTTTCTCTCTTTCCGCGGCGCCTCTACCAGATAACGCGAAGGTCGACTTCGAACTCGAACTTCCAAAGATAGATACCTCAATGTATGCACGCCCTTATGTGGCGGTTTGGGTTGAAAACGATCAGCGTAAACCGGTTAAAACCATCCAGTTATGGGTAGGGAAAGACGAATGGTTAAAAGATCTACGCAGCTGGTGGAGAAAAGCGGGTCGTTATGATCGTGAACTTGTTGATGCGGTGACTTCTGCAACACGTCCTGCTGGTCAATACCGCTTTGTCTGGGATGGAACCAATGACGCAGGGGAGCGTTTGGAACAAGGAAATTACACGTTGTACGTCGAGGTCGTTCGTGAACACGGTGGGCGAAACTACTTACGTCAAAAAATAACGCTAGCGGACAGTGACGTGCGCTATGAGCTTAAACCAACACAAGAGACGGGTGTCATCACCGTCAATTATCAAGTTAAGTGATTAAAGGACACAACAATGAAAACCAAAATGAAAGCAGTGGCATTGGCGAGTGTAATGGCAATGGGATTGGCTGTAACCACCACCGCACAAGCACATCCACGTTGGGTTCTGCCCTCTCACTTTACGGTTTCTAAAGAAGGCGGTGACTGGCTGACATTTGATGTTACTGCCTCTCACGGAACGTTTGTTTTTGATAAGCCTGCGGGTAGTGATCAGGCATTTGTGGTGATGCCGGATGGCCGCTCTGAGCGGCCTAACTTTGTTGTTCGTGGCAAGCGTCGCTCTATGTTTGATTTCTTTTTTACAGAAGAAGGCACGCACAAAGTCGCGATTAATAATCAGCCGAGCTACTACACACAATACAAAGCGGGCCGTCGTGATACGGTGAAATGGGCGCGAGCAAACAAAGCTGAGCGTGGTGACGTGCTTCCTGAGCAAGCGCGTGATGTGGTTACTCAACTAAGTTACACCCGAGCAGAAAGCTACATTACGGTTGGTATGCCAACGGACAAAGCGTTGGAGATTGAAGGCAAAATGCTGGAGATGAAACCGATCACGCATCCATCGGACATCATTGAAGGTGAGCCTGTGACTTTCCAGTTTTTCTTTAACGGAGAGCCACAAGAGGGCGTTACTGCTGAGATTACACGTGAAGGTACCATGTACCGAAACCATCAAGAACAAATCGATGTGGTGAGCGATAAAGATGGCAAAGTGATCTTCACGCCAGAAGTCGCTGGGCGCTACTTAATGAAAGCGAACTACAAAGGTGAATTAAAAGATAATCCATTGGCGGATAAAGCGAGTGCCAATGTTCATCTTACGTTTGAAACTCAACTTAACTAATCGAATTAGGCTCAGCAATTGCTGGGCCATTTTGGAATTATCATGAATAACACTTCTCTTCTAAAAGCTGTTTTGCTTTTTTCTGGATTTGCGTCCTTTCACGCTGCTGCACATTTTCCTCTGATGAGCTGTCACTTGGCGCAAGATAAAGTGATTTGTGAAGCGGGCTACTCGGATGGATCGACAGCGGTCGACTACGATGTCGAAATGTACGATTACGACGACAATCTGATCGCCAAAGAAAAAACAGATAAGCGTTCCATCGCAGAATTTACTCACCCTGAAACAGATTTCTATTTGGTATTTGATGCCGGACATGAAAGCCCGGTGGAAGTGGATATCGTTGAGCTGAAAGAGAAATGAGTGTACAGAAAGTTCGCCCTGATGATGGTAACCGAGAAGGAAAGTGGGTCGCACTGACAATCGCAGCAATTCTCAGTTCAGCAGCCATACTTATGCCCTACCATCAGGTCGCGACTGAAAAGCCAGACATGCAGTCTCATCAAGTGTTAATCACGGATTTACATCAAAATGAGTTGGGGTTGATCGCTGAGCTTAAGCTCGCTCATGAAGAGATTCGTGATTTGCAGCTAGAAACTGGAACTTGGCCTGAGGTCTCTGACATGGAGGCGCTTTGGATTGCTCCATTCGTGAAAGACCAAAACTGGAAGCGTAAAGGTTCTCATCAGTGGCAACGAATTGATGACGGTGTCTACATTGGCGCGAAGACCAGTGCCCAAGGCTCTGCTTCCATGCTGTTGGATAGCCGCAGTTCTCAAGCTGATATTTGGTTTAATGATTCTAGCCGTTCGTTAAATGTGGAGGGACTAAGCGATCTAGCTAAACGCCACGATTTCGGCTGGAAACAAATCGTTCTGTCAGGCTCTTCTTCCCACTCTCACGCCCATTAAGACAACATAATTGATAAGTACTATGATCAAACGCTCTCTTTTACGTCGTATTCTTACAGCCACCGCGTTATTGGCGGTGTCTTCTACAGGCTTTGCTGCCGAAAAACTCAGTATTGGTATTACGCTACAACCTTATTACAGCTATGTTAAAGCTGTTGTTGATGACAAGGCGAACATCATTCCTTTGGTTGATGCTGGTTTTAATCCTCACAACTATTTACCACAACCTAATGATCTTAAACGCTTAAATGAAATGGACGTAATAGTGATCAATGGTATTGGTCATGACGATTTTGCACTGAAAGTGATCAAGGCTTCTCAGCGTGATGATCTCGTGGTTATCGAAGCGAACAAAGAAGTGCCTTTATTGCCCGCTATGGGGCAGTCTGTTGGTCAAGGAGCAGTGAACCCTCACACCTTTGTCGGTCTATCAACAACCATTCAAAAGGTTTACACCATCGCGAGTGAGCTAAGCCAATTGGACCCAGACAATGCTGCGTTCTATCGCCAAAATGCCCGTAAATACGCGAAAACATTTCGCCTGATGAAGCGTGATGCAATGTTGTCTCTTGGTGAGTTGGACACGGCTGGTATGAAGGTGGCGACAACCCACAATGCTTACGGATATATCCTTCAGGAGTTTGGTGTTGACGTTGCCGCTGTCATTGAGCCTGCTCATGGTGTAGAACCAAGTGCAAGTCAGCTACAGGAAACGATAGAGAAAATTCGTGAATCGGGCATTGATGTTCTGTTTTATGAGCTCAATATGCCGAATCGCTTTGTTGATACCATCGAAGAGGCGACTGGGGTGCAGCTTTATCGCTTTTCTCACATGACTCACGGTGAGTATGAGGCCGATAAAGTCGAGGTTGAGATGCGAGATAATGTGGAAACACTAATCGAAGCCATGAAATTTGTGGCGAGTAAGCGAGCAGGGGAAAAGGCGTAATGACTGGACCTTCCGTTTCCTTAAGTAACGTGGGCCTAAAATACGCCGACAATATCATTTTGCAGAACATCAGCGTCGAATTCGAGAACGCGAAATGTCACGTGATTATGGGACCGAACGGTGGTGGTAAAACCTCTTTGCTTCGTTCGGTACTTGGACTCACGCCATTTTCGGGAAACATAGCGCTCAATTGGCCAGAACCATCAGCTGCATCGGGGAAGATAGGGTATGTGCCACAAAAAGCGATGTTTGAAGCAAGCCTCCCGTTAACCGTGATGGATTTTGTACTGCTTAACCAAACTCGTATCCCTCTATTTTGGCGACGTAAAACGAAACAAACTCAACATGCCCTGGCCCAGCTGGATCGCGTGGGTATGGCAACGCGTAGCGACCGTCGTATGGGGCAACTCTCTGGCGGTGAGCAACAGCGTGTTTTGTTTGCGCAAGCTTTACTGGATGAGCCCAATTTATTGGTTTTAGACGAACCTACAACTGGCATGGATGAGCAAGGTGTTCGATATCTTGAAGGTTTGATTCATGAAGTCGTTGGAGAAGGCAAAACGGTGCTGGCAGTACATCATGACGTGACCGCCGTGCGCCGTTTAGATGCGCAGGTCCATGTCGTAAATCGTCAAATTGTGGCGTCAGGTCACCATTCAGATGTGCTAAGCCCTGATCGTATAGAAACATTATTCAAGCACTACACAGCAAAAGTGGAGGCTGCATAATGGATTGGTTGCGAGAGTTAGCGGTTAGCGGCGTTGAAGCTGGATGGTTAAGCGATAGCTTTTCTTATGCCTTCATGGTAAACGCAATTGTGGCAGCGCTGATATTAGGACCATTACTTGGTGGTCTTGGTACATTAGTCATCGCCAAGCGACTGGCTTTTTTCTCTGAAGCGGTTGGGCATGCTGCGCTTACCGGAATCGCGATTGGTGTGTTGCTCGGTGAGCCGCCAGAGAATCCGATCATCGGATTGTTTAGCTTTTGTATGATTTTTGCGCTGTTGCTTCACTTTGTTCGTAATCGTACGAATGTACCTTACGACACACTGGTTGGGGTTTTTCTTGCATTAGCGTTAGCGGTTGGTGCTGCGCTGTTAATGTACGTTGCTCGTAAGATCAACATTCACATGTTGGAGAACGTGTTGTTTGGCTCGATCTTGACTGTGACGGACAACGATATCCTTATTTTAGCGATCAGTTGTTTGATCATATTACTGCTTCTTATTCCAACGTTTAACCGCATTTTGCTAACTTGTATCAGCCCGGATATTGCACGTGTACGCGGCTTTAATACCAGCTTTTATGATTACTTGTTTGTCATGATGATCACCTTGGTCACCATCGCCGCGGTAAAGATTATTGGCGCGGTATTGGTTGGTGCATTGCTACTGATTCCTGGTGCAACGGCTCGGTTATTGACTAAACGCATGGGCAGTTTTGTTCTCCTTTCTTCTTTATTGGCAACCATTGCGTGTTTAATAGGAACCATACTGCCGATGGAGCTTGAGCTACCAGTGCCATCAGGCGCATCCATCATCATTGTTTCTGCGGCATTTTTCCTAACAGCAACGGTTTACCGAATTATCCAAAAAGCGTAACTCTTTTTATAAAGTAATGAACATGAAGATAAAAAAATTAGCGATAACTTTTGGTTTGGTTATAGCGACGACACTTCCATCGTTGGCAAGCGCCAAAGACATTTTAACCAGCACTCCCGTCACGTACATGTTGTCTGAGCAACTCATGAAAGGTACAGGGATAGAGACTCAGTATCTGCCTCCAAAGCGTTACGGCGTTGAGCGTCTTGAGAACTGGTTCGCAAATAAAGGTACAGAGCAAGTTAAGCAAGCGGGTCAAGCCGCGACGGTTGCTGTTACTCTTGGTGCGATTTGGAAACAAGACCCGACTTATGTTTACGCTCGACAGGGCAACATTCACTTGATTGAAATCGATGCATCGCAGGCCATTTCTCCTAGAGCTCAAGGAGTTGCAGTACTGACATTGGAAAACGGGTCAACATCGAAGTACGCATGGCTGAACCCTACAAACTTAATCCGAATGGCGGGCATTGTTGGAGAGGATCTACAACGTGTATATCCTGAACACCAAAAGGCTATTCAAACGAATCAACAGGCTCTTATGCTCAATGTGCGTGAACTGATCAACCAACAACAGGCAGAGATCTTCGATAAAGGCATCGATTCAGTGGTACTGATGAGTGAGTCATTAGAGGACTTTGCCTCTGGCAACCAATTGTTTGTGGTTGGGCGCGAATTTAAGCCGGAACTCGAGTGGACAGAAGAAGACAAATTATCTTTAAAAGCTCAGTTTGAACAAGATAAAACGCTATGGTTAGTGACGGATAAACGACCGTCGAAAACCTTGACATCGCTTATTAAACCGAGCCGCATACTGCAAATTGATGTTATTGACCGCTGGGGCAGTAAGGGTATCAAAACTGAGAAGCCACTCGCACGTTGGGAGATGTGACACGTAAAAAGCCACAGATTTTATGATGGGGAATGAAAAGTTCCCTATTTTTTTGTGACTCAGTTCAAAATGTGAGCATTAATACCACTGGTTGCATAAGAAAGTGTTTGTTTCATTTCTATTTCATTACTACTTTGTTATGTGTTCGTTGCGATTGATTCGGATTTAATCTGTTTCTAAGCGAACCGGTACAAACAACTATACGGATGTTAACAATGAAAATGAAAACTCTAGCCGTTGCAGTGGCGGCACTAGCATGTGGTTCACAGGCCTTCGCAGCAGAAGTTTACAACAGCGATGGTACATCTTTATCGATCGGCGGTCACGTTTCAGTTGGCGTGGGTGAGTATTTCGAAGAAGATGTAAAAGTTCACCAAGTGTCTCCACGTATTAACGTTGCGGGTAAGAAAGACATTGGCAACGGTATTACTATCGACGCTAAAGGTGAATGGGCGCTTAACTACCTAAACGGTGGCGAGCAATCGTTCAAAACTCGTCTAGGTTACATCGGTGCTACTCATGAGCAGTTTGGCCGTTTAGTAGCAGGTACTCAATGGTCACCTTACTACGATGTCGCTGGCGTTGCGGATCTACCAATCGCGTTTGCGAACGACTTTTTGTACGACAACCACGGCAACCTAGGCTCAGCTCGTGCTGATAAAATGCTTAGCTACCGTAAAGGTTTTGAATTTGGTGAAGGTTTTGCTTTCAACCTAGGTCTAGGTTGGCAAGGTGAGCAAACTTCAGATGCAACAACATACGAGCAACGTGGTCAAGTTGCATTGAGCGGTTCTGTAGCTGGCTTTGGTCTAGGCTACGTATACAGCGGTGGTGATGTTAAAAACGCGACTCTAGGTACTAAGAACGCTGAATCACACCTATTCTCTGTAAACTACGGTCAGTACGGTTCAGGTCTATACGCAGCAGTAGTATACGGTATGAACGAGTACTTCTACCAAATGCGTAAAGACACTTCTCAACTTGAAGCTCTTTTGGCATACGGCGTAAACGATTGGACATTCAGCGTTAACTACGAAGGCGTAGAAGACGAAGAAGACAATAAGACAGTTTCAAGCGAAACTGCGCTACAAGCAGAGTACGCTGTAACTCCTGCTTTCGTAACGTTTGCAGCTTACCAGTTTGATCTAGGTAACGACTACAACAATGAAGAGAACGACTACTGGACTCTAGGTGCTCGTTACTACTTCTAATAAATAGGCCAGTTTCTACTGCCTAAACACATTTATTGTGTTAACGCCTACTCGTTGTGAGTAGGCGTTTTTCTTTCTGCTATCCTTTGGCTATAAGAGACGCTAGTCATTCTGTGCTTAGGTAACCCCACTCTTTGTTTAGAGAGTGCGTCTATAAAAAATGCCCGCAACTTGCGGGCATTTTTGTTGTTAGAAGAGATGCAGTTCTATTAATACGCTTATTTTTTATCGAGTAAATCGAGGAAGAAGGCATACTCTAGCGCATCTTCTTTTAAGCGCTTAAATCGACCAGATGCGCCGCCGTGTCCGGCTTCCATATCGGTTTTGAATAACAAGACGTTATCGTCTGTCTTCATTTCACGAAGTTTGGCGACCCACTTCATTGGTTCAAAGTACTGTACTTGAGAGTCGTGCAAGCCAGTCGTTACTAACATGTTCGGGTAGTTTTGCGCCTTGATGTTGTCGTAAGGCGAGTAACTCAACATATAGTCATAGTATGTTTTGTTATTTGGGTTACCCCATTCATCATACTCATTGGTGGTCAATGGAATCGATTCATCGAGCATGGTGGTTACCACGTCCACAAACGGAACATGTGCACCGATACCGCGGTACAGTTCTGGTGCTTGGTTGATGATAGCCCCCATTAAGAGACCTCCTGCAGAGCCACCAACAGCGAAGACTTTATCTTTCGCGCCGTAGCCTTGTTCAACCAAACCTTTAGTAACATCAATAAAGTCGTTGAATGTGTTTTGCTTGGTTAGTTTTTTACCGTCTTCATACCAAGGGCGGCCAAGCATTTCAGATCCACGAATATGAGCAATGGCGTAAACAAAGCCGCGATCCAATAGACTCAAACGTGTCGAGCGGAAAGTTGGCTCAATGGTTGCGCCATAAGATCCATAACCATATTGGTAGAGTGGATTCGTACCATCTTTCTTAAATAAGTCTTTACGATACACCAAAGAAACGGGTACTTCTTTACCGTCACGGGCTGTGACCATGATGCGTTCTGATTGGTAATTGTCAGGATTAAAATCACCAAGTACAGGTGTTTGCTTCATGATTTCTGACCCGCCCGTTTTTAGATCGAAATCGTAGTAGGTTCCTGGAGTGGTTAAACTGCTGTAATAAATACGAACTTTCTCGTTATCCAGCTCTAGGTTACCTGTCAAATAGGCAGCAAACGCATCGTCATTAAATGTGAGGGGGAATTCTTTTCCTGTTGAAAGCTGACGTACAGTGACGCTTGCTAGGCCGTTAGAGCGCTGCTCATAGACGATGTGATCATCGAATAACTCGAAGTCGACAAGTTGAGTGTTGTCGTCTGCGGCAATCACATCTTGCCATTTAGAGCGGTCATGCATGTCATTTTGATGAACTTTCATCAAACGGAAGTTGACGGCTTGATAGTTAGTATAAATGTAGTACCAATCGCCTAGCTTAGAAATACTGTATTCAATGCCATCTTCACGAGGATAGAACGGTTTCGCCTTTGCTTTAGGGTTGTTCGCATCAATGATAGAGACCCCACTGGTTTCTGTACTCGAATGCCAGATATAAATATCTTCGCCATCTTTGCTTTTGCTTAGTGAGGTGTAATAGGCGCTGTCGGTTTCCTCAAAAATCAGCTCATCGCTGCTTTGTGGTGTGCCCAATACATGACGATAAACTTGGTAGCCCAATAAGGTCTGTGGATCTTTTTTGATGTAGTAAAAGGCGTTGTTATCGTTCTGCCATGCGACAGCGCTTGAGGCCCCTTCGATTTCATCTTGTAGGTAATTGCCTGTTGTCAGGTCTTTGATCTTAAGGGTGTACACGCGGCGGCTTAATGTGTCTTCGCCATACGCCAATAAGTTTTCATTCGGACTAACGTATAGGCCGCCGATACTGAAAAATTCATGTTCTTTTGCTAGTTCATTGACATCTAAAATGATTTGTTTGTCTTTGCCTGCAAAGTCTTTAGCTCGCAAATGGACTTCGTACTCGTTATCTCCGGTCACTTCACTGGAGTAGAAGTAGTTGCCTTTACGAACCGGTACTGAGTTGTCGTCTTTTGCGACGCGCCCTTTAATTTCTTCAAATAGCGTATCTTGAAGTGTTTCAGTGTGATTTAGAACGGTTTCTGCGTACTGATTTTCTTTCTCTAGGTGCTGTAAAATTTCAGGGTCTTTACGTTCGTCGTCACGCATCCAGTAGTAGTTATCAACGCGGGTATCGCCATGAATAGTCATCGCGTGAGGGACTTTTTTCGCAACCGGAGCTTGAGTTTGTTGAGCAACGATCTGTGTTTGGGAGTATTGAGTCATGCTGGGGATTCCTTGATTGCTGCATCCGGCGACAAGCGCGACCGAGACGGCCAACGTAGCTAAAGTGAAACGCATCTGATTTTATCCTTATTGTACACCCAAGTGGCCTCATCCTGAGGGCTGGGCTTTCATTTTGTCAGTGGTTTTCAGTTGTCCATTCTTTGTTATGGGGTATACCGAAAAAGTGAGAATCCTCAATATTTCCGAGTTGGATACTCAATTTGAAGGGAGCTGAAAACACATTGTGTAAGCAGCTGTTATTTTTAACAAATATCAATTCGAAAGTTAAATCATTCTCATCGGGAAATCGATATAGTGTGATATGAAAAAAGGGACACACTTGTTGAGTGTGTCCCTTTTGGATTTTGAAAGTAAGCTGATAATGATCAGATAACTTGCGGTACTTCGTTTGAGTGATTGTGTGCTCGATTCACCCACATTAGCCCAAGCATTGCAATTACCGACATTGCCATCATCAAAATGCCCAAAGGCATCTGGTTATGCGCTGGAAATAGTGACGCGAGCAAAGTTGCGACACCTGCCCCCAAGTTTTGCATACCACCCAATGTCGCGCCTGCTGTTCCTGCATGGTATGGGAATGGCGCAATCGCTCCAGTTGTTGCTGCTGGGAAGAGAATGCCCGCACCCAAAAAGTACACGGTTGCGCCTCCAACTAGCGTTAATGCCGTGGTTAAACCAAACAAGCCTGGGATGAGCACAATAGCAGAGCCTACAAAAATAGAGACCAAGCCTACGTTTAAAGCACGACGCTCAGAGCGACGTCTTGCGATGTAGCTAGATAAGCCTGCGCCCACCAAGTAACCTGGGATCGGCAATATAAACAGCAAACTTACCGTTGTTGCAGGTAATTCTAATACCCCACCCAACAACACCCCAGCCGCTGCTTCGAATACACCCACACCAGCGAATGTTGCAACCAGGCAAATCAAAAAGCCTTGAAAGCGACGGTCAGACAAAACGTGTTTGTAGCTTTTGGCTACTGGTTCGAATTTGCGTTTCTCTTTTGGTAGCGTCTCCATCATGCTTGTCATCATGGTGATCACAACCGCGATAGCAAATAGCGCTAAGAACAAGTAGCTCGACCGCCATCCGAAAGCTTCTGTTAGGTAACCGCCTAATACTGGTGCCATTAATGGTGAGAAAATCACACACATGCTAATTAAGCTGTTTGCTCTGTGTAGATCAGAGCCTTCAAAGCAATCGCGAGTCAGAGTGCGTGACATCGCACCGCCGCAGCCAATACCTAAGCCTTGGATAAAGCTACCAATCAAGAACCATTCAAATTGATGTGCAAATAATGCTACCAGTGTACCCGCGATGTAGATAAGCAGCCCGACGATGATGATCGGTTTGCGTCCCAAGCGGTCCGATAGTGTGCCATACGCAAATTGCGACAAGCCATATGGGATTAGGTAACAAGCCATCACAGCTTGAAGTGATGACGCAGATACCAAAAACTCGCCCGCCATATGACCGATTGAAGGCACGTACATTGTCTGGGTCATTTGACCCACGGCAGTCAATATAGCGATTAAAAAGGTAAGTTTCGCTAATGGAAACGAAGCAGACATTTGCGTATCTCTCCAAAAAATTTAAGACGTAAAAACCCTTAGCGCTCTTTTACAGAGTGCCAACTGACTTCTTGTGTTGCGGGGGTATTTGCGCGAGATAATAGTGCTTGCTTGTATAATTAGCAATCGAAAAGTGTGAAGTTGAGCAAGATAAAAATCTATGATTTCAATTAGAAAAACTAATCCGATTTTGTTTTCAAAAAGCGGTGCATTTCTTTGTCTAATTACGTTAAATCTTTTACTTTTCGTGAATAGAATGAGCCTTATAGGTAACTGGTTTTAATGGTTAAAGTGCAAAAATAAAGCGTCTGATCGGTTGATCTGAGTTCAAGATGAAACGAGTGAATAAAAGGTAGAGGAAGGCATCAGAAAGAAAAGGGAGCCGAAGCTCCCTTAGAAATGATTATGTCTATTCGCGCTCAGATGCGTATGCGTAAAGCATTTCTAGTGCGATGGTTGCTCCCGCTAGTGCGGTAACATCACTGTGGTCGTATGGAGGCGATACTTCGACAACATCCATACCCACGATATTCATGCCGGCTAAACCACGAATAATTTTCAGCGCTTTGTCTGAGTTCAAGCCACCACAAACTGGTGTACCAGTTCCCGGTGCGAAGGCCGGGTCTAAGCAGTCGATGTCAAAAGTGACATATACTGGCTTGTCTGCGACGGTGCGACGAATTTCTTCTAGGATCTCGTTCACCGACATGTCATTCGCTTGCATCGCATTAATCACATTGAAGCCGTGATCTTGCTGTTTGTACTCCGTACGAATGCCGATTTGTATTGAGTTCTTCGCTGAGATCAAACCTTCTTTCGGCGCATGGTAGAACATCGTACCGTGGTCGTATGAACTGCCATTTGCATAGGTGTCCGTATGAGCATCAAAGTGAATCAAAGCCATTTGGCCATGATGCTTCGCATAGGCACGTAGGATAGGTAGCGTGATGAAGTGGTCACCGCCCAATCCCAACATGGTTTTACCACTTTTTAGAATTTCACTGGTTGCCGCTTCAAGGCGGTAAGTAAAATCTTCCGCATCACCGCAATCGAACACGAGATCACCTGCGTCGATCACTTTCAGTTTATCCAATACGTTGAAGCTCCACGGGAACTTCTTACCTTCCCATGCCAAGTTGACTGAGGCACGGCGAATTGCATCTGGACCCATACGCGCACCTGGACGACCAGATGTTGCCATGTCCAGAGGGACTCCCAACACCACAACGTCTGCGTCTGCCGATACCGGGTTACGAATGTACGGCAGACGTAAAAACGACATAGAGTTGGAGTAAAGCGAATAATCAGTTTTAGTAAACAAATCATTCATATCAGAAGTCCTCTAAATAGGTGTATCCTGCTAGACCTTGTTCTAGTTCTGCTAGGATTTGTGCTTGTTCATTGGCTTCAACTCGCTGTGAAACCAATTGTTTATAATTGTCACGAATCGCATCCACGTCGATATGAACGTAGCGCATCATGTCTTCTACACTATCACCTTCGTTGATGTAACTGATCTCAAATTGACCATGTTCATCAACATTGACTACAGCACTGTGGGTATCACCAAATAGGTTGTGCATGTCACCAAGGATTTCTTGGTATGCGCCTACTAGGAAAAAGCCCATTAGGTACGGTTTGTCTTTGCTCCAAGCTGGTACAGGTAGCGTGCTCTCGATGCCTTGACCATCAACGTAGTGATCGATCGCGCCATCAGAGTCACATGTGATGTCCAACATCACTGCACGACGCTCTTCCGCCTCGCCAAGACCAGAAAGTGGCAGAACAGGGAACACCTGATCAATACCCCAAGCATCTGGTAGAGATTGGAAGAGAGAAAAGTTCACGAAGAACTTATCCGCAAGACGTTCGCTCAACTCGTCCAGAATCGGACGGTGGAAGCGATTCTTAGTGCTCATCTTGCGGCTTAATTCGAAGTAAATGCGCAGTGACAATTGTTCTGCCCACGCACGTTGTTCCAAGTTAAGCACACCTGTAGCAAATTGAGAGTGCACTTCTGCCAAATCACTTTGGGTATCATTGTAAATCTCAATTAACGCACGAGCGTCTGTACCATCTTGCAAGTTTTCCCAGTTTCGCCACATGTTTTGTAGCAAAAGCGGAGCGTCATCATCAAGCTCATGTACTTCTTCCGGTAGGTACGACTCGGTACCAATTACGTTAGAAATCAACACAGCGTGGTGCGCTGTTAGCGAGCGACCCGATTCCGAAATGATCACTGGCATTGGTTGTTCGTATTGCAGACACACATCGCCCACTGTGTTGACGATATTACGTGCGTATTCTGCAAGGCCGTAGTTCATCGAATTCGATGATTGGCTGCGTGTGCCGTCATAATCCACTGCCAAGCCGCCGCCCACATCGAAGTACTCGATGTTTGCACCGAGTGCGCGTAGTTCGCAGTAGAAACGTGCAGACTCGTTCACACCATTGCGTACATCACGGATGTTTGCCATCTGTGAACCAAGGTGGAAGTGAACCAGTTGCATCGCGTCTAGGTTGCCTTCGCGTTTAAGACGTTCAATAACGCTAAGCACTTGCGATGCTGATAAACCAAACTTCGATTTTTCACCGCCACTTGCTTGCCATTTCCCTGCGCCTTGAGAGGCGAGGCGAATGCGTAAACCAAGGCGCGGTTTTACGCCCAAACTTTTCGCTTCTTCTAGTACCAGATCCAGCTCAGAAAGCTTCTCTAGTACGATGAATACCTTGTGACCCAGCTTTTCACCGATCAGTGCAAGACGCACATACTCACGGTCTTTGTAGCCATTACACACGATCACGGAGCTACCTTGTTGAGCCAATGCAAGTACCGCCAACAATTCTGGCTTGCTACCCGCTTCAAGACCAAGCTGCTTGGTTTCTAGTTGAGCTTGGCTCGCTAGAATTTCATCCACCACTTCACGTTGTTGGTTTACTTTAATTGGGTACACCAACAAGTATTTGTTTGGATATTGGTATTCTTCAATTGCTTGGTTGAATGCGTGGCAAATACCATGCACACGTTGGTGCACGATTTGCGGGAAGCGTACTAATACAGGCAGATTTAACTGCTTCGCTTCTAGCTCATTTACAATAGCGCTGAAAGGGATTTGATGTGCACGATCACTACGTGGTGATACATATACTTCGCCTTGGTCATCAATGCCGTAGAAACCTTGGCTCCAGTAGTGAACGTTGTAGTCCGCGCGGATGCGGTCTAATTTAGTTGCTTTTTCCAACTCGATTCTCACAAAAATGTACTTAACTCCTTAATTAATTAGAAGGAAAAGTACAAAAAAGCAAATCATGAGGCATTTACCTCATACCCTGACACGAACTCCGTGTGCGCGCATTAACGGATAAAAGGGCCCTTGAGTCTAATGATTAAAATCTATCATCTCGATTATGATTTGTTGTCGTCGCTACGTGTGAATATTTGTTTACCGAAGCGTCCATTCTGCTGTTATAGTTGGTCTGACCAGTAAGGATTCGGTCATGAAGCATCTCACTAAAATAAGGACATATTTTGCAGCTGCACAGAATTCAGGGGTACATTCAGACCATGTATCTCGCCGAATATCCCGATAAATTATTGTTGCTTGATGGTGCCAGTCGAGCAGACATCCCTCATCTTAAAGACTTTATTGAACATCAACTCCATCGTCCTTTTTCAGACCTAAAGTTGGTTGTTGTGACCCACATGCATCCAGACCATGCTGGTGGTGCGCACAAACTACGTGATTTAACAGGATGCAAGCTATTGGCCGCAAAGCGAGAGAACCAGTGGTATAGCGGTGTAGACGGTTGGCTAATGCATTTGACCGATTTGATGTTAGCACGCTGGATGGCGAATCGGATGCGTAAACCAAAGCAAAACCTGTGGTATTCCCGCAAGCTAAAGCCAGATATTGAACTTATTGATGGACAGTTTATTCCTGGATTTGATGATTGGCAGGTGCTAGAAACGCTAGGGCATACCGACCGAGATCTGTCGGTTTATCATTCTGAACAAGATGTGTTGTATGTGGCGGATTTAATTGTGCAGGTGAAAAAGCATCTGATTGCGCCGTTTCCCATATTTCATCCGAATCAATATCGGCAATCATTAAAGCGTGTGTTTGAGATGAATCCGCAATGTTTGCTTTTGGCACATGGGGGAGAGGTGACTTTGGATGAAAAAGCGTATCAGCACATTTTGAATACAGCGCCGACTAAGCCAATGACGCACTGGCGAGTGACAAAAGTTAAAGCGAAGGGATTGTTGTTTGCGTTATTTCGTAGGAAGTAGGCGAGGATAAAGCCAGACGAGTGATGCTCAACAAAAACGTTCGATCACTCATCTGAAGCTACGGGGTTAAGAGGCCAATAAGTGAGATTGGCTAGGATCAACGAGCACTTTGTCTGCCATGCCCTGACGACCTAACAACATCATGTAAGTCATTTTTTCACGGTTAGTCAACGTAATGTCGATTGGCCATTGTTGGTCGCCCATACGCAGTATCGTTGTGATCACGCAGCGGTGCTCAAAAGTACCGTTAGAAGATTTAACCTTACGGTTTGCTTTTAGTTTCGCTGTGCAGCGAACCACTTGTTCTAAATGGTATACATCTGGGTGTAGATCGAATGCAACATAAGACTGACCATCTTTTTCAAAGCAATCAATATTGTCTACATGTAATGAAGAGGTTTGAGCGCCTGTATCAATACGCGCTTCAAGGTGAGTAATCCCTAACTCTGGCAAGCAAATAGCTTCGGCATTCCCAATGATCATTTTCTGATTCATAGTGTCATCCTAGCGACGAGTAACAAGAGAGCCGATTTTTGGCTCTCTTGTGCGTTAAACAAAAATCAACCTTTACCGCGAGTACGGTTTGAATTTGGCTTAGCGTTTTTCTCGATAAAATCGAAGATCATACCTGCAATGTTTTTACCCGTTGCTAGTTCGATGCCTTCTAGACCAGGGGAAGAGTTCACTTCCATTACCACTGGGCCATTTTTAGATTGAAGGATATCCACACCACAAAGGTTCAAGCCCATCACTTTCGCTGCATTTACAGCGGTCGCACGCTCTTCTTTGCTCAAACGCACGAGTTGTGCAGAGCCACCACGGTGAAGGTTGGAACGGAACTCGCCTTCTTTTGCTTGGCGCTTCATTGCGGCAATCACCTTATTTCCGACAACAAAACAACGGATGTCCGCGCCTTTTGCTTCTTCGATAAATTCTTGCACCATGATGTTAGCTTTCAAACCCATGAAAGCTTCAATCACGCTTTCTGCCGCTTTATTTGTTTCAGCAAGTACAACACCAATGCCTTGAGTGCCTTCTAGCAATTTAATCACTAGAGGTGCGCCACCAACGTTTTTGATCACGTCCTGAATGTTGTCAGGATGGTGAGCAAAGCCAGTGCGTGGCAAACCGATGCCTTTACGTGATAGCAGTTGTAATGAGCGCAACTTGTCACGAGAGCGGCTGATCGCGACAGATTCGTTGACACAAAATGTACCCATCATTTCAAACTGACGTACAACAGCAGTGCCGTAAAACGTAATAGATGCCCCAATACGTGGAATAACAGCATCGTATTGCGGTAATTCTTCACCCTTGTAGCGGATCTTAGGGTTGTTGCTCGTAATGTCCATATAACAGTGAAGCGTGTCGATCACATCGATTTGATGCCCACGTTCTTCACCCGCCTGTTTTAGGCGCATGGTTGAATATAAATTCTCATTACGAGAGAGAATAGCAATACGCATGGCAATTCCTTAGTAAGTCAGTACCAAATTAAAATATAAGTATAGAGCATAGAATGCAGTAGGCAGGTGATCATGTTATGACATAACCTACTTACTTCAACGATTTAGAATTGTGGTTGAACAACCACGTCGTCAGAGGTGCGCACCTTAGGGCGTTTTTTTGTGAGATGAAAACGAAAAAGCATCGTCGACACGACAAAAATATTTTATCGAACGCTCACGCCTTGCGGTATGAGACTGTCAAGGGTGAGATAAATAAAATTGAGCAAAAATTTCATCGCTTTGTCACGAATTATCGCTTAAAAAAGCGGCCAATTTGACCGCTGTTTTTAGCTGTTTTGATAGTGACTTAAAAAAAGTTCCGCCGTTTGGGTAGCTAACAGCCTAGATTCTTCATTCGACAAAGAGGGGCGAATTCCCATTAACTGCGGCCAGAATGCACTGCCTTTAAGTAAGTTGTGCAATTGAGTGCTTGCTATATGTACATCATCAATTTGCAAAGCGCCACTGTTCGATTTCTCCGTAAGCCAGCGGTACAGGGCGGTTTCCTGTTTCGACATTTGTTCTGCTTGTTCTTTGAGATCTTCCGGCTTAAATAAGAAGTGCCCAAATGCCACTTTTGCCAGCTCAATATAGTTTGGTTCCGTTACCACAATGATCTCGCTGTAGAGTAATTCAATCAATTGATCTTTGAGTGGCAGAGTGGCCAAGCGTTTAATATCGCTTTCCATCATTGACGAACGCCAAAGCTCAGTCAGCAACTCCGTCACGATCGCTTCCTTAGAAGGGAAGTGATTATAGACCGTGCGCTTAGAGACTTGTGCGATTGCAGAGAGCTTATCCATGCTGGTGTTTTGCACCCCAAACTCTTGGAACGCTTGCCTTGCCGCGCACAAGATGGCTTCTCTTTTGGTTTCGCTACGACTTTTTCTTTTTACATTCATAAGCTTGCTAAGTTAAGAAGATCATTTCTTGATCTATTTTACACTAAGTAGTTTACTTTTGATAATTAGAATGTAAACTGCACCGTGTAGTTTACTTTTGTTCGGGTTAACTTTTTATGAAAAAAACTTTGCTAGCCACAGTAGGAGCGTTCGCGATGGGTACATCAATGATTTCTTGTTCTAATGTTGATACTGAAAAAGCGCCAACATACCCGGACAAATTTGCAAATACAGAGTTGGAATACAAAAGCGGTTTGGGCGACATGTTCGAAATCATGAAAGCGTATTTTACGACTGAGCGCCTTAACCCAACACCAACGATTGAAATTCCAGTGCATGCGATCACAGCGCGGCAACTGTTAGAAGAGCAAGATGACGTCATCTATCGTCTGGGTCACTCAAGCGTATTAATGAAGCTCGATGGAAAACTGGTGATGACCGACCCTGTATTCAGTGATCGCGCGTCTCCTGTACAATGGGCAGGGCCAAAACGCTTTCACCAAACCCCCATCACGATAGAAGATTTGCCAACTATCGATGTGGTGGTGATCAGTCATGACCATTACGATCACCTAGATAAAGCTTCTATTAAAGTGCTAGGCGACAAGGTGGGCACTTTCTTGGTGCCGTTAAAAGTTGGCCAATTACTGGTGAATTGGGGTGTACCCAAAGAGAAAGTGATCGAACTAGACTGGTGGGAGTCACACTCTGTTGACGGCATTGAATATACACTAACTCCGACTCAGCATTTCTCTGGTCGAGGTTTGACAGACCGCGATGCGACGTTGTGGGGGAGTTGGGTTATCAATGCACAACAACACAAAGTGTTCTTCAGTGGTGACTCTGGTTACTTCAATGGCTTTAAAGAGATTGGCGAAAAGTACGGTCCGTTTGACTTCACCATGATTGAAACAGGTGCATACAATGAACTTTGGTCAGACATTCACATGTTCCCTGAGCAAAGTGTTCAAGCACACATTGATGTGCAGGGTAAAGTGATGATGCCGATTCACAACAGCACGTTTGATCTGTCGATGCACGATTGGAATGAACCGATGCAACGCGCGTTAGACATTAGTGAAGAGCGCGGTGTAACGTTAGTGAGCCCTGAGATTGGTCAACGCTTGGCGATTGCGGAGCCTCAGCCTGCTAAGGCATGGTGGCAATAATTGCTGAGCTAAACAGCCAAACACCAGAATAGTTAAGTCACTTATCAGTAGTTACTATTAGTAGTTACGTGGTCAGGGATAAGGATAAAGGTGCGATGAAAGCAAAGTGGACGTTGTTACTTACATTAAGCATTCTGCCTACCTTTGCACTAGCAGGGGTAGAGCAAGATATCTCGACGTTGATAAAACGAGTTGAGCAATCCTCTTGCACCTTTATCCGCAACGGCAAGGCGTACACTAATCAAGAAGCGGCAGAACACATGCGCAATAAATGGGATTACGCCAAAGATGACGTTGATTCCGTGGATGTGTTTATAAAAGAAGTTGCGTCGAAAAGTTGGTTATCTGGCAAACCATATTGGGTGGATTGCCAAGAGGAACGCATTACCAGCGAAGAGTGGCTAACATCATTGATGCGCACCACCGACCACATCCAATAACACTTCTTTGATGGTCTGATAGCGCAGAGGTAGAGCACGACTGCGCTTACGAACCAGAAATAGCTCTTCACATACAGTGTTTTTCAGTTGAGCAATGTGTAACGTGTCTTTTAGCGGAAAATTGTCGACCGCACTTTGAGGCAGCACGGTGAAGCCAAGTCCTTTGCTGACAGGTAGCAAAATTTGGCTCAATTGATTTACGTAGCCGGATAATGGTAAATCGCTCATCTTAATTTCTTGGAGCTGTGGTTCTTCACACTGGTCAAAAAACAGCGTCATGTAATGCTCGGCATCAGGGTGGCTAATGACACCACAGTCATGCAAGAGTTGTGGCGTTATCTGCTTATTTTGATAATGCTTTGGCAGAACCAAGCACAACCTCTCTTTACCAATTCGCTCACTGTGAAACAGACCTTTGTTGGGAACATCAGTCACGATACCAATATCGATGTGCCCTTGCGTTATGGCGTTGAGAATAGATTGATTTGGCGCGGCTTCTAAATGTAACGATAAGCTCGGGTGCTGTTTTTGCTTCTCCAAAATGGGCCCATACAACATTAACGCCATTGCACCAGAACAAGCCAGTTTACAGTGGCCTGAAAACGCATCATCAAAACTGAGCTCTTCGAGCAGCTTCTTCTCTCTATCTTCTAACTCGAGCGCATATGCGTAGACAATCCTGCCTTGCTCGGTTAATTCGAAGCTTTTGTTTTCGCGCTTGATCAAGGCATGCTGACAACTTTGCTCTAATTTTTTGATGTGTTGGCTGACGCCAGGCTGAGTCATAAAAAGTTTTTCTGCCGTTTGCGTAAAATGACCGACTTCAATCAATGTCTTAAATGTATGTAACCAAACAGGATTAAGCATAGTGTGTGATTTTCTGAGAGCTTCGTTGGGAGACGTAAAGAAAATGATAGCACGGTGTTTTATGAAAACAGAGAAGACTTAAACGATAAAGATGAATCTTTATCAATACATTACAGACAAAATAAAACCCCGCCTGGTTTCCCAGACGGGGCTTATTCTTTTTCGCAGCAATCCAGCTACTAATAGGTGCTCCCTGCATCTATCCTTGATTGTGGCTAAGTCCTTTAACCGAGTTCCTTGTTCATCGCCTTCCTAGCGGTGTCCATTCTTGCCTATCATCCTGACGGGCGAACTCTATCCTAGAGCTTAACTGCATCCTTGCTGACAACTCATCCTAAGCTATCAAATCTTCATCCTGAAGATACCCAATCCTTTAGGCTTTTTTCCTGTTCCCGCCAACATCCTGTCGACAAGTTGAGTATTGATGTTTTGCTGATTTGACTCAATTAACTTTTCTAAATTATTTTTACTTATTATTTTAAGTGAATTTAAATATTACTTTTAAATCATATGCTTAATGTTTTTTCTGGCATTGCTCTTAGAGGTGATTAATCTATTTGCTTACAACTCTTGTAAGAGATCTCGCACAGGTTTGGTGGTGAATGTATTAATGTGCGCTTTTTGTTCCGAGTTCTGTGGATTGAACTGGATCACAATGCGTTAAAAGGGAGGCGATAAAGATGAAAGTGAATTGATCTTGAGTAGAGATTTGTTTGAAAAGAAATAAAAAATCTTGCGGTTTTTATAAACAGTGTGGTAAATCTGAAATGCCCACCTTGTTAATCCTTATTAAGATTCAATGACAGTATAAGTAGGGAACTTGATTGCCATTTTTCTGTCATATCTGGTGAGTAAGTTAACCGTGTCAGATAGATAATATGCCGTTTGCCAGTAAAAATAGGCTGCAAGAAATCGGTAATTATTATTATGTTGTGAAATTGGTCACGGTTAAATGATTGATTCCCTTATAGATTGAAGGGGATACGACCTTAGACAATAAGCTCCATGAGGAGCGTTACTTATATAAGATGAGGGACTTTACTATGAAAAAGACTAGAAGAGCTCAGCTACATCGTGTGCGTATTCAATACTGGAAAGACACGAAAGACGCCCCAGCTAAAAAATCATAGTTAATTATACCTAAAGGCACGAGCTGGCTGTGGAACGCAGTTTCCCGTTGATTGCCAGCTCAAAAACGCCACAATCACTCCGCGCAACTTCCCAAGCACCCTATTTTTAATATCGCATTCTTCCAAAAATAAAAAAGCCAGTCTTAAGACCAGCTTTCTCTACCATTTACTGAGCTCTGCGTATTACAGGTTGCCCTTTAGTTACAGGTAGTTGGCGTCAACTAGTTCGCCCGCTTGCGCGCTTTTCACTTCTGGGCTTGCTTCTAACCATTTGATAACTTGCGCTTTCTGTTCTTCAGTCGCACTGCCGTAACGGTCAGTAGAACATAGGAAGCCTTCAAACAGTTCTAGACCACCGCCACCGAAGCAAAGACCAAGCTCGTCAATGTAGTCGATAAAGTCATCAACGAATGCATCGTAACGGTCGAAGTCGTTAATGTCTGTTTCACAGCTGATCTCGAAACCTAGGATTGCGAACTCACCTAAGAACAGCTTTTTACGGATACGACGGCTCTTGTTATCGATCTTGTCTAATTTCATGATTATCTCTCGTAGATGATTTGATTTCGTACACCTTATACCTTCTATCACACTTTAGCCCAAGTAAAATCAGAATGAAGCGATACAGTTGGTGATTATGTAACCAGAATTTAATTGCTTCGTTAGCTGTGTTGGTTGGTTTGCAGTATTGTTGAAACACAAGTTTCATATGTTTTAAGCACTTTTGTCATTTTTCTTATCCAAACTTCTTGCCGTTCAACTAATCACTTATTTATTAATTAAACTATAAGATCGGGAAAGTAAAAATGAGCAAGGAAACCTTTGACGCGACGCGTTATAACCAAAGTGAAAACAAACCATTTGAAGAAGTATTAGAAGCGAGCCTATCTCGACGCAGCATTCTGAAAGGTGGTTTAGGTATCAGTGCGATGACAGCGTTTGGTGCTTTCGGATTGGCTGGTTGTAACTCGTCTGACTCAGGGAATACAGTAAGCAGTGGTTCGGGCGCATCTAAAGCCGTTCTTAACTTTGAATCTATCCCTGGCTCACTCACTGACGCAGTTTCAATTCCACAAGGTTACACCGCACAAGTACTAGTACCTTGGGGAACACCACTTAATGCACAAGGCAGCGCATGGCAAAATGATGGTACCAACACCAGTACCGATCAGTTAAATGCGCTAGGCATGCACCATGACGGCATGCATTTTTTCCCATTGAACGATAGCACTACAGATGGCTTGCTATGTATTAACCACGAGTACATCGACACATCAGCACTGCATCCAAACGGTCCGACGGTTGAAAATGGCGTACGTACCATTGTAGATGAAGTGCGCAAAGAGATTAACGCGCACGGTGTATCAGTGGTTCGCATTCAACTGAAAGACAACATGTGGAAGTTGGTTGATACCGACCCACTAAACCGTCGTTATACTGGTGCGACAGTCATGGATTTGTCTGGCCCGGTGGCCCACACATCTTTAACTGTCACTCGTTTCTCACCAGATGGCAGCCAAGCGCGTGGTACGTTAAACAACTGTGGCAACGGCTACACGCCGTGGGGCACGTACTTAACGTGTGAAGAGAACTGGCCAGGTTACTTTGTTAATGCCGGGACTCGTACAGAAGAGCAAGATCGCATTGGTGTTGATGACCAAAGCACACGCTACTTGTGGGAGACATTAGCAGGTAATGCAGAAGAGCGTCTTGATGAGTTCTCTCGCTTTAATGTGGCTCCAACAGGAGCAAGTGCGATGGATGATTACCGTAATGAAGCCAATGGTCACGGTTACATTGTCGAGATTGACCCTTACACGCAAAACTCACGTGCGAAGAAACGTACTGCGCTAGGTCGTTTCCGTCACGAGGGCTGTACTTTCGGTAAGCTTGAAGAAGGCAAACCAGTGGTATTTTATTCTGGTCACGATTCTCGCTTTGAATACCTATACAAATTTGAATCTGCGGCAGCGTGGGATCCAGCAGATGCTAACCCTGATAACCGCTTGGCGATGGGTGACAAGTACATGGACGAAGGCACACTGTATGTGGCGCGCTTCAATGAAGACAGCACAGGTTCTTGGTTACCATTAACGCTTGATAGCGTAACAACCGCTGGTGGTACGTTAGCGGATCACTTTAACTCACTGGCTGAAATTATCATCAATACTGCTGGCGCGGCGGATTTAGTTGGGGCAACACCAATGGATCGACCTGAGTGGTGTACGGTTGATCCATTCACGGGTTCAGTATATTTAACATTGACGAACAATACGCGCCGTACAGATGAAACCAACCCTGCGAATCCACGTTTGAATAATAAGTTTGGTCATGTTATCCGTTGGGATGAAGGTGCTGCAGCAACTGACTTTACTTGGGATATCTTTGTGTTTGGTTCGCCAGCAAATGGTGATGCAGATACCAACCGTTCTGGCTTGAATGAGTTAAACCAGTTTGCGAGTCCAGACGGATTAGCGTTTGATGGCCGTGGTATTTTGTGGATTCAGACTGATAACGGCGCAGATGAAGTTACATCTTACACCAATGATCAAATGTTGGCTGTTGTGCCATCTAAGCTAACAGATGAGAATGGTGATCAAGCTGTGATTGGTGCGGATAATCAAGCTGAATTGAAACGCTTCTTTGTCGGACCAAATGGTTGTGAAGTAACAGGCTTTACCATCAGCCCTGATTACAAATCATTGTTTGTGAATATTCAGCACCCAGGTAACTGGCCATACAGTGAAGATGCAGCCGAAGAAACGCCTGCTGGTGTTTCTGTGCGCCCACGAGCGGCGACAGTGGTTATTCGACGTGAAGACGGTGGAGAGATTGCAGTTTAATCTCTAAATGAATAAACACCTTAAAATTCAAGCCCTGCAATTGCAGGGCTTGATGGTTTAGGCGAATGCCTAGTTGCACTTTATACCTAGACAACAGGTTTAGCTTTTCAATGAACCGCCTGAAGTACGAATCACGTCTTGATACCAGAAAAAGCTTTTCTTGCGTTTACGTTCTAGCGTTCCTTGCCCATCATCATGACGATCGACATAGATAAAGCCGTAACGTTTGCTCATTTCAGCAGTTGAGTTCGCGACCAAATCGATTGGTCCCCAACTGGTGAAGCCCATCAGCTCAACGCCATCCAAAATTGCTTCATGTGCTTGTACAAGATGGTCGTTCAAGTAAGCGATGCGGTAATCATCTTGAATCTCACCGTTTTCGTCGATTTCATCACGCGCGCCTAAGCCATTTTCTACGACGAACAGTGGCTTTTGGTAGCGATCGTGTAGGAAATTAAGCAGAACGCGAAGACCTTTTGGATCGATCAGCCAGCCCCATTGGCTCTTTTCAAGGTATGGGTTTGGTACGCTATCGACGATGTTACCTACTTCTTTCTGTTTCGGATCCGCACTTGCACAGCCACTTGCGTAGTAGCTGAATGAGATGAAATCGACACTCGCAGACGCAATTTCTTCTAAGTCGCCTGCTTCCATCTGAATTTCGATGCCGTTTTCACGGAAGTAACGCTTCATGTAGCCTGGGTACTGACCACGTGTTTGTACATCACCGAAGAACAACCACTTGTTGTTTTCATGCATGGCAGCAAGCACGTCATCAGGGTTACAGGTGTATGGGTAGTTGATTGCGCCAAGCAGCATGTTACCAATCTTGCCGTTGGGTACGATTTGCTGACACAGTTTTACCGCTTTTGCGTTGGCGACTAGTTGGTGGTGAATCGCTTGGTAAATCTCTTGTTCACTGGCGTCTTCTTGCAAACCAACACCAGTAAATGGTGCGTGTAGAGACATGTTGATTTCGTTGAACGTTAACCACAGCTTCACTTTGTCTTTGTAGCGTTCCAGCACGGTGCGGGCATAACGTTCGAAGAATTCGATGACGCGACGATCGCCCCAACCGCCATAGTTTTCAACCAGTGCGTAAGGCATTTCGTAGTGAGATAAAGTCACGAAAGGTTGGATGTTGTGCTCGGCAAGTTCGTCAAAAATTTTATCGTAGAACGCCAAACCTTCTTCGTTAGGTTCTAGTTCGTCCCCGTTAGGGAAGATGCGGCTCCATGCCAAAGAGAGACGCAGACAGTTAAAGCCCATCTCTTTGAACAGCGCGATGTCTTCTGGGTAGCGATTGTAGAAGTCGATCGCCACGTCTTTGATACCCGGTGTACGTTCTTCACGGGTTTGATGCGGACTCAAAATACCGTTTGGCAGCATGTCTGATGTCGATAACCCTTTACCCCCAAGGTTGTACGCCCCTTCTACTTGGTTTGCAGCAATGGCACCACCCCAAAGAAAATGTTCAGGAAACTTAATCATGTTTCTCACTCTTTATATTTAGGAAATGTTTGTGGATTTATTGCTTGAGAATAGTGTAGGAGACACCTCGATACTTGTATCGAGATCGTATTTTTCTCAAACAGCGGGGATGCTTAGTTCTAATGATGATTTTGTAATCAATATCAACCTAGGCTGATTTGAACAATAGAGTGAAAGTCAGCCCATTTTGTTCATTCTTATGCACGGTAATTTGTCCGTTCATATCACGCATATTGTTGGCCGTAATCGCTAAACCCAGCCCCAATCCTTCACCAATTTTCTTTGAGGTTTGGAAGGGCTCGAACATGGATTCAAGCATCTCATTCGACACGCCGCAGCCATTGTCACTGACGATCAGTTCGACCTGATTAACAGTTGGATTGACGATCAAGTTGAGCTGCGGGTTGGTGGTGTTGTTCATTGCGTCTAGCGCATTCGAGACAAGATTACCGAGCACCTGAAGCAGTCGTTGTTCTTCACCCATGATGTTAGGTAAGTCATGAGGAACCCGAACACGCACATCCACCTTATCTAATTGGGATTGATAGACGCGCAAGGTCTCTTCGAGTGCGGAGGTAAGAGAAATTGCTTGTAGGCTTTCTGGTTTGTTATAGGCGAACGTCTTTAACTGGCTGGTCATGCTTGCCATGCGATCAATCAGCTTCTGCACCAATACGTTGTTGGCTTTCATCATCTCGGTTTCGCCACGTTCTGCTAACAGTTCATTTGTTGTGAGCAGGGTACGCAAGCCTGTCAGTGGCTGATTGAGCTCATGAGTAATCGCGCTCGACATGCGACCTAAGGCGGCCATTTTGCTCGATTCAATCAACTGGCTTTGCGCCTCTTTTAGTGCTTGAGTTCGCTCTTCTACTCGCTGCGCCAGTTCTTGGTTGACCTGTTGCAGTGATTGCTCGGCTTTTTTCCGCTTGCTGATGTCGATGATCGTCGCAAGGAAATACTGCTCGCCATGCCAAGGGAAACTGGTCAGTGAGAACAAGACAGGGAAGACGCTACCGTCACTGCGTCTGGCAATGGTTTCGACCGTACTGATCTCTGCGAGCTCTTTATGTTTAGGTAAGTCCTTGAGCAACTTAAGTGTGGTGGAATTAGGATTGCCTGCATCGAATAACTCCCAAGCAAAAGCGTGTCGATTGACGCTTTCTGGTAAACAGAACAAACGTTTCGCCATTGGGTTGAGATCGAACAGTTGACCTTGTTCATCAATCAATAGCAAACCAACGTGGGTCTTATTGATCATCTGTTTCAAGCGGCGTTGGGACTCTTCCAACAGAGCTTGAATTCGTTGTTGATTGATGTGCTTTTGTCGTCGTTGTAAGCCAATGATGACGAGCAATACAACCAATAAGAGCAGCGCTGCTACGCTCCAACCAATCACATTGATGGTTTGTTGAATCGGCTTAGAAGGGGTGAGGTAGCTGACGTACCAATTCAAATCATCTAATTTAACGGTGTGTGCAAAATAACGCTGTTGGTTGAGCGTCCACACACTGATATTGGTGTTGTCGTATAAGCGTTGCGTTTCTAACTGAACGGTGTTGCTTGGTTCGTTAAACCAGTCTGCGTTATAGAGCGAGCTGCTCGATAGGAAAAAGCGTTGCTGACGGTTCTGCAACGTAATGATGTCTTGGCTAGTAATGGTCTGTTCGGTCAATAGGCTAAGGTTGATTTGCACCACCACAATGCCAGCGATATCCAGACCATCGTAGATAGGGGCTGCAAGATAATACAATGGGCTCGAACCTTTGGTTTTGTTCACCAAGGAAACACCGCCGCCTTGGTTGTGAATTTGTTCCACAATGGCTTTTCGGTCAGACAGGCTAAAGCGCTCTTCGATCAAACTCGAGACCAATACTTCGCCAGAGTTAGACAGGATTAGCCAACCTTCCGTATTGGCGGCTTTATCTAGTTGAGTCAGTTGGGTTTGCAACGGTTCGTAATAAGTCAGATTCCCTTTCACAAAAGCGATGGTTTCTGGGTTATTGGTGACGAGGTAAGGTAAGTGGTAGAAACGTTTGAGTGCACGGCGAACTTCACCGATATAGTCGAGCAGTTTTTGTTGAGCTTCGGTTTGAGTTTGTACGCTCAACCATTGACGAGCAACCTCTCTGCTGGCGCTATAACAAGACAACATCAGCACTGCTGCAATTACGACCACAAGCCACGTTTTGCCATTCCTTTTGCGCTGCATACTGACTCCGTTCAGCTAGTGCGTTCTCACCGAGAGTCATTAAAGAGTGCGCCTAACTGGTTGGATGTTAAAGACTTGTAAGCAAGAAGTGAGATCTAGCTCCTTTTCTCCTCAGTGGTTTTTGCTACCGTTAGCAAAGAGCGATTTCTATTCCACCTACGGTAGTAACTCATGGCTTTTGACGACACCCCTAAAATTGCACTTATCGAAGACGATGACATTGTTCGTCAGGCTACCAGTCAGTGGCTGCAACTGGCGGGGTTCGACGTGACCGCATTCAGTTTAGGAGAAGAGGGGAAAGCGGCCATTCTTAGCCAAGAATTTGATGCGATTGTCAGTGATGTTCGCCTGCCGGACACCGACGGCTTGTCGATACTAGAAAGCCTGATTGCTAATCACATCCCAACGCCAGTTATCTTGATCACCGGACATGGTGACGTCGATATGGCAGTAGGGGCGTTACAAAACGGTGCGTTCGATTTTATTGAGAAACCTTTCCAACCTGAGCGTTTATCCCAACGAGTAACCGAAGCGGTCGAGAGCTATCGCGCACAAACGTCTACTCAAGATCGCCAAGAGTATCTATCTAGCGTTAGCGGCTTAGAAGAAATGCTGATTGGCCGAAGCCGAGTGATGCAACAGCTTAGAGAACAAGTAGCCAAGTTAGCACGCATTGATACTAACGTGATCATTTACGGCGAAACAGGTTGTGGTAAAGAGCTGGTGGCGACCAGTTTGCATAATGAAAGCCAACGCAGATCCTATCATTTTGTGCCAATCAACTGTGGCGCTATTCCTGAGAACCTGTTTGAAAGTGAGCTGTTTGGGCATGAAGCAGGGGCATTTACCGGAGCGGGTAAAAAGCGCATTGGTAAGTTGGAATACGCGGATAAAGGCACTTTATTCTTTGATGAAATCGAGAGTATGCCGCTGTCTATGCAGGTGAAAGTGTTGCGTTCATTGCAGGAACATACGGTTGAGCGCGTTGGGGGTAATCAGCAGATCTCGGTTGATTTGAGAGTGATCGCCGCCGCGAAAGAAGATCTCAATGATCATGACGAGTTTCGTCAGGATTTGTACTATCGTCTTAATGTGGCGCAGATCTATTTGCCACCGCTACGTGAGCGAGAAGAAGACGCGTTGATCTTGTTTGAACACTTTGCTCTGAAAAGTAACCCTGAGAGTCGTCCACTGAGTGAAGCTGATAGAAAAGCCATTCTTGCTTACGCTTGGCCCGGTAACGTGCGTGAGCTAAGGAATGTCGCGATGCGTTTTGCATTGGATGAAACCGTCTCCGTGATGGAAATTCTCTCCAGTCGACCATCCTCAACAACTGAAGAGACGCATGCGGGCGTGCCGTTGGCGATTCAGCTACATAACTTTGAACGTAAGGTGCTACATGATTCTTTAGTCAGGCATCATGGACGCATCAATGAGGTGATGCAGGAGTTGGATTTACCACGTCGAACCCTTAACCAAAAGATGCAGAAGTTTGGTTTGAATCGCTCCGACTATACTTAGTACGATTTCTAGCTAATGTAAAATCATTGGCATAACAAACATGTTATGCGCTTTTGGCAGGAGCTGGGACAAACTTATAATTTAGGTCTTTACCTTCTCCAAACAAGGTAACGAGGTTCCTTCCAGTATGTTTAGAGCTATATAGCGCTTCGTCTGCTTCAGCAAGCGCCTCTTGAAGTGATTGCCCCTCAGATAACTGACTGATACCAAAGCTCATGGTCACTTCAGTTTTAAATGATTGCAAAGCGGTTTCAGTTTCGACCGCAAGGCGAATTTGCTCTGCGACAATTTTGGCTTGTTGTGCTTTTTCGAGCAAAACAATCATGAACTCGTCACCACCAAATCGCACAATGCAGGCTGACTCAGGAAGATGCTTTTTAAAAATAGTGGAGATCGTTGCCATGACGGAGTCGCCAACCGTGTGACCATAGTGATCATTAATCGCTTTGAACTTGTCGACATCAGTCATAATAATGCTGATTGCTTGGCTTTTTTTATGTGCTTTACTAACCAAGTTTGGAACGATTTCTTCCATGGCTCGACGATTATATAGCCCTGTGAGTGCATCTAAATGAGAGAGATCATTTATGGATTGCACCAAGCGTCCGTTAATTAACCACAGCATACTAAAGCTCAAAGCAACGATCAGGCAGATGCTAAATAAGAAAGTCAGCTGATGGATAAGGCCTGCGACCATAAAACTTGGTAACTCACCTGAAAAAGTACTCCAAAGCGCCCTAAATCCCATAAAAAAACTAAATCCAAAGAAAGAGTAAGCCATTGCTTTAACAGGGAGCTTTAAGTCCTTTTGGGTACCTTTAAGCATGGCGACACCACTAAAGAAGGTGACGATACAAATATACATGCTCAGATAAATAATGCGGCTTTTGATAGAAGGGTCATGGAAGGTGAAATAGTAAAATGAACCACTGAAAACAGGTGTTAACAAGGTAAGACAGTGAGCCAATTTTAAAGGATATTGACGAAAAATGCTTACGCTATATAGCGTAAGCAAGAAGCCGACTAATATGAGAGTGTTGGCTATGACGATGGTCAGCCAGTCTGGCGCAGAGCCTCTAAAGCCAAGTAAAAAAGGGCCTAAACCAATAAACAGTAGTGATATCGAGAAGGTTTTTAAGCCTTTGACTCTACCCTGAGTGTATTGATAACAAAGCAGACTAATAGAGTAAATGCAAGAGAACAGAATAACGATAAAGTTCAGTGTTCTGATGTCTAGATACTGATTATCCATAGGCGACCCATATCAATCTTTCATTCAGGCAACTCCTTTGCCTGATATCAATAAGCGAGCTACATAGTAACGCACTTATTGAGCGATGTCTTATGTTAAACGGCTATTCATTCACCAGCTCGAATTGTTCGGTTTGGTTGGTTTTCGTCGTAAACAGCAGACCAACAATCATCATAAATACGCTAGGCACAATCCAGCTAGCAAAGTCATTGTACAGAGGCATGTAATTACCCATCCACTCATCAGTGGAACTTGGCATGTAACCTAGGATGTGCAGCGCATCAACACAACCAAACATTAGAGCAGTGAACGCGGTTGCGACGACCATGATTTGCGACATCTTGTCGCGCACTGGTGCCATGATCATCAATGCAATCGCTACTGGGTGAAGCGCCACAACCGCTGGTAATGTGATAGCCAATAGTTGCTCTAGACCTACGTTGGCGATCAAACCAGCCAATACCATGGTCGTGATAACGCAGCCTTTGTAGTTCACTTTGCTGAAAGTGTTGTCGTAAAACTCACTGCCTGCTGTGGTTACGCCGATAGCAGTAGTCAAACACGCCAATACCATCACGGCACCTAGTAATAGTGAGCCAAATGCGCCGAAGTGGCTGAAGGTGAATGCCGTTAAAATGTCGCCACCATTGCTGAACTCAGAACCCAAGTATGAGCTTGTCGAACCAATGTAAGCCAATGAGATGTAAACAAATGCCATGGCAACCGCGTACATCAAAGCTGCAATTAGCGTGTATTTTGCGGTCGCTTTCGGGCAATCTACACCCATGCTGCGAATCGCACGGAAGATGATCCAACCAAAACCGATAGAACCTAGCGCATCCATGGTCATGTAGCCTTGGGTCAAGCCTTCAGCAAATGCACCAGATAGGTATGGTCCCGTTGCGGCAGTTAGCTCACCTGCAGGAGAAACCAAAGCCGTCACAGACATGATGATCAAGATTGCCATCAAGGCAGGCGTTAAGATCTTGCCTAGGTTGTCGACCAATTTACCCGGATATAGGGCAAATAGAATGGTGATAGCACAGAAGGCAATAGTGAAAGGCACCAAAGCTGCATCACCAAACATTGGCGCAAAGCTAAATTGGTAAGCCACGGTAATTGCACGTGGGATCACGAACGCAGGGCCAATCACAATAAATACCATCACCCAAAAACTGGTCGCCAAAGGTTTAGGTAGGGCGGCGGTTAATTTGTCTGAACCGTTTACGATAGCCACCATCACCAGTGCCATCGCAGGCAGACCTACACCCGTCAAGAGGAAGCCAGACATCCCGCTCAGAAAGTTTTCACCTGCTTGGTAACCCAAAAATGGAGGGAAGATCAGGTTACCCGCGCCTAAGTACATGGCGAAAGTCATGAAGCCCAAAGCGGCGATATTACGTGCGCTTAACATTGTTATTCCTCTTATGTTTCGCTTGGAAGAAACTGAAAGGAATGGAAGGAGTATGTGGTGTTCCCGTCAGCTTCTTCTCAAGCTGACAGAAAGTTTAGATATAGCCTGTCAGCTCTGAATCAGTTTCAGAGAGAGCAGGAGGATCGCAGCAGCAACGCCAGATGGGCGTTTTAAAGCGAATTGTAATTGCGCAGTTGCTGACATGGGTGATCCTTAAAGACGAAAAAATACCAAGGAATATGTTTGCCTTGGTGTGTTGTTACACTAACGAACATAGGGCCATTGGCACAACCCCGAAGTAGAAAATAAGTTGATACGGTCAATGTTTGTTTCTGAACTGGTGGATCGAGCTGCTTTTTAAATTCAAAATTAGAATAAATGACTTTTCATTTCTGTAACATGGCTTGCTTTGCTGTATTTTTGTGCTATTTGAAGTCGTTTAGGCTATAAACCTTAGCTGATAAAGTGAGCAGTTTAGAATGATACGCTTTTTCTTCTTATTGTTAAGATGCTCATTAGCTGCAGTTCAATCCAAAATTGCATCGGCAAAATATTGCTTATTAGTGAATCGTGCATTTATTTTGTCTTGATCACATTTTATTAACCTTTTGCGATCTAGGCGTACAACCTTCTCATCTTAGATAGGCAAGATCTTGCTCATTGCTTTGCTATCAAATCAGCAGAATCTTGCTCATTTTTGATGTCTTTCAGCTCTTAGTTCAATAAATACAAAGGTTTAAAAGTTGGCATTTCAATTGCTCTAGGGAATGTGTTGTTAATAAAGGTTTAACATGATGTAAATCCCCAATCGTGAAACGACTACACGGAGAGTAATAATGAAAATGAATAAGCTGGTAAAAGCTTTGGCTGTCGCTGTGACTTCTTTTGGTATTGCTGCTAACGCTGCGGCAGAAGATCGTAGCTACATTCTTGCAACGGCATCGACAGGTGGTACTTACTACCCTGTGGGCGTAGCGTTGGCGACGTTAAGCAAAGTGAAATTGGCACCAAAGCACCACTTCTCCCTTTCTGCAATCAGCTCTGCGGGCTCTGGTGAAAACGTCAAACTACTGAACGAAAACGAAGCACAGTTCGCGATTCTGCAAGGTCTTTACGGTGCATGGGCTTGGTCTGGTGAAGGTCCTTATGAGAAGAGCGGTCGCCAAGAGCAGTTGCGTTCGGTCTCTATGCTGTGGCAAAACGTTGAGCACTTTATTGTTCGCTCTGACCTAGCAAAAACGGGCACAGTGACTGACCTGAACAACCTAGATGACAAGAAGTTCTCTATCGGTAAGAAGAACTCAGGTACTGAGAACTCTGGTCGCCAAATCATGAAAGGTCTGAAAGTAGATCCTGATAAATTCAACCTTGCTTACATGGGCTACGGCGGTAGTGCGAGCGCACTTCAAAACGGCACCATTGACGGTATGAACACGCCTGCGGGTGTACCTGTTGGTGCGGTTACTCAAGCTTTTGCTGCGTTGGGTAAAGACATTTCGATCCTTTCGTTTACTGACGAGCAAATCAAAGAGGCGAACGGCAACTACAACCTATGGACGAAGTACGAGATCCCTGCGAACACGTATCCAGGTCTAGATAAGCCGATCACCACCATTGCACAGCCTAACTTCTTGGCAGTTCGTGAAGATATCTCGGAAGAGGACGTTTACCAGCTAACCAAAGCGATCTACGAGAACCTGCCTTTCCTACAAGGTATTCATAAAGCAACCAAAGCAATGGCAATTGAGAAAGCAATTGCAGGCTTGCCAGTGCCTCTTCACCCAGGTGCGGTGCGTTACTACAAAGAAATGGGCATCGAAATCCCATCAGACCTAATGGCGAAATAACGCCAACTTCGCCCCGAGTTTCGGCTCGGGGCATTTTATCCCTACCGATTTCTAAGATGGAAAAAGCCGCCAGAGCTTGGAGTATGAGATGAGCGACTCAATAGAAAAGGAATTGCAGAAATTTGAGCTGCCCACGCGCACTGATTTTCCGTGGGTAACCACCACAATCACAGTGTTTGGCGTGGTGTTGTCTGCTTTGCACATTTGGTTTAATACCTTATCGACGTTACCAGAGTTATGGATTTCCGCGACCCACTTTGCTGGCTTTGCGGTGATTTGTGCGCTTTGTTATCCGGCTCATATCTCTCTTAAGCAGAGTAAGATTGCACTCGGCATCGATGTGTTAATTGCCATGGGCGCAGTCGCGTGTTTGCTCTACATTCCCTATGCCGAAGATGCGCTGTATGAACGTGGCGTCAAGTTCGTGACCAGCGATTGGGTCTTCGCCATCATGGCAATCCTGATTGTGATTGAGCTTATCCGACGCACCATGGGTTGGTTTATTCCAGTGCTGATTGTGGTGTGTTTAAGCTACGTTGTGCTTTGGGGTAAGTGGGCGACAGGTATTTTCCACTTCCCGGGTTTGAGCATGGAAACCTTGCTCTACCGTAGCTTCTATTCTTCTGAGGGCATGTTTGGCTCTATCTCGCGCATCAGTTGGACTTTCGTATTCATGTTCATTCTGTTTGGTGCGTTTCTTGTGCGCTCTGGTGTCGGTGATTACATCATCAATGTGGCACGTGCTGCGGCTGGCAAAATCATTGGTGGTCCCGGTTTTATCGCAGTGATTGGCTCGGGATTGATGGGCTCAGTATCTGGATCTAGTGTGGCAAATACGGTTTCAACTGGTGTTATCAGTATTCCTTTAATGCAAAAAGCAGGTTTCCCTTCGCGCTTCGCGGCGGGCGTTGAAGCTGCGGCGTCGACAGGTGGTCAGTTGATGCCACCTGTGATGGGAGCGGGTGCTTTCATAATGGCGTCTTACACGCAAATTCCTTATGTTGATATTATTGCCGTTTCTTTCATTCCTGCTCTTATCTATTTCTTGTCTGTGGCGTTCTTTGTGCGTATTGAAGCCAAACGCAGCGGCGTTCAAAAAATCACGACAAGTGATGAATCTCTATTAAAAGTGCTGATCAGCGGTTGGCACAACCTTATCCCACTGGCGGTATTGGTCACTTTGTTGGTTCAAGGTTTTACACCGACTTACGCTGCAGGTTTGTCAATCATTTCTGTGGTGGTGGCTTCTTGGTTCTCGAAAGATCATAAGATGGGACCAAAAGCGATCATCGAAGCGCTATCGCAAGGTGCAAAGAACATGGCGACAACCGCCGTATTGCTGGTGGGTATCGGTTTGGTGATCAACGTGATCAGTACAACTGGCATCGGCAACACCTTCTCACTGATGATCGACGGTTGGGCGAATGGCGACTTGTTCATCATGATCGTTCTGATTGCGCTCGCTTCTCTTGTTTTAGGTATGGGTTTACCTGTGACAGCGGCGTATATTGTATTGGGTACTCTGTCTGCCCCTGCGCTTTACAAGTTAATTGCCGAAAACCAATTGCTTGAATTGATGGTGTCGGGTCAATTGCCTGAACAAGCAAAAGCTATCTTCATGTTGGCGGCGCCAGAAAAGTTGGAACTGCTTAATGCACCAATGGCGTTGGAAACCGCGAAAGAAATGGTGGCGCTAGTACCTGCGGACTTTATGGAAACCCTACTAGAGCAAAGTTTGGGTATGGAAGCGGTAGGCTTGGCATTGCTGGCTGCTCACCTCATCATCTTCTGGTTATCGCAAGACAGTAACGTAACGCCTCCAGTGTGTTTGACCGCATTTGCAGCGGCAACCATCGCGAAAACACCTCCAATGCGTACCGGCCTGATGGCGTGGAAAATCGCTAAAGGTTTGTATCTTGTACCGCTACTTATTGCCTATACAGGCTTGGTCAGTTGGGATGTGACGTCGGTAATTACCGTAGGCTTCTTTGCCATCATCGGTACCTATGCATTGATTGGTGCGATTGAAGGCTACTTGGAAGGTCCTCTAAACATTCTGACGCGTCTCTTGTTGGTAGTGGTGGGTACATTGCTGGTTTGGCACGATATCCCAATGTTGGTTCGTGTGGCAAGCTGCGCGGTATTTGTCGCGGTGTTCATTTACAGTGGTCGCAAGTTCAAATTGCAACAATCTCAACTATCGGTTTTATAAGAGGTCGTATGAAATCAGTCTATGACTACATCATTGTTGGTGGCGGTATCGTTGGTGTGTCGACAGCATGGCAACTACAGCAACGTCATCCAGACAAATCCATTTTATTGGTTGAGAAAGAGTCCGGTTTTGCCCAGCACCAAACCGGACACAATAGCGGCGTGATTCATGCCGGGGTGTACTACGCACCGGGCAGCTTAAAAGCGGATTTTTGTAAGCGTGGGGTAGAGCGAACCATTTCGTTCTGCGCCGAGCACGATATTCCGGTGGAGAACTGTGGCAAGTTACTGGTTGCGACCAATGAGCAAGAAGTCGAACGCATGAATGCCCTCTATGAGCGCTGCCATGTCAACGGCATCGACGTAAAGCTACTCGATGAAGTTCAACTTAAACTGGCTGAACCAAACATCACGGGATTGGGCGCGATTTATGTCAAAACCACCAGTATTGTGGACTATCGTTTGGTCACTGAGCAGATGGCGGAAGAGTTCAAAAAGCTCGGCGGTCAAATCAGCTTGAGAACCAAAGTGGTGGCTGCCGAAGAGAAGGACGAAGAAGTTCAACTGACCTGTATTTCAGACGGTCAAACCATGCAGCTCAATGCTAAGTTCTTGGTTACTTGCAGCGGCTTGATGGCGGATCGCATGACGAAGATGATGTCTATTCCGACCGATTTCCAAATCATCCCTTATCGTGGTGAATACTACCGCTTAGATAGCAAACACGACCAAGTGGTGAATCATCTTATTTATCCAATTCCCGACCCTGATTTGCCATTCTTGGGCGTCCACCTGACTCGCATGATTGATGGCAGTGTGACCGTAGGTCCAAATGCGGTGCAAGGCTGGAAGCGAGAAGGGTACGACAAGGTTAACTTCAGCTTGCAAGATACCATGCAAATGCTGAGCTTCTCCGGTTTCTGGAAGGTGACACAAAAGCATCTAAAAACCGGATTGGATGAGTTTAAGAACTCGTGGTGGAAGCCGGGCTATCTCAAGCTGGTCAATAAATACTGCCCAAGCATCAAGGTAGACGATCTCAAACCATATCCTGCGGGTATTCGTGCGCAAGCGGTGTTATCCGACGGAACCTTGGTTCATGACTTCTTGTTTGCCGAAAGCGCCAGAAGCCTGCACGTTTGCAACGCCCCCTCTCCAGCAGCGACATCTGCAATGCCTATTGGAGAGTACATTTGCGATAAAGTAAATGAGAAGATAGAGGAGAAAACCGAGACGGTTTAACAGTAAAAAGCCATGTTAAAATATATGAGCGAAAAGAATGCTTTTCTAGAATATTGACTGGTATGTTATTTGCCGCACAATAATGTAATTAGTATGTAAGAAATGGTTTTAAAATGTCGTAATACAATGTCAACTTCAAATTTTATAGGTGATTTTTTGTTCTTTCAGTTTTAATCTTCATCAGATGGAGGGACTATGATTACAAAACAGCACCTTAGAAAAGTATGGAAGAATGAAACTAAAGTTTCAGAAGACTATTTAGTGATTATAAGCAAAGAACTTTCTATGAAGATCTCTGAATGTAAGTTAGACAGTGAACTGAGACTGTCACACTTTGTCGCTCAATTAGCAAAAGAGGTTGGTCCTGGAATGAGAATGGAGGAAAACCTGAATTATTCAGTTCAAGGATTGAAAAGCACTTTCAGAGTCTATCGGAATAGGCCGGCGTTAGCTGAAAAGCACGGGAGAAAAAATGCCATCAATCAAAAAGCAAACCAAGAAGCGATAGCAAATAATGCCTATGCCATGAAAATAGGCAATGGTGATGCAAGTACCGGAGATGGATGGAAATATCGCGGTAGAGGAATGATACAGTTAACAGGGAAAGGAAACTATTTAGCGACAGAAAGCATACACGCAAATATTTGGAACGAAAATACGAGTTTCTCTTCTTCGCCTCAGTTAGTTGCTCAACCTAAATATGCCATCAGGACTGCTATGATTTTTTGGCTGAAGAATAAGCTATATTTAAAAGCCGATAAGGGAGCATCTAGAACGGTGACTGATAGTATTACTAGGGTTATTAATAAAAATACAGATTCATATGGACAACGACATGAGATATTTACCGAACTGTATAAAAAAGGCATTTTCAAAGAAATTTTTAAGTAGGGCTTTTGGAGCTTGTTTGATAGTACATTACCCTGCATTTTCCTTTCAGTTAACTAGTGTCGACGATGGTTATTTGCTGACTGATAATAAGTTTGAATCGGATTATATGGTATATACTCCGGGCGCGAAGGAAGCGGAAATTACTGATGCATATGACTTCACTTGTGTTGGTAGCAAAATCGAAGTGGTTAAAGTTAGAAGTGAAATTAACAATGCCGTGACTCATGGAGAGCAGCTCCAATATTACTTTTTTCTTGTTACTGAGAATAAAGCTTACTGGCCACTTAGAATTGTTGAATCTTTCCAGACCGTGGACAAAGATTCCCAGGAATTAGTGTCAGAACATTTACCTTTCACAAAAAATGATGACCTTGGGTTAGCTTGTGATTTAGTTAGGCCTCAGGTTGAAAGCTATTACTTTTCCCAAGCTTTTGAAGCGATACCTAAACATACCAACAATAAAGGCGACTGAATCAGTCGACTTTATTGTGTCGTAAAGTTGTAGTGTCTATTGCTATTTAGGGCAGAGTTCCCCTTTCTTGGCGTGTCTTTCTATCATGTAATCGCCTCGGGCACTGTGCAATACAATTGCATTCCAGACCTGACCATCTTGCAACTCGAACTCAAACGCATAATGGGTGCCGCCGACCATTTTCGTTCTCACCTCATGAATTGCTTTCAATTTATCATCGGCATTCATTTGATAAAGCACCATGTTGAGTGAGCGTCTGGCGTCAGGAGTTGCTTCAGCAAGTTGCCAATGGCCCTGCTCGTCTGTTGCGGAGCAAATAGACCGCATTTTACTTTTCATGACGGATGACATCTGCTTGTCTACGGCCAATGCATTTGGTGAAAACAGTGGAACCGTCAAAAGAATCAAAGTTACCAGAAACCGCTTTAAGGTCATAAAAACACTCCGTTGTTTTACTCTTGCTTGAGTATAGACCTCAATGGCTTCAGATGTGGTGCAGTAGACTCTGGGCCTACAATATCGCAGTTCGTATCAACGAACTGATGATAAACAAGGCGACCACGCTTGCCAGCCAAATGCCAATGAACCACAAAATGGGTTTTAGTTTCATCAGTGATATCCTTCTCCACGTTTCATCTTGCCGCGGAAAACCCAGTACGAATAAGCCGTGTAGGCTATGATCAGAGGAAGTAATACCACCGCACCGGCAAGTAAAAATGCCAAACTTTTGTCTGGCGCGGCGACGTCTTGATAAGTGAGTGCGAATGGGACCAAGTAAGGGAATGTACTGACACCGAAACCCATCGCGGACACAAGAAACAGGCCGATCGCAAGAACGTAGGCTCGGACGGCTTTGTGGTCGAGTAAGGCTTTGAATAACTGCCAAATAAGTGCCGCAGTAATAATTGGTAAAATGAAAAACAGTAGCGAGTTTGGTAATGAGAACCAACGTTCAAAGACGATATTTTGGCTCAATGGCAGCCACAAACTGGCGATGAATATACAGGCTACCATCGCTAGTCCCCATCGTCGCGCGACCACGTAATAGCGCCCCATCAGCTCTTCTGGAAGCTTGATTAATAACCAGCATGAACCGAGCAGAATATAAGCACAAACAAGCGCCAGGCCACAAAATACGCTAAATGGTGAAAGCCAATCAAACCATCCACCTGCGTATGCTCGTTCACTAACCTCTATACCTTGGAGCAGGGTTCCGAGCATAATGCCTTGCATCAATGCCGCGGTGAGTGAACCAATGAAAAAAGCGCTATCCCATAAAAACTTTCCGCGTTGTGTTCGGAAGCGATACTCAAAAGAAACCCCGCGCAGAATTAACCCGAGCAGCATTAAAATTAGGGGAGCATAGAGTGCTGGCATAATGACCGCGTAGGCGAGGGGGAACACGGCAAAAAGCCCACCACCGCCAAGAACTAGCCAAGTTTCATTCCCATCCCAAACAGGAGCGATGCTGTTCATCATCATGTCGCGCTCTTCATCGTCATTAGCGCTGAGGAATAGGATACCAATACCGAGATCAAAGCCATCTAACACGACATAAATCAGAACGGCGAGCCCAATCAAAGCGTACCAAATTAATGCGTAATCCATGAGTTAGCTCCTAGGTTAGATGGTTAGAATGTGTGATGGCATCGGTTTTCGTGCCATCAGGAAGTCGGCTATCTAGGCCTTCTTCATATCGAGTTGGAGACTTACGCATCAAACGTAGGAGATAGAAGAAGCCAGCTCCAAAAACCACAAAGTAAACCACGATGAACGCCGTCAGGGAGACGCTCACCGCGGCGGCATCAATAGGCGATGCCGAATTGGCTGTGGTTAAAAGACCGTATACGGTGTAAGGCTGTCGACCGACTTCGGTAGTTATCCAGCCTGCTAAAACTGCAATGAACCCCGCTGGGGCAAACAGGACACAAATACGTTGAAGTGCCCTTGAATCAAAAAGTTTGCGACGTTTTCTTAGCCAAAGGCTCCACAAACCAATAACAAGCATGCCAAAACCAAGCGCGACCATTACTCGGAAAGACCAGAAAACGATAGAGACAGGAGGGTGTTCCTCCTCTGGAAAAGCATCTAATCCCTTCACTTCACCGTTGAGGTCATGAGTTAAGATCAAACTACCGAGTTTGGGGATTTCCAGTGCGTATTCCATGCGTTTTTCTTCATCGTTAGGGATACCGAAGAGGATCAATGGCGCGCCTTGGTGAGACTCATAGTGCCCTTCCATCGCGGCGACTTTGGCGGGTTGATGTTCAAGGGTGTTTAAACCATGCATGTCTCCAGCAACGATTTGAATTGGTGTCACGATGGCAGCCATCCACATTGCCATCGAGAACATAATTCTGGCAAGAGGGTTATGGTTTGCTTTTAGTAAGTGATAAGCGGCAACGCCGGCTACAACAAAGGCAGTAGTAAGGTAAGCGGCGAGCAACATATGAACGAGCCGGTAAGGGAAGGAAGGGTTGAAGACAATCGCCCACCAGTCTTCTGGGATAAACTGTCCGGCTTCGTTGATACTGTAGCCCGCTGGTGTTTGCATCCAACTATTAACCGAAAGTATCCAAAACGCAGACAAAAACGTCCCGAATGCAACAATACAAGTCGCGGCGAAGTGAAGCTTCTTACCCACCTTATCCATACCGAAAAGCATCACGCCTAAAAACCCCGCTTCGAGGAAAAACGCAGTAAAAACTTCATAACCCATTAGCGGGCCCAGGATTGGGCCTGTTTTGTCGGCAAACACGCTCCAGTTAGTACCGAATTGATAGCTCAACACGATGCCACTCACCACACCCATACCAAAACTGATGGCAAAGATTTTGAGCCAGTACTTATAGATTTGCATGTACTGTTTGTTGCCCGTTTTTAAGTACAAGCCCTCTAATACAGCGAGATAACTTGCCAAACCAATCGTAAAAGCTGGAAAAATAATGTGGAAAGAGACAGTAAAGGCAAATTGGAATCTAGCTAGGTCAATGGCGAGTGTGTCCATGAGCGGTCCCTTTTTCGTTGGATAAAACTGTTCGCCGGATTTAAAGAGGAGACAGAAGAGTGGCGAACAAGGTGAAATACGAAGAAGGAAGACGAAGAGATTAAAAAACGATCGCTTTTTACACATGTGCGTACCATCTTTTAGATAAAGGAGGAGTGTTATGAGCCTTAAACATTACTTTGAGAAAGCGACACCTAAGTTTGGTCCAGGTGGGAAGTATCACAAGTTCTACCCACTTTTCGAAGCTGTCGAAACCATTTTTTACACGCCTGGTAAGGTAAACCAGGGCATGACTCACGTTCGAGATAGCATCGATTTAAAACGTATTATGATCATGGTGTGGTTGGCGGTCTTCCCTGCCATGTTCTGGGGTATGTACAACATAGGCCAGCAAGCGAGTGATGCCTTGTTGTATGGAATGGAACAAGCCTCAGCTCAGCAAGCGCTTGTTTCTTCATGGCAACTGAGTTGGGTATGGGGCTCGTTAGATGCGGTTTCACAAGCGGGGTGGGAAAGTAAAATGTGGCTTGGTGCTACTTACTTTCTCCCGGTTTATGCGACGGTGTTTATCGTTGGTGGTTTCTGGGAAGTTCTGTTTGCTATTGTGCGAAAGCATGAGGTGAATGAAGGTTTTTTTGTCAGCTCTATACTCTTTGCGCTGATCCTTCCTCCGACAATTCCACTATGGCAAGCGGCTTTAGGTATCACTTTCGGTATTGTTGTGGCGAAGGAGATTTTCGGTGGTACTGGACGAAACTTCCTAAATCCAGCTTTAGCAGGGCGAGCGTTCTTATACTTTGCCTATCCTGCCAACATGTCCGGTGGTGCTGTGTGGGTCGCGGCTGATGGTTACTCTGGCGCTACTCCACTTAGTCAATGGTATGAAGGCGGGCAAAGTGCTTTGATAAATAATATGACAGGACAAACAATTTCATGGGGAGATGCTTTTGTTGGTAATTTACCAGGCTCGATGGGTGAAGTCTCCACGTTGTTGATCGCACTAACAGGCTTGGTTCTCATCTTTATGAAGATTGCATCGTGGAGAATTGTTGCGGGCGTGTTGGTCGGTTTAATCGGAGCTTCACTACTATTGAATGCGATCGGTTCAGACTCTAACCCCATGTTCTCCATGCCGTTCTACTGGCACTTCGTGATTGGTGGGGTTGCGTTTGGTACCTTCTTTATGGCGACAGACCCTGTCTCGGCAGCTTTTACCAATAACGGGAAATGGGTATACGGACTATTAATCGGTGTGATGACGATTTTTATCCGAGTGCTGAACCCGGCTTATCCAGAAGGCATCATGTTAGCGATTCTATTTGCTAACTTATTCGCGCCACTTTTCGATTACTTAGTCAAAGAAAGTAATATCAAACGCAGAATGAAAAGGGCGAGACCTTCTTAAAATGAGGGTGACCTCACTGAAAATTGATTGAAAACTACACTATATTGAAAAGGTCAGAGACATGGGGTTTCTGACCTTTTATTTTTATCAGGAGGACGAAGACGATGAGAATAAAGGATATTCTCGATAGCCGTTTGGTGCTGTCGTTCTGGTATAACCTAGACTACTGCTTGTCTCTTCTTAGTAAAATCTCTTCTCGTTGATTTCCTCAATGCAATCGCATTGAAAAGCATTCTATCTATTTGTTTTTTAGTCTTACGTGAAACTGCGTAGGGCAATGCGTATAAGGAAATTAACAATGAAACGTATTCCAGAACCTTTCCGTATCAAAATGGTTGAGCCAATCAAAATGACGACTTTGTCAGACCGTGAAGTCGCGTTAAAAGAAGCGGGCTATAATCCATTTCTTCTTCGTAGTGATGATGTTTATATCGATTTGCTGACTGACTCTGGCACTGGTGCCATGAGTGATAATCAGTGGGCTGGCATCATGATGGGGGATGAATCCTATGCGGGGAGTCGAAATTACTACAACCTGTGTGATGCAGTGGAGCACTTCTTCGGTTATAAGCTCACCGTGCCAGCACACCAAGGGCGTGGTGCCGAGCAAATTTTGTTCCCCGCTTTGATTGAGCGTATGCGTCAGGTGCGTGGTGGCGAAACGCCAGTCTTTATCTCGAACTACCATTTTGATACCACAGCGGGTCACATTGAACTCAATGGCGGTAAAGCGATTAACGTGGTAACGGAAGAAGCATTCGACACCACTACGCCTTATGATTGGAAGGGCAATTTTGATATCGATAAGCTGGTGGCAACAATTGAAGCGCACGGCTCGCATAACATTTGTGCAATTATCACCACGATTACTTGTAATAGCTCCGGTGGTCAGCCTGTGTCGATGGAAAACATGCGCAGTGTGTACGAGATTGCAACCAAGTACGATATTCCAGTGGTGATTGACTCGGCTCGTTACTGTGAGAACGCCTACTTTATCAAGCAGCGTGAAGCGGGTTACGAGAATAAATCGATTCTGGAAATCATCCGTGAGATGTACCAGTACGGTGATATGCTCACCATGTCAGCTAAGAAAGACCCGATGGTAAACATTGGTGGCATGTGTTGTATTCGTGATCATAAGGAGTTGTTCCAGGCGGTGCAGACGCGCTGCGTACCCATGGAAGGATTTGTAACATACGGTGGCATGGCTGGGCGTGATATGGAAGCGCTCGCTCGCGGTTTGTATGAAGCCGCGGATGAGGATTTTCTTCACTATAGAATTAGCCAAGTTCAATACTTAGGTGAGCGCTTACGTGAAGGCGGTATTCCGATTCAATACCCAACGGGTGGTCATGCGGTGTTTGTGGATGCCGCTAAGATTTTGCCACATATTCCAGCGGATCAGTTTCCTGCGCAGGTATTGTGTAATGCTTTGTACTTGGAAGCGGGTATTCGAGCAGTAGAGATAGGATCGTTGCTGCTTGGTCGAGATCCGGAAACGGGTAAACAAAAAGCGTCAGAGCTTGAGTTGATGCGTTTGACCATTCCACGTCGTGTCTACACAAACGATCATATGGATTACATTGCGGATGCGATTATCGAACTGAAAAATTGTGCACATGAGTTAAAAGGGCTCACTTTCGAGTACGAGCCACCAGTGCTTCGCCACTTTACTGCTCGATTTAAAGAGATCGATTAACTCAAGTTTAAATCTAGATAAGCAAAAGGCCGCGAGTTTCACGGCCTTTTTCGATTCGTTTATTTCTTAGCGTTACAGTTACGCTAACTCTAATGTGATGCGAACGAACTGGTCGTCTTGATACTGCACTTCATAATTGAAGGTACCACTGGCGTAAATGCTGCCAAGGAAAAGTGAGCGTTGACTCATTGGTCCGCGGAACAGCATCGAAATAGGAGCGATTAGGGCGTTATTATCATCGAAGTGCTGATTTAAGTTCTCAGAAAGCACACACAGCAAACAGCCGTGTTGGTCGTGAGATAAGTCGACGTCTTCCGGTCGAGATAATAACACGGTAGTCCCCAGTTTCTTCTCAATCTCGTTGATCAGCAGCAAGTAGCTATCTAGATCGGGTTGAGGGTTGCTGGGTTTGTCTGCACCGACGCAGCGCTCGAGTAATACTTCCAGATTTCCGTTCTCACCTTTTGCCTGCTGAGTCAAAGACTTTAACGGCTTTTTAATCAGCTTATAGCGATTACTCTTCAGTTTTGGTTTCAGCCATTTCTGAAGTAAGTCATTACGTTCTTTAAGGGAGAGGCCATGCGAGGACGCGTGAATTTTAAAGTGCAGGTGTAATAAAGCGTGAACCGCAAGCTCACTCAGAAGTTGATTAGCATCTGTAGACTGTCTTGCCTGCTTAGAACTTTGCATTACACTCGAACAAAATTAGGGAAGAAGGATAATGGTGCCGAGAGAGGGACTCGAACCCTCACACCAAAGGCACTAGCACCTCATGCTAGCGTGTCTACCAATTTCACCATCTCGGCATCATGATGCTCTGAATACTCAGAGGCCTCGAAAGAAGCAACGCGAATTATAACCAAAATCCACCTGTTGGCGAGAGCAAAATGACGAATTTTGGCTCTTTCGAGTTTGATTGCATATTTATTGGTCACTTTTATGTTTTTTACCATCAACGCCTATCCTTATTTCCTTACTTTTATTAATGGTATGACGATGAAAGAGTGCTTTTGCCTAAATTTTGAACGCTTGAACGTTTGCGTAAATAAATGTGATGAATATCTCTTTTTGTTGGCTATACTTGCGTCCCGTTTAAGCGGGAATTAGGGTTTAGTTGTTCAGGACCCTTACCCATACAAGCCGTCACATGGAGCAGGCCAAGCAACATGCTCGCCAGCAGTGAATGACCCCACGGACCGGACCAGCTACGTTCAATTGCTTGTATAAGGTAAAAATAAGATGTCGAACTATTCGTTCTGTCTACATTCTGGATCTAAAAGTGAGTTATCACTCACTGCGTTGTCCCTTTCTTCTGCCAATTCCTTTGGCTCTTTTTTCTTTTTCAACGTTTAGTAGGTCCAGCTCATGAGTGTTCTATTTAGTCTATTTGGTATTGTTGCACTGCTAGGTTGTGCTTTCCTACTTTCTGAGGGTCGTTCTTCCATCAATTGGAAAACTGTATCTCGCGCCTTGATGCTACAAATGGGGTTTGCTGCTTTGGTGCTCTATTTCCCGTTGGGTCAAGCGGCGCTGGCGAGTTTAAGTAATGGTGTCGCGGGGCTACTCAGCTTTGCTGATGAGGGGATTAAATTCCTCTTTGGTGACCTCGCTTCTTCTGGCTTTATCTTCGCTATTCGTGTCCTCCCTATCATCATCTTCTTCAGTGCTCTTATCTCCGCCCTTTACTATTTGGGCATTATGCAAAAAGTGATTCAATTTATTGGCGGCGCTATTCAGAAGTTCTTGGGTACGAGTAAAGCAGAGTCTTTGGTTGCAACAGGGAACATTTTCTTATCTCAAGGCGAGTCACCACTTCTTATTCGTCCATTTCTTTCTAACATGACTCGCTCTGAACTGTTTGCTGTGATGGCTGGTGGTATGGCTTCAGTGGCGGGCAGTGTGCTTGGTGGTTATGCTGGTTTGGGTGTCGACCTCAAATACTTGATCGCGGCAAGCTTTATGGCAGCACCAGGTAGTTTGATGATGGCAAAAATCATCGTTCCTGAGCGTCAAACGCCAAGCGATTACAACAATATTGAGCTAGATAAATCAGAAGAAAGTAACGTTATTGATGCGCTAGCAAGCGGTGCCATGGGCGGTATGAAAGTTGCCGTTGCTGTTGGTACCATGCTTATCGCTTTCGTGAGTGTTATCGCGATGGTGAACACGGGGCTAGAAAACTTGGGCGAGATACTTGGTTTCTCTGGCGTAACGCTACAAGCGATTTTTGGTTATTTGTTTGCACCTCTAGCGTGGTTGATTGGTGTGCCAAGCCACGAAATTCTAGCTGCGGGTTCATACATTGGTCAGAAAGTGGTGATGAATGAGTTTGTTGCGTTTATCGATTTTGTGCAGCACAAAGCGACACTGTCTGAGCATACTCAAATTATTATCACTTTTGCGTTGTGTGGTTTTGCGAACATTGGCTCAATTGCGATTCAGTTGGGTTCTATCGGCGTGATGGCACCTGAGCGCCGCAAAGATGTTGCAAGTCTAGGCCTAAAAGCGGTTGCTGCTGGTACACTCGCTAACCTGATGAGTGCGTGCTTAGCGGGCATTTTTATCTCTCTCTAATTTAGATTGAAGATACACACTAAAAACCCGCCTAAATGGCGGGTTTTGTTATTTCTAAGGCTTGGGCATTAAGCCGTAAGGTATCGATTTAAAAGCCTCTGGGTGCTCTTGATAAGTTGGCGCTTTATGTACCCCTTTCCAATCGAGCAGCATGATGGCTAGCACGTTACGGTGTTCGCCGTACTTGAGATCAAAGTTACCGTCGACCGACGGAATCATCCCTTTTTCTGCGTTGATTGCGTGACGAATGGCTTGGCGGGTTTTCTTTACGACCGGATCATGGTCCAAGCCTGCTAACAAAAACGAAATGCCGACTTCCGCAATCACGTCTTCTTTGGCGCGCAGTAGGATAGTGTCGATGTTGTTGCGAAAGTAATCATAAATCCATTGGTGTTTCTTCTCGCTTACTCGCTCCTGATAATACTTTGAATCGGCAAAGATGATGTGCGTCATACCATAGAGTTTGTTCCAATACTGCTGAGCTGAAAGCATCTTATCTTTATCGTCGGGGTAGGTGTTCCGGAAGGTTTGAGTGAATTCCTCGACCACATCTTGCTCTCCTAGCTGACGAAGCCAGTAGACTTGGTTTGCAAGCTGAGCTGCCCATGCCTCTATCATCTCTTTGTCCGTAACGTAACGCGAGAAATCGTAGCGCCTAATAATTTTTCTCAGCGTTTTGTCTTGTTTATGTTGTAGGCCATATTCGTTTGCTCTTGCCATTGCGCCAAGCAAATCCACACCAAGATAAAGGTACTCAGGATGGTGTTTAGTCACGGTATAGCGTCGCTGACCTCGTTCGGTTTCTTTCTCTTGATACGTGGTCAGCCTTTGAGATGAATAGAGAATGATGTCTTCTGGTTCAACGACTTCATTAGCAAATTGGTTTAACCGGCTGGCTACTTGTGCCATGTCGGTCCAAATGGCAGCGTGATATTTCTCATCTAATGTTTGGCGGTACATGCGTAAGCCAAAATGGCCCTCTTTAAACGCCGGGAAAGTGAACAGTTCCTGTTCGTAGGTACTACGAATCAACTGCGCTGATTGAGTATTATCGAGAAGCGGTACCTCTTCCTGTGATGCCTGAGCTGCAAAGGTAAGTGAGCAAGAGAGTAAGACCGCTAAGCTAAGAGGTTTAATACGCATAAATCCATTCCCTATGAAGTCCTGAACCTAAACCTACCATCAATATTAATTGAGAATGTAAAAGCTGAGTCAATAGTTAAAAATTTGCCTAAAAGTCAGGTTGATACGTTCATCTTTGGTTTTCGCGGTTTTTGGTACGCAGTGCTTCCAGTGATGCTGTAGCTCGCCAGCCATAATCAGTAAGGAGCCGTGAGAAAGCTCATATTCAATCTCAGTTTTACAATGTAAATTTCTAAGCAAAAATCGACGTGTTTCACCTAAGTTCAAAGATGCGATAACAGGGTTTCTACCTAACTCTGGTTCATTATCTTGGTGCCAGCCCATTGAGTCTTGACCGTGTCGATATAAGTTAGCGAGAACAGAATTAAAAGTGACATCAGCAACTGATTCACAACGCACTTTGAGCTGAGTTAACTCAGGAGTCCAAGGGTGAGGCTGCATGGTTAAGCCTGAGTAAGTATATGCTGCATCACCGTGCCACGCTTGTAAGCGAGGTTGAAGTACTGACTTGCCGAACATAGTAATGTGTTCTTGGTGCCATGGCAGTGTCTTTCGAAGTTGGTCAAAGTAATTATCCGCCTCAAGATGGCTAAGAAAATGAGGATCATAATAAAGTTTTCCTCTTTCTACTTCTTGCCATAGATCGCCGCCAAATAAATCGCCTTGTTGATGCATCATCTCACACCTAAAACATAAAAGTTGTCAATCACTGTTACCTTTCTGATTATGATTGGTTATTCTTGTGATAATAAGAATTTTAACAATAAATAAAAAATCTCGTAGTTGTATACGAGTTGTGGGGAGAAAATGCGTTATTTACCCAGAAAGCGATGCTATTTTGCATTGTTCTTCCTCACCTTTTTCGCTTTGTGTATTGGGGTTATTGAGCTGTTAAATCGAAACCAGCAAGAGCTTCACAAAGAGCGAGTTCAAGTTGAGGCCAAAGAACAACTTTCCATTCTCCGTTCCAATTTGGAAGCGGTACTTATGGCGGATATCTACAAAGCCAGTACTTTAGCGACACTCATTACGTTACTTCCTAAAAATCAAGAAGAAGAATTGAGTATCGCCGCTCACCGAATCCTAAATAAAAGTAAACATATTACAATCATCGGTATCGCGAAAAATGATGTAATTAGTCATGTATTTCCACGCCAAGGTAATGAGCGCCTAATCGGCCTTGATTACCGCGCAGTGCCACAGCAGTGGGTACAGGTGCAAAAAGCCAAGGATGTACAAGAAATTTTCATCGCAGGGCCCGTTACATTGATCCAAGGTGGCCGAGGTTTGATCGTGCGTGTGCCTGTTTTTCTTGATCCTCCAATGAATCAGGACTACTGGGGAGTGATCAGTGCGGTGATTGATTTCGATGCTCTGATGAGAGAAACCGGCGTAATTGATTTCTCGTATCGTTACCCTTTAATGATCCGTGGTTACGATAGCGGTGGCTCATTTGGTGATGCTTTCTTTGGCGCGCAAAGTGTAAATAGCATGGTATATGCAAAAGAGATGGTTCATTTTCCTTATGGTGGGTGGAGTATGGTGGTTTTCTCTGGAGGCAAAGCTGATCGCCAAATCTCTTGGCATCAGTTGCATTTAGCTAGAGTAATCGGCTATCCCATTATATTCGCACTTAGCCTCGCGCTGTTCGCCATTTATCGACTGTATACCATTGCAGATGACAGAGCTTTACACGATGAACTCACGAATTTACCAAACCGTCGCTATTTTATGAAGTTTTACAAGCAGCAGTTCGAAATAGCGAAACGTTATAAAAAGCGTTATAGCTTCGCCTTAATTAATATTGACCTAGATAGGTTTAAACACATTAACGATACCTATGGTCACGACGCAGGTGACAAAGTTTTAATCGCTACGGCTGAAAGGGTAAAAAGCTCTCTGCGTAAATCAGACATCGTGGCCAGAATGGGCGGTGATGAGTTTTTAGTTGTAGTCCATCACCCTGGAACGGAAGAAAATGTTCAGTCCCTTCTACAAAAACTTCGATTAGCGCTATGCTCGACGCCCGTCATTTACGATGAAACGCTTATCTATTTGAAAGCCAGTATTGGGTACGCGATATTTGACCCGAAAATGTCATCTCCTGAGCAAATGATGAAAATAGCCGATGAGAGAATGTATCAACAAAAGCATGGCGGATGAGCCTGAACCCAGTTTCAATAAGGGGTTAGAGGAATGGTAAAGTTGGGAGCCCGAAATCTCATCATCATTGAGGTGCAAGAATATGTGACTTCATATGTTCACAGACACTTTGCTGAGAGAGTCGTTATTAGCAGTGCATTCAGTGGCATATTTGCATGATGTTGCATTTTGCAAATGCAGTTTGCGAAATTAATGGTTAATAAAGCAACGATATGCATCTGGATCTACTAAAAAACGGCTTTTTTAAAGTTGGCACGCATCGTGCTTTACTTAGAGTGACCCTTATTAAGCCGAGGGTCACCTAGCCAACTGACGTTGTTAGTGAATACAAATTGTTCACAAGTATATACCGCCAATCACGTATATTGTGATTGGCGTTTTTTCTTTCTAAAGACCGATGATATTCACGTCGTTGCGCGTCTCATCAGCTTCTCCGCACTTGCTGTAACAACTAGGTTGTCTTGGACAAACCGCCCCTCTGGAGCAGATCAACCTTGCTTGGGTTTGAATCCCGCGCTCTATCCAGTTGATGTTTAATATCTTAGCGATAGTCGTTAAGTCTTTTTTGATGTGGGGAGGAATAACACTACTTCCGCCGGAAGCGACACAAAGGGACTTAAGTTCTTCCGCTATGGAAACGGCATCGCCACCTTGTGCAGAAATGGCAGGGTTAAGATCAATACCGGCACATAGCACGCGATTATTCCCCGCAGGATCAAATACGTTAACCGATTCGCAGCAGTAGATACGTGGCTCGTCGCCAACATTTAAAATCGAAATTTGCGCTGAACTGGTATCCAAAGGCTGGGAAAGGCGTCGGAATACGGCCCAGTGCTGGCAAGGGTCGTTCACTTTGCGCATGTTGCCCCAAGGCAATGGAATACCATTTCCGCGATACACGGCTTTTAACTTGCCAGGGCCATAGGCATCAAAATAGTGCCAATGAGGGTAAGGCGAGACCACCGTCATGCGACGCATTGCAACGGAAGGAGAAACCCCCGCCTTTTTGTGAACATCAATCTCGTAACCAGAACGGTCAAGCAACTGACGAAAGGGTACTTTGGGGCAGAGTAGGGCACCGGCAAAGAAGCTGGACTCAAAATCACGCCAAGCTTGCAGGATATCTTGCGAATTGAGTTCAGAGTTCGACACAGGGCTGTCCATTTGCTCCCAATTGTTTTGATGCCCGATAGATAAAACGTTATTCATTGCATCGCTGCTATGGAGCACTCGATGGCCGATATATACCGCCAAGTCATACTTCAATCGGGTTGGATAGTCACGCATTCGTTTATTGAGATAAATAGTCCCAGGTGGCTCCATGAAAGACGTAATCAACTGTTTGGCGCTGACGCCCAGTTCATCAATCACATCTTGTGGCGCTCGGTCTACCCAGCGAATATCCAACCCCATACTCTTTGCAATGTCGATCAGATCTTCCACTGACAGATTAAGTCGCTTTAAGCCCACTTCTTCCGCTGCCCGTTCTAAGTCTGGGAAATGGTTTTGGTGGTTCTCTTGGTGTGCGCGGATCAGTAAGTGGGCGAATTGACGCCCTGTGATACCTGTTTGGGAGAGCATTTCTGGTATCGCGATTTGAAGAATATCATTGGAGAACAGGAAGCTCGGCTCCAGCGCCATGCCACTAATCCCACCACGATTCCCTTTGTTGGGTGTGATGGCTTCTAATTCGGGTTCATCATCTAAAAACCACGCAGGATCTTTTTGAAAAACTTCCGCGATCACTTCGAGCATATCGATACTCGGTACGCGTTTTCCGCGCTCAATCATCGAAAGGTAAGAAACCGAAGGAGCGTACTCTGGATTAATTCTTACACAACGGGCAGATAAATCCTCCATCGTTAAATGGTTGTTTTTTCTTAGATTACGAATTTTCGTACCAAGAAAATGAGACTGACGAATAAGGCTTTTTGACACAGACATTTTGTAAAATTCACATTGTAAAATTTTTGTTGTGAAATTGTAGTCAATATTTCGCTAGTCTACATAATGAGCAGGCAAGGAAATTAACCATCCACTTCACAGAATTGCCTGAAACTTAAATAAAGGATTTAAGTTTTTACTCTAGGACGAGTTTTTAAGTGCGAGGATATGACGATGAATATGCTGAACTTCGATAAAAAAGAGATGCAACAACAACAACGCCCATTTATCGCTGAAGCCGTATTTGCCGTCGAAGCGGTAAGTGCCGAGCAGCAGAGTGAGAAACAAGTAAAAGCGAAGCAACTGCTTGACCGCATGTTCCCATTGGAGAACGGGTCGCACCAAGACGTATCAAGTTACGTAATTGATTATCGCCATGTATTGGCTTACTTCAAAGACGGTACGCATAGCGGCCTGAAAAGTCCGAAACATTTTGTGGCGTACACTGGTGAAAAGGAAGATCCAAAGTCGATTTTGTTTAAAGATGATTCGGGCAATCATGTAGAAGTGCTGTTTGGCTGTCACAAAGGCACTGGTTGCGTGGAATTAGTGGACATTGACGATATTCAATTGGAAACTCGCACGACGTTTCATCCTGAACTAACTGGCAATGCACCAACCGCGATGCGCCATTGGATAAGCCTAATCAAAGGCGACAAAAAAGGTAAGCCGATGGCATGCAGTGAAGATAAAGAATATACCGCAAAAAATGGTGACGACTACATTCTAAGTTACTGTTACAGCGTCGATTAAGATACTCATGATTGGATACAAAAACCCCGCACTTTACAGCGCGGGGTTTTCTTTTTCATCATAAAAGTCGTTTTCGCTTAGCCAGTTTATTTAAATTGGCATCACGCGGTTACGACCGAGTTGTTTTGCTTCATAAAGCTGTTTATCGGCTTTATTGATTAAGGCTTCAGGCGTATCACCAGGCTCAAACTCTGCCACCCCAAAAGAAGCGGTAATGCTGTGAACTTGTGTGCCTGAGCGCTTATCTCTGATACGCAGTTTTTCTATCATGCGGCGTAGTGTGTCTGCATATTGGCGAGCAATTCGCAGAGATTTGTTAGGTACAATTAACGCGAATTCTTCACCACCAAAACGGTACGCACATATCCCATCTCGACAACTTTGTTGTAGCCGGCGGGCAATGGCTTTTAATACTGTATCGCCAAAAAGGTGCCCGTAATTGTCGTTAAATGATTTGAAATGATCGATATCAAGCATGATCAAGGTCATTGCCTGATTTGATGCAATAAGTGAAGAGAGATCTTTGTCAAATGCTCGGCGGTTGTATAGGTTTGACAAACCATCGAACAACGCATCTTGCTGTACTTCAGCCAGTTGGTTTTTGAGGCGAGAAATTTCTTCACTCGCGTTAGTCAATTGGCTATTCAAAAACTTTGTTGAGTGACGAATTTCGTGTGACTCTGCGACAAGTTGACGAATCACTACCATCACTTCTTCAATGCTTAGGCTATTGTCCTCAACTTTTTCCAGTTTATTAAAGCTTTTGTCTACCATCTCAGAAAAGGAGGAAGTATCTGAAATTGTATCGCTCATTGAACTGGATACTTCATGTAGCAGAACTTCTACATTGGTTCTAAGATCTTCAAGGCTGGTTTCTGCTTTGCTGGCCACATAGTTGTTGTAAAGCTGTTTATTGGTTGCTGGCGGGCAAATACCGTAGTTTTCTAACACCGTGTCTAACTCAAAGTTGAGTTCTGGAATGGTCTTGTCAACGTAGGTATACCAAAGCGCGTAGTTGGCTGGCGTGGCAGCAACATGGTTTTTGATCATCAGTGGGACCGCTTTTTTTAAATTAGCGGTTGATTTCTTAAACTCGTCGGTCATTTCTGCGATGGTACTAGCAAAATGGGATTGGGCTTAGATTAACGGATATTAACTAATGTCGCTTTAATTTTTATCACTTTTGCATGGTTTATATAGAAAATGAGTGATTAAGATCGTGATCAATACCGTTGGATTCAAATTTTATAAAATATCAGTATGAAACATGTACAGGAATTTGGTGGTATTGCGTGTTTTGAGATATCCAGCAAATGAATTCCGTGTGAACGTTAGTAACCTAATGATCGTCAAACTCTCGTTTTCGTATAAAAGCAAGTAAATCAAAAGGCTTAACGTCAGGGTCTCCGTGAAAAGAACTCGTAGACGAAGAATTAACATCTGAGGGTGCGAATTGAAAAAGAAAATAGGACTTTATTGGTTCACGAACGACTTGCGATTGCACGACAACCCACTGTTGAAAAGCGCCAGTGTAGAAATGGACGAGTTAATTTGCTTGTATTGCTACCCTTCAATGACGCCTTACTTGCATCACTTTGCGCAGGAAGCCTCTTTCGGGCGCGCGAAATTGCAGTTTCTCGACTCATCGCTTAGTGAACTCAATCAATCTTTGAATCACCTTGGTCAGCGATTATGGGCGGTTGAACTAACGCCCGATCAAGCAATCAAGTATGCTGTTAATCGCTTCGGCGTCACACATATATATGCTGACGCTTTTCCCGGTTCGGATGAGCAACAAGCGTTAGGTCGCGTAGCTGAAGGCGCTTCTCATGTAAAAATAAAACAGCAAGCAATCCGGACCCTGTTAAGGGAAGAACAACTGCCATTTGACTTGAGCAAACTGCCTACGACTTTCACGCAGTTTAGAAAGCAAGTTGAAAGTTTAGACATCTCTCGGCCCCACGAGAGTATCCGTTCGTTACCTCCAATTCCTTTAGGTGTGAATCTGCCTTCCGTTACTGCATATTACTTTGACACAAAAGCTACGTTTCATGGTGGAGAAAGCCGCGGGCTTGAACATTGTCGCCAGTATTTTGCTTCCACACTAGCCAGTGAATACAAACAAACACGCAACGGTTTAGATGGCATGGATTACTCCACCAAGTTCTCTCCTTGGTTAGCTAATGGGTGCGTTTCTCCGAAAACCATTTATGCCATGTTGAAACGTTATGAAGCGGAGAATGGTGCAAATGATTCAACCTACTGGATTTACTTCGAACTGCTTTGGCGTGAATACTTTTATTGGTATGCCCGTCGACACAAGCGACAGCTCTTCCGATTCGGTGGCATCCAAAATCGAGCACCACTCACCAGCTTTTACGCGCACCGTTTTCAACAATGGAAGAAAGGTGAAACGCCATTTCCTATCGTCAATGCGTGTATGCACCAACTTAATGAAACGGGTTATATGTCGAATCGTGGCAGACAGTTAGTTGCCAGTTGTTTGGTGCATGAGCTTGGCCTCGATTGGCGTTATGGCGCGGCGTACTTTGAGTCACAACTGGTCGATTACGATGTGGCATCAAACTGGGGAAATTGGCAATACTTAGCAGGCGTTGGTGCTGATCCGCGTGGTTCACGACAATTCAACCTCGAAAAGCAAACCGAAATGTACGACCCGCACATGGAGTTCATCGATAGGTGGCAAGGTCGTTGTCCTGGCGCGCATTTGGATAGTGTAGACATGGTCGATTGGCCGATTGTGATGGGCAGCAGTGACAAAGCTTCGTCATCGGAGAAACCGTAATGCAATTTGAAACCGTACGATTGATCTTGGGCGATCAACTTAACAGTGAGCACTCTTGGTTTCAGCAACCGGATGAGCAAGTGCTTTACCTGATTGCGGAGCTCAAGCAAGAGAATACTTACGTCACGCATCATATTCAGAAAGTGTGTGCGTTCTTTTCCGCAATGGAACAGTTTGCGAAAGAGCGTCAGAGTGAAGGTCACCAAGTTCTGCACCTCACGTTGGATGACACACAATCCTTCGACGATCTTGAGCAAGTCTTGCAACACTACGCGAGTGAAGTTGGTGCAAGTAAGTTTGAATATCAACGCCCGGATGAATACCGTCTTCTGGAGCAGTTAGCCAAACTAAAGCTTGATGGGGTCGTGACGCGTTGTGTCGACTCGGAACATTTTTTGTTGCCGTTTGAGGAAATAGAATCGCAGTTTCCTCAAGGTAAACACATCATGATGGAGCACTTTTACCGCCGTATGCGCAAGCGCTTCGACATCTTGATGCAAGACGGAAAGCCCGTCGGCGGAAAATGGAATTACGATGCCAATAATCGTAACAAGCTCAAAGCCAAAGACATTGAACAACTGCCACAACCTTTGATGTTCAGTACTGACATCCACGGCATTATTGAGCGGCTGGCACGACATGACATCAAAACCATCGGAAATCTCGAAGGGGACTTGTTGTGGCCGATTAATCGCGCGCAAAGCCTCTCTTTACTCGCGCATTTCTGCCAAGTCTGTCTGCCGTTATTCGGACGTTTTCAAGATGCCATGACAGGCCAGCACGACGCTAAGTGGAGCTTGTATCACAGCCGAATTTCATTCTCGCTTAACAGCAAATTACTGCACCCGAGAGAAGTCATTGATGCTTCACTCAAGGCATTTCATTCCAACGCGGACATCGACATTTCTCAAGTTGAAGGGTTTATTCGCCAAATCTTAGGATGGCGAGAGTACATTCGAGGGGTCTATTGGGCGAACATGCCTCATTACCCGAAAAACAACGAATTGGTCGCAGAAAGAAAGCTGCCAGATTTCTTCTGGAATGGTGAAACTAAAATGGCTTGTATGCGCAATGCGATTGAGCAGTCCCTCGATTATGCCTACGCACACCACATCCAACGATTGATGGTCACTGGTAACTTTTGCTTGCTAACCGAGATCGACCCAGATCAAGTGGATGAGTGGTATCTCGGTATCTATGTTGATGCGATTGAATGGGTCGAAATGCCGAACACACGTGGCATGGCATTGTTTGCGGATGGCGGCATTGTTGGCACCAAACCTTACGCGGCGAGTGGTTCTTACATCAACAAAATGAGCGACTACTGTAAGGGTTGCTATTACGACAATAAGGCGAGGAGTGGGGAAGGATCGTGTCCGTTTAACAGCCTTTATTGGCGCTTTATGAACAAACACGACAAGCGCCTCGCAGCCAATCCACGAATCGGGATGATTTTCCGCTCTTGGGACAACATGGAAGAACAACAACGCCAAGCGATTCTTGATACCGCAGAGCACTACATAGAAAACGTGGAGAACTTGTGATGGAAATACTCATCGTCGGTGGCAATGGTGGAATTGGTTTGGCGATGGTGAGAGAAGCCGCAGCTCGGTTTCCTCAAGCTCGCGTGCATGCCACTTATCGTAAGCAGCAACCAGATTGGCAACACCCAAATGTCGTTTGGCATCAAGTGGATGTATCGCAAGACGAGCAGGTAAAAGCGTTCAGTGAGCAGATTGAACACGTCGATTGGTTGGTGAACTGTGTTGGTATGTTGCACACCCAAGAGAAAGGTCCTGAGAAGAATCTTAGCTCGCTCGACGCAGACTTCTTTCAGCAAACCATCACGGTTAATACTTTGCCAAGTTTGCTGTTGGCGAAATACTTCACGCCCAAGCTAAAGCGCAGTACTGCACCCAAGTTTGCGACCATTTCGGCCAAAGTTGGCAGCATTAGCGATAATCAGTTAGGTGGTTGGTACAGCTATCGAGCATCGAAAGCCGCATTAAACATGTTCCTAAAAACCATGTCGATCGAATGGCAAAGAGTGGTCAAACATGGCACGGTGCTTTCACTTCACCCTGGCACCACAGATACCGCTTTGTCGGCACCTTTTCAAACCAATGTCCCAGAGGGAAAGTTGTTCACGCCAGAGCGAGTTGCTAAGGATTTATTAGGCTTGATAGAAAAAGCAACCCCGCAAGATAGCGGGGCGTTTTGGGCTTATGATGGGACGTTATTACCTTGGTAAGAGAACGCGTACAAACGTTAATACAAATGAAATAACATACTCCAGAGAGGGTCGGAGTGACCTACGTTTTCGTTGATTTATTTCTTCGGCAACGCTCAGAACAATAAACGATTTCCTCCCAATTTCGCGCCCACTTCTTTCTCCAAGAAAATGGGCGCTGACAGACCGGACAGACTTTCATGGGAAGGTTGGATTTAAAACCTTTCATCGCGCTGAATGTTCACTCCTAATTTGGTTAAAACTACTTATCAAATAGGTACAGGTAATCGCCGTAGCCTAAACTCGCCATCTTGTTCACAGGTACAAATTTCATCGCAGCAGAGTTCATACAATAGCGTAATCCCGTCGGCTTCGGACCATCTTTAAACACATGACCTAGGTGTGAATCACCAAACTTACTGCGGATCTCCGTTCTAGGGTAGAGCAGTTTATAATCGGTTTTCTCCACGATGTAACCCGGGTTAATTGGTCGAGTAAAGCTTGGCCAACCTGTGCCAGATTTGTATTTATCAGTAGAAGAAAATAGCGGTTCACCGGTCACAATATCCACATAAATTCCCGCTTCTTTGTTGTCCCAGTATTCATTATCAAACGGACGCTCCGTGCCTTCTTCTTGCGTCACGTAATACTGTAGCTCTGTTAAGTTTGATTTGATTTCAGACTGAGCAGGTTTACTGTACGCTTTCACTTTCGAAAGCAGCTTTTTTTCTTCAATCAACTGTCGAAGTGTTTTAGGACTTTCTTTTCGATCTTCACCAAATACTTCGTCGAGATATTTATCGCGACCTGATGCGTAGCGGTAGTATTTGTACTTCAAGCTACTCTTCTTGTAGTAATCCTGATGGTACGACTCCGCAGGGTAAAACTTTTCAAACTCGATCAGCTCTGTTTTCAACGGTTTTGGATAGATCATCGCCTTGTCGATTTCCATCATAAACTGCTTAGCAATCTGCTTTTGCTCCGCATTATGGTAGAAGATCGCTGGACGGTATTGAGGACCACGGTCAACAAATGAACCTTTATCGTCGGTAGGGTCGATATGACGGAAGAAGTAGTCCAGCACTTGCTCGTAGTTCACGACAGCAGGATCGTACTTCACCTCAATCACTTCAATATGACCAGATTTACCAGAAGAGACTTGGCGGTAAGTCGGGTTTTCAATATGACCACCTGAATAACCTGATACAACATCGATTACGCCGGGCAGTTGCTCTAAATCCGATTCTGTACACCAGAAACAACCGCCAGCTAGCGTTGCGATTCTTGTATTCTCTGAAGCCTTCAGCTTATCCATCGTATCGGCGGTACCTGTTTTACTCAATAGTAGAAACAAGACTGGAAGTGCGAAGGAGAAACCGGCCAATAACTTAGACATATTCTTCATAGCTACCTCATCGTTATTTTTGTAGAAAGTGTTACTTAAATAAAAAGTGTTACGTATAGAGAAAGGTAACCGAGCGAAAAAATTACAGTAATGTTGAAAATTCCGTTGCCCTTTTATGCGATAGAGCTAAAGTATCGACAAGAAACATACCGCTAGTAAGGGCAACGATGCCTTGAATAAGCGATGCTAAATGAGGTAAATCATGCAAGCTGAAGTTAAATGGATAGAAGATTTTAAATTCCTTGGGCAATCTCAGTCGGGCCACTCCGTAGTGATGGATGGCAATGGTGGTGCAACCGCACCAAGCCCAATGGAAATGGTACTAATGGCTGCTGGTGGCTGTAGCTCTGTCGATGTTGTTGATGGTTTGAAAACAGCAGGCCAAAAGGTTTCGTCAGTTAATGCCAAGCTAACCACAGAGCGTCGTGAAACCGCACCGCGTATCTTTACGCAAGTGAATATCCACTTTGAAGTGTCAGGTGACGAGCTTGACCCAGAAGTCGTAGCAAAAGTGGCGGCTGACTCGCTAGAAAAATACTGCTCGGTTTGCTTAATGCTAGGCGAAGGTGTTGAGATGACCCACAGTTGGGAAATTGTGTAAGTTGACAGACTCCACAAAATATAAAAACAGGAAAGAGAAAAGTCCGGGCTTTTCTCTTTTTTTATTTCGCAGTTCACGTACCTTGTGAAGAATCTGAAAGCAGTAATTGCAGGTTGTAGGAGTCTTCCAGTGACAGAACTAGAAAAAATGATGTCTGGCCAGGTCTTTGATGGCATGGACAAAGAAATTGACGCCATTAGAAGCCATGCTCTTCAAGCACTTAGAGCACTTAATAATAACACCGACGAAAGTCAGCGCGACGAATTGCAAAAGCAGCTATTTGGCAAGGTAGGCCGTTGTATTGTCCAGTCCCCTTTTCATTGTGAATTTGGTAAGACCATCGAAATAGGTGAAGAAACCTTTATCAACATGAACGTGGTCATGCTCGATGGTGCCAAAATTACCATCGGGAACCACGTGCTCATTGGACCGAGCGTGCAATTTTATACCGCTTCTCATTCTGTTGATTACCGAAGTCGTCGGCGTTGGGAAACGTTTTGTAAACCTATCACGATTGAAGATGATGTGTGGATTGGCGGAAATTCGGTCATTAACCAAGGTGTGACGATTGGTGCTCGCTCGGTTATTGCGGCGAACTCGGTAGTCAACCATGATGTGCCGCCAGATTGTCTATACGGAGGCACGCCAGCTAAGTTGATTCGTCGTCTCAACGAAGAAGAGTAGAGGTTAGTATGCAATAACTCTGGCGATTAGAGAGTTCAGACTGAGCTCTCTTCGTCGAGTACATCGTTATATTTTAATGTTAATTCCTCACTCAATTGCTAAAAGAACGGCACCAATTGATAAAGTCAGGGCAACGACAACAGAGTTAACAATGATAATACCCAGTAATAGAATCGACAAATAACGATACCATTTTGGTACTTCTCTAGAAATATTAGGTAATTTTCGCTTTTCACCTGAGCTAGGTTGAACGATTAAACGAACAAACATCAATGTTCGGAAAAATGCGTAAGGCCACCCTGTGAATAAAGAAAGCTCAAATTCATTAAAATATGGTTTTTTAAAATAGTTCCCAACAATCTCCTTCGGCATCAGAAAGTGCATGACACCGATAGAAATGGTTTGTAAGAAAATAATAATCACACCAGTCATTAAAGTGTAAAAAAGAAATGTGATTACTTGCTGCATATAGACTCTATTCCAGTACTAGCGACTAAGTTTGGCTTGCTTTCAATTGAATTATAAAAGCTTTTTGCCACTTTACCGGATGCATAACCTACAGCCGTTGAACCGGCAGCGAGTACAATGGCAGTCCCCCAGCCAATAGGGTTTGATACTAAAAATAGACCGACTAACGCGCTGGTACCCATTCCTACAGCTGTGCTAGTTATTGACTCAACAAAAATTTCATTCTTCTCATGTTGGTCTTGTGTATTCGCAATCTGAATGCAGGAAGCCGTCAGACCAACACCGACTAAAACATGTCCGCCCACTTTAGATGCTTGAGCTATTTTATTCAGTTTTTCGGCTTGTTTAACTATATGAGCATTCGCAGGTAACCCTCCACTTCGAGCTATGCGAATAGACTGGTGAGTCGTTTTGTTGCCAAATAGCAGCTTTTCCATAGGGCCAACATTTTTCTTTAGTAGGTCTAAATGTTTTTTACGTCGACCATCATATTGTCCTTTACTTATTACTCCGTTTTTATAGTTTGCGTAAAGGTCGTTGATGTTCTCAATGAGCTTAATATTTCCTTTACTCATCAAGTTCCCTGTAGCACCCATCAAGGTACCTCCTGGAATAGTAATCATATTGGCGTTGTTTTCCAGCCATGCCAACGCCCAAAACATGTCAGCATGTTGCGGTGGAACTTGATTTGAGATTGATTTTGGAGGTTGATTGTAGCTGAGAAGATTGGGAGGCAAAACTTTATGGGGAGGAGAGCTGGGCATTTGAGGTTTAGACGCTGGGTAGGTCCCTAGCTTCGCGATACTTTTAGGAGGTAACGCATTGTTACTTTGAGTTTTAAGTTGAGAGCTTGATTTGGGTAGAGCTGATAACCAAATGATATCGCCTGCTCTAATGCGGTTAGGATCTGAAATATGCTTGTTTAATGTCATTATATGAGTCAGTACCATCTGATAGTCCTTGCTACCATATGGAGCACCATACATGTTTAATATAATAGGTGATAAGTTATCATGACTTTTATTTTATACTTAAAAGATCCCGACACAGAGCACCTCTAGCTAATAATTTATTTGTATAGATATTAACAAGAAACTATATTTAAAAATTTTATTTTTTTGCATTCTAGACTTTCATTTTAAAAAGCCATAAATTAGCTGATGTATTTATTATTTGTGTGAAATTCTTAATGTTATTTACATTTAAAGTGTGACATTAGACTTAATTGGATAGGTAAAGGTCATACATGATCTGCTAATGATAAAAAACCTGCGATAAAAAATACAAGCGCTAACATTGTAGAGTTTATGATAATTACCCATATTAAAATGAAGGATAATAGACGGTACCACCTAGGCACCTCTTGGGATACATCGGGTAACTTTCGTTTTTTACCTGAGTTAGGTTGAACGATTAAACGAACAAACATCAATGTTCGGAAAAATGCGTAAGGCCAACCTGTAAATAGAGCTAGTTCGAAAGTGTTAAAATAAGGTTCTTTAAAGTAGCTATTGACAATGTCTTTTGGCATTAAAAGGTGCATGATACCTATAAAGAATGTTTGAAAAAAAATAACTAATACACCAGAGAACATTAAGTATCCAATAATGTTCCAGATCAATTGCATATTGCACCTATCCTTATAATAAACCGATGCTTTTTCAAAGGTTTTATCCTAATTTTTATCATGAAGAAATAAAGAGACTAACAGATAACCTATATCTTAGCTATGAATGTAAGGGCGTTTTGAAGGAGTGTCGAGAACGAAAATAAGAACTATTTTATTGATTTTTATGTAAATATAGTTGGTCGTGTATAAAATGGATAACGTGTAATGGCGAGATGTAAGCCTTGCACAACTAACAAAGGTTGGTTAAACAAGGCTAATAGTCGGTTATGGATGAATAACGATTTGTTGCTCCTCAGTCATCACAAGTGTCGCTTTGCTTTGTTCGATAAGTTGGGCAGCATAAGAAGGGGTAACTGCCTGCATATCACCTTTAGATCGAAGAGTTAAAGACTCCCACGCTTGATCTCGATATTTCCCTGCTTGGGTGTATTGAATCAGTACTTTCATAGCTTCACGCTCCGGTGTGGTTGACGTGCTACTTAAGTTAACGATCTTAGGTTGGTTGCCCATCTGTTAAAATGAAACATTAGTTTAACTAAATGTGCCTTTCCAAATATCTCGCATTGAGCAGAGCAATTTAGAATCCTTGTGATGGAAGGATGAAGAACACTCAATCTTTCGATTCATACTGCGCAATATAATGTTTGAGAGATTTGGTTTCCGCACTCTCAAACTCTTCATCGTGCATACGCAGTGCTTGGATACGGTCGAGGCGGAACTGGCGGTAGTCATCGCGCAATTCGCACCAGGCGACCAGCGTCCAGACTTTGCCCCAAAAGAACTGGCCTAACGGTTGGATTTTTCTCTCGGTCACCTGTCCGCTTTCATCTTGGTAATCCAAACTGACCTTAAACTGATGATCAATCGCGTGGCGCAGAAGCTGCCCTCGTTTGGCAGTCTCGGATTGGGTGTGATAATCGGGCACAATCAGCGGACAATCTTCCACTTGTTGTTTGAGCTTATCGGGCAATACCGAAAGTATTTTGGTGGACGCAGAGTGAGACGCTTCGGCGAGTTCAACATCCGACCAGGCTCGAACCATCCGCATACCCAGTTCAAGCGCCATCATCTCTTTTTCTGAGAACATCAAAGGCGGCAGATGAGAGCCAGCTTGCAACAGGTAGCCGACACCTGCTTCACCTTGAATAGGAACACCAGAACTGAGCAACGACTGAATATCGCGATAAATCGTACGTTCGCTAACTTCCATTCTTTCTGCGAGCTCTTTCGCTGTCACGGCGTAACGCTTTGCGCGCAGAAGCGTCAGTAGCTCAAACAGTCGTTCTGATTTGCTCATGATGTTCCTTATCTAGACCTACTGGTTGTTAGTGGTAGTGTGGCTGATTACTTCTCTAGCTCACTGCACATTTTTAAGTTGTGATGTTTAAGCTCGAAGCTTTCGCAGTCAATCATTGATAACAGAGGCTGAAATTCAACGGCTTGCTTAATCTGTTTTCCCGCCTGTTTTGCATCGTCCATTGAACGCCAGTAAATGATGTCTGTCCACACATCGTCCGTCGCTTCGTGACTGAGCGATCGGTACAAAAAGCCCGGCAGATTCTTCACAAACGTTTGTGACTGTTTGGCAGCGGCGATCACGTCTTGCTCTGTTGTGCCTGCGGTTAGACGAAATTGCACAGTTTCGATAACGGTTTCCATATTGTGATTCCTTATTGGTTTTGGCGGATTGCCTGTTGAGTTCCAAATAAGGTTACGCGGATGGAATGTCAGAACATGTCAGTAGTGAAATTTCACTCACTTATCATCAATATGGTTATTTTTCTGGGCTGTTGTAACGATCCCAGTAAGGTAAATCTGTGCCGAGTTTTTCGCTGATAAAATCGATAAAGGCTCTTACTTTCAACGGCATGTGTTTGCGCTCAGGGAACACCGCATAAATGGCGTGTTCTGGTAGAGAATACTCTTCCATCACCGGTTTTAGATTTCCTGCGGCAAAGTCTCTTCCTGCAATAAATGTTGGCAGTTGCGCAATGCCCGAACCTCTTAACAGCAACTGGCGAATGGCTTCGCTGTTATTGACGATAAAGTTTCCTTTTGGAAGCACCTTGTATTCGCTGCCGTTGTTGATGAACATCCATTCGACGCCGCCACGGAAATAGGAATAGCGCAGGCAGTTGTGACTGACTAAATCACTTGGTTTTTGTGGTGTGCCGAACTCCGCTAAGTAATCTGGCGAGGCACAAAGCACACTTTTACAAGGGGCGAGACGTTTTGCGATTAGATTGGAAGAGGTGAGTTCACCAATACGGATCCCCAAATCAAAACCGTCTTTAACCAAATCGACCATTTTGTCTTCGAGGTTTAAATCCACTTCAATTTTCGGGTAACGAGCGAGAAACTCGCTGATCAAAGGCGCGATATGCAGCACACCGAAAGACATCGGCACGGTAATTTTGAGCCGACCTTGTGGCGAGCCTTGCAGTTCCGATACCGCGTCTACGCCTTGCTGGGCTAGGTTGAGCGCTTGAGAGGCGTACTCAAAATAGCGTTCTCCCGCTTCGGTCAGGCTCAGCTTACGCGTGGTTCGGTTAAGAAGACGAATGCCCAAATCGTCTTCTAGTTGGTTGATGCGTTTGCTGATCGCCGATTTCGTCAGATTCAGCTGTTTGGCCGCAAGGGAGAAGCTGCCGCATTCGACAACAGCAACAAAAACGGGCAGGGAGGCAATCGCGTTCACATCAATCTCCTATTATCGTGAAGCATTTATTGTTGAGCACAAGGATACAATTAATTTCCAATTATAGAGATTATCTTCAAGAAGAAAACAATCTAGACTATGCACCAGTATTACGACCTTGATTTTGGGAAGAAGAAAATGAAGTACGATTGGATCCTGTTTGACGCTGACGAAACCTTATTCCACTTTGATGCTTTCAAAGGTTTGCAGCTTATGTTTTCTCGCAAAGGCGTAGATTTTACTGAACAAGATTTTGCTCATTACCAAACCGTAAACAAACCGCTTTGGGTGGATTACCAAGACGGCAAAGTAACGGCAGATGAGCTAAAACATAAGCGTTTTACCGAGTGGGCTGAGAAGTTGAATACTACAACAGCAGATCTCAACAGCGCATTTTTAGAAGCGATGGCCGATATTTGCAGTTTGTTGCCAGGTGCAAAAGAGCTGATGGAAGCGCTGCAAGGCAAAGCTAAAATGGGCATCATCACCAACGGTTTTACAGAGTTGCAAGCAATTCGCCTTGAGCGCACAGGGATGACTGAGTACTTCGATAAAGTGGTGATCTCTGAACAAGTGGGCGTAGCAAAACCGGACTTAGGTATTTTTGAATACGCGATGCAGCAAATGGGCAACCCATGCAAAACGCGCGTACTGATGGTGGGTGACAACCTGCATTCCGATATTCTGGGTGGTAATAATTTTGGTATTGAAACTTGCTGGTTAAATACCACAGGCGCAAGCGTCGATGAGCGTATCGCACCAAATTACACCGTTGAGTCTTTGAGTGAACTAAAGAACATTTTGGTGGCGTAACCGAATCGGGTATTATTCCGCAGTAACCCTCAGAAAAATCAAGGAATAATCATGTCAGATATCAAACAGCTAGACAGCAAAGTCGTTTACCAGAATAAGTGGATGACGGTGCGTGAGGACAAAATTTTACGTCCGAGCGGCGCAGAGGGCATCTATGGTGTGGTCGACAAACCTGATTGTGCTGCGATTCTGGCTATCGATAACGGGATGATTCACTTGGTTCAGCAGTACCGTTACACCGTAGGTCAACGTTGTTGGGAGATCCCACAAGGGGCGTGGGAATCAAACCCAGATGCGGATCATCTTGAGCTTGCCAAAGGTGAGCTACGTGAAGAAACGGGCATGCAGGCGAGCACTATGGTGTATGTCGGCGCGCAGTTTATCGCATACGGCTTTTTGAATCAGACATGTCACGTCTACTTCGCCACTGATTTAACGGACGTGGGCAATCAACTCGACAGTGAAGAAGAGGATTTGATCACTCGCGCTTTTTCTGTTGAGGAGTTCGAACAGATGATGATCGACGGCACGATCAAAGATTGTGTCACCATTGCTGCTTATGGTTTGGCGAAGCTGAAGAAATTCATTTAGTTATTCATGACGATTTTTTAATGAAAACAGCGGCCTAGTGCCGCTGTTTTTAGTTTGGGTGAGTTCGTTGAGCCATCGCTTACTCGTCGATTTTCTTACCTAAGATTTCCACTTGCGCTTTTTTGGTCACCCCCGCGACTTGCAGCGCAGTGCTGCCAACCGATTCATAGTTCAACTCGATTTTGTCTAATTTCGCGTTATCTTTTGTTGGTAGGCTTAAGCTTCTTGATGACATGCCTTTAGTCAGAACCCCTAAACTGTCGAACGTCTTTTCCTGACCATCTTTCATGATTACTTTAACGCTTTTCAGATCGACCGTACCTTGCGTACATTTGATTTTTATGTGGCTGAAACGAGCGTTAGCAAATGGTGACAGTGGATTGACTGTGTCGGTTTCCGATTTAAAACTGACGGTTTTATCTGCAATCTTCTCCCAATCGTTGTCTCCAGCAACCGATTGGAAAGAGGCCACAGCCGCTAAAAGACAGAGTGCGATGGTGTTGAACAGTTTCATAGCTTTTCCTTACCTTAGGTTTAGATATTCTGTTTAATCAGTTCGATGACGTGTGTGACTTCGTCTTGAGTTAAAGCCCCTTCTTTCACGAATAAAATTTCGCCTTGCTTATTTTGTACGATAATCGCAGAACTTTCTTGCTGCAGATCCCAAGTTGTTGCTAATACGCCATTTTTGTCTAACACCATGGAAGACCAAGAGAATGTCTTTTTGCTGTCCTCTGCCGACGATTTTACAAATGTACCGGTTCCCCAGATGGCGTCTTCTTGGTTGATCACGGTTGTGGTTTGATACTGATCTTCAGGAAAGTGAGCGGCAGTGATTGCTGACATCAGCGGCGCGTTCATCTCTTTAGCTTTACTACGACCTGCAATGGCTTGTATCACACGGACTTTGCCTAACATCTGCTGAGTTGCCCAAGGTTGATAAGCCACATCGTCTCCTTGCAGCGTCATTTCGCCATAGGTATCAATGCTGACGGAAGGGGGGTTTGACCGACAGAAAGGTTATGAGAGAAGGCGAATGTCGGGGCGAGTGCGAGTAAGAGTGACAGAACAGATGGAGTTTTCATCGGGGGTTCCTGTAACGAAGTGAGGTTAGAGCGAATCAAAATAAGGGGCAAATACGATGCCCCTTATCGGATATGGCGATTAGTTAGAAAGTACAACGCGCGCATTTAGCGGTTGCAGCGGACGATTGTTTTGTCCCATGACTTCCATCAGTTTCGCGGCTTGATCTTTGGATAAGGTTTGAGTGTCTTTAAGCACAAACCAGCGCACACCTTCTGAACATGGCGGTGTGGTTAAAGAGCCGTTAAATCGATAGTAGTTTGCAGTTTTTGGCAGTAAGTCGTTAATCTCAAAAGTATCTTTAAAGAAGGTGGTTTGATTCTCTTGTGGGATTGCGTTGATCAGTTTAGACAGCGCTGCGTTTTGATCGCCAGCATCAAAGATCACCGAAATTACCGCCAACTCGCCGTCTGCGTTGGCGTGTACAAAGTGCGCTTCAAGTGGATACTGGCGGCCTTTGATTTGGTTTTCTGAAGGTGTGTGGAAATGGAACTGTTGCAGCTCGAACGTCTCGCCATCAATGGTGAAGCTATTACGTCCGTTCACTTGCGCTTGCAGCGTATGACCATTGTTGGTTAAACCAATGACCTGACCAGTGTACGAAAGGTTCAGTGCTTCCAGTTTTGCATCGGCTGGGTTGTCGATGTTGATTGGGCTTTGGTTTTTCGTGGTTGCGCAGTCTTTGGCGATTTTTCCCCAGTGCTCTGGCCCGTGTTTGTCATTGCCATAGCCCCATTCTGAAGCCTGAGCCGCGCCTAGAGTGAGAAGTGAGAGTGAAAAAGCAAGTAGTGTTTTGTTCATAATAATGTCTCTGTTCGGTCGCTTTGATAAGCGTTGTTACAAGGCAATGACCTAGAGGTTTGATCACTGCCTGACAAATTAGAAACGGTGGCTGAGTTGGGCACCAATTAGGAACGCATTTGAATGGGTCACGCCCGTTACCATCGGTGCAGGAACACCTTCATACGCGTACTCTTCTACGTTGACATCTTCACCAATCAAGTACGTCATGCCGATGTCAACCGTGGTATCTGATGACCATTGGTAAGAGGCACCCGCAGATAACCAGTGACGGTTCGAATCTGGGATAGAAAGCGAAGTCAGCTCATCGACAGGTGTTTTGTCGAACATGTAACCCGTGCGTAGTGTCCAACGTTCATTGGCGTACCAAGTCGCACCGATGGAGTAGTGCGCGGAGTCTTGCCACTGAAAATCTTTTAGCAACTGATCATCAGCTTTCAAGCTGTCAAATGCTGACCAACCAATCCACTGCACAGAATAGTGCAGGGCAAATTTAGGTAAGACGCGGTGATAACCGGAAAACTCCGCAATATCCGGTAGCGGCATAGCAAGTGAGTCGTACGATTCGCCAGCAAAGTGGATGTCACCCTTGGCATCGATGTTAGGGCTGTGCTTGTAGCTTAAACCTAAGCGATGACGTTCGTTAAACTCGTACATCATGCCAATATTCGCACCAAGCCCAATGCCGCCGGCTTCCACATCAAGTGCGTTGCCTTTTACGGATCCACAGCGTTGTTCTAGTTCGTTTCCAAGTATGTTCCCACCAACGCAAAAACCCACGTCCATATCGCGGTACAGCTCACCAGAGCCGTAAATCACATCAATACCACCACCGATACTAAAACGGTCGTTCACCTTGTATGCCAAGCTTGCGCCAAGGTTGACACTCGCTACGCTGGTGACACCGCCAAAAACAGGTGCGCCATAGTTTGGTTTAAACTCCATGTCGGTTCCGAAGTTGGAGTATGCCGATAAGCCTAGATACCAGTCGTCGTTGATAGGGTGAATAAAGTAAAAATTGGGTACAACGGCTGGTTGACCAACGCCATCGACGTCATCAATGTCGGTCACGGTTTGAGAGAAGGACGGGGTAATTTCAACTTGAGGGGACGGAGGAAAACCGCCCATACCAACATTGACATCCGCATTAATGTTAGCTCGATGATATTGCGCATTTTTAACGGTAACGTCAGGTTTGACGTAAGTGACACCGAACGATAAGGCATTTTGTTTAAACAGCGTCATCGCTGCGGCGTTTCGGCTGACTACAGACGCATTATCACCAATGACGGCATCACCAGCAAAAGCACGACCAAGACCCGTCGCCGAATGTTCGTTAATTTGAAAACCACCGGCATACGCCGTCGAGGAGGCTAACCCGATTAATAAATAAATCGGTGAAAGAGTTAATTGTCGCTGCATGTTTTTCTCATGAATTAATTAGAAGTTGTATTGCAACTAAAATTAGTAAAATAAACAAATCTGACCAGTGTATTTAGGAGTAAAACTAACAGTGTGTTGACAATAAGTAAATTTAACTTAATAAATATTTATCGTTGAATTTATTAATGCTTCATGGCGTGAATATAGTAGTTATTTTAAGTGTAAATTAAACCCTGAACCTCTATTTTTATTTTTGCAGTATTACTTCTCTATTTTTATTGTGCTGACTGTTCCCTAACAAATAGAGGGAAATCCAGCGATAAAGTGTCTGTGATGGAAACTCTGAGTCATTTGTATTTCCATTGCATCCCAACGTTGGTAGTTCGAATCAGCAAGAGAACTATCGTTTTAAACCCACATGACACACCCCTCTCGGTCTTACCTGTGTTATGTGGGTATTTTTTATTTAACTTGTCACTTAACTCCTCTTTAAATTCAATCATCAAAATGGCCATCATGAAATTTAAATTAATGGAATGTTGAATAATTTTGGATTTTACTGGTTTGTTAGTATTTAAAAGTTTTGTTTATAATACTTATAACTTGAATTTATATATTAAAAATGGTCTTTGTTATATGTATTGAATAATAAAGTTTTGAAGTGACTATAATATCTCTGATTTTTCACGTTAGTGAAGTTATTCATTCAGTTTCTTGACGTTAATTTACCTATCTTTACGTCTCGTACCCTGTACGGCTAAGACAAATAGCAGTATAAAATCAAAACGATTATTTACTTCACTCCTGCTATGAAACTCAATAAAAAATGGCTCGTTTTGTGTGGCCTACTTGCTATTGGTGCTGGTGGTTATCATTATCTGCAACGTCCAGAACCCATTTCTCCTTACGCGACAGAAGTCGTTCGCAAAGGCAATATCGAAAAGGCGGTATTAGCTAACGGCATGTTGCAAGCGTCCAAATTGGTGAATGTAGGTGCGCAAGTATCTGGGCAAATTCAACGCCTCGCTGTGAACTTAGGGGATGAGATAAAACAGGGGGACTTGATTGCACAGATTGACAGCCTGACTCAGCAAAATAGCCTCAAAGAAGCCCAAGCGTCTCTTAATAGTCTCAACGCTCAGTACCAGGCTAAGCAAGCGCAGATTAAACAAGCAAACTATGAATACGTGCGCCAAAAAGGCATGTTGGCAGCGAAAGCGAGCTCACGAGCTGATTACGAGAATGCCGAAGCGACGCTCGCCATCTACAAAGCCGAGTTAGCGCAACTGGATGCTGAAATCGAGAAAGCCAAAATCAACGTCGACAATGCGCAGTTAGATCTCGGTTACACCACCATCAACGCACCGATGGATGGCACGGTGGTCTACACCGCGGTGGAAGAAGGACAAACCGTAAACGCCAATCAAACCACGCCAACTATTATCGAGTTAGCTAAGTTAGATACGATGACGGTGAAAGCCGAAATTTCGGAAGCCGATGTGATTTTTGTTCACCCAGGCCAAACGGCGCTGTTCACCATTTTAGGCAAACCGAATCAGCAGTTTAAAGGCACACTGCGCGCCATTGAGCCGGGGCCAACCATCATGGATGGCGATGACAGCGATTTGAGCATTTCAGATAGCGACGCCATTTACTACAACGCTGTATTTGATGTGAAGAACCCGCAAGGTATTTTGCGCATCGGCATGACTGCGCAAGTTTCGATTGTCCTTGAGCAATCGGAAAATACCTTGATTGTCCCTTCACAAGTGCTGCAAAAATCTGGCGGCAAAGGCAACTATACCGTGCCAGTGCTTGAACAGGGCCAAGTGGTGGAAAAGCCCGTGACAGTGGGTATCAACAACAAAGTGAACGCAGAAATTCTTTCAGGTTTGAAGGAAGGCGACCAAGTTGTTCTTGGCAATGCTATGGATAGAGAATCATCAAGCCGAGGTGATCGTCGTCGACCTCCAATGAGGTTCTAAGATGAGTGACGTGCTTTTAAAAGTTGAGGATTTAACTCGACGATTTGTCTCTGGCGACGAGTCGCTTACCGTGTTGAACCACATTAATTTAGAGATAAAACGCGGTGAAATGGTCGCGATCGTGGGGGCATCAGGCTCAGGTAAATCGACGCTGATGAATGTGCTCGGCTGCTTGGATAAACCGTCCAGCGGTCGATACTTCATTAATGGGCAAGATGTCTCGACGTTGGAATCTGATCAACTGGCGGAGCTGCGCCGCGAGTATTTTGGCTTTATATTCCAGCGTTACCATCTGCTGGGGGATTTAACCGCGGTGGCAAACGTGGAAGTACCTGCGGTTTACGCGGGAGTTCCTCATCGTCAAAGAACGGAGCGAGCGCAGTCGTTATTGGCTCGCTTAGGGCTGGAAGATCGTTTGACTCACAAGCCCAGCCAACTAAGTGGCGGCCAGCAACAGCGCGTGAGTGTTGCTCGTGCACTGATGAACGGTGGTGAGGTGATTCTCGCTGATGAGCCCACTGGCGCATTAGACAGTCACAGTGGGCAAGAGATGATGGCACTGCTTAAAGAGTTGCATCAACTTGGGCATACGATCATCTTAGTGACTCATGATATGAATGTGGCGAACTTTGCGGATCGCATCATTGAAATCAAAGATGGTGAAATCATTGCAGATACGCCAAATGCACAAGTTGTAATCAATGAGCAAGCAGCAAAGACACCGAGCGCGTCTTTTCATCGCCCAGCGCAAGCCGCCAGTAAGTGGTGGAAGTGGGACAGTTTTATTGACGCGCTCAAAATGGCGCTGCTGGCGATGTCTAGCCACAGAATGCGCACGTTTTTGACCATGCTCGGCATCATTATTGGTATAGCCTCGGTGGTTTCCGTGGTGGCACTAGGTAATGGTTCACAACAGCAAATTTTGTCGAATATTTCATCCATGGGAACAAACACCATTGATGTCAGGCCGGGCAAAGGGTTTGGTGACCGCCGCTCCGGACGAGTGAAAACGCTAACCGCCGACGATGCTAAATCGTTGGAGAGTCTACCTTTTGTCGACAGTGTCACGCCGTCTTTATCCAACAGCTTAACCGTGCGTTATGCCAATCAGGATGCAACCGCGTCTGTGGAAGGGGTTGGGGAAGATTATTTCCGTGTGCGCGGTTATGAGATCGCCAAAGGTCAGTTTTGGGATGAAGAGAGCGTGAATTCGCTCGCCCAAGAAGCAGTGATTGATGACAACACCAGAAAGGAAATGTTTGCGGATAGAAATCCGATTGGTGAAGTGATTTTTCTTGGTTCATTGCCAGTGCGTATTGTGGGTGTCACGCAGAAAAAAGAAGACGCGTTTGGCAACAGCGACGCGCTGAAAATTTGGGTGCCATACACCACCATGTCGGGACGAATGATGGGACAACGCTACCTCAACGGCATTACTGTACGGATTGATGAGAACGCCCCAAGCGCAGCGGTAGAACAGAGCATCATCAACTTGTTAAAAATGCGCCACGGTACAGAAGATTTCTTCACGATTAACACTGACACCATTCGTCAGAGCATCGAGAAAACCACCGCAACCATGACGTTACTGATCTCAGCGATTGCGGTGATCTCCCTAATTGTCGGCGGAATTGGCGTAATGAACATCATGTTGGTGTCGGTGACAGAGCGCACGAAAGAGATCGGTGTACGAATGGCTGTGGGTGCGCGGCAAGCGGATATTTTGCGTCAGTTTTTGATTGAAGCGGTACTGGTGTGTTTGTGTGGTGGCATTGCTGGTATTGGCTTGGCATTTTTGATTGGTTTTGCATTCAGTACATCTGGCAGCAGCTTCCAAATGATTTACTCAATGAACTCGATCATCTGGGCGTTTATTTGCTCAACGTTGATTGGCATCGCCTTCGGCTTTTTACCCGCTCGCAATGCCGCCAAACTCGATCCGATAGAAGCGCTAGCGAGAGACTAAAAATGAGTAACACAATGAAATTCAAAACTCGATTGGTCGCGGCTGCCTTAAGTGCAGTGTGGTTGTCAGGTTGTGGGTCGCTTATGCGTAGTGACTATCAAGCACCTGCGGTGCAAGTGCCTGCAAATTGGCAACAGATGCATGTTGCGGGTGATGTCAGTATGGATCCTTGGTGGTTGGCGTTTAACGACCCAACGCTTAATCAATACATTACTCAGGTGTTGGCTCAAAACAACGATTTGACGCTGGCAACGCTAACGCTAAAGAAAGCGCGTTTACAGGTGGGTTTAGCGCAAGATGACCTTTTCCCTACGTTGAGTTCTTCCACATCAGGACAAGTTCAAAAATCTCTTGATAGCGGGGAATCGGCAGATAGCTACAGCACTAACTTGTCCGTCAATTACGAGTTGGATTTGTGGGGAAAAATCTCGGCAGACGTTGACCAAGCCAAGTGGACGGCGATGGCAAGTCAACAAGATCGCGAGGCGACCGCACAAAGTTTGGTGGCAACGACGGCATCGTTATATTGGCAAATCGGCTATCTGAAACAGCGTTTAAACCTCAGTCAGCGTAATGTGGAAGACGCAGCTCAAACGCTACAATTGATTGAAAAACAGTACCAACTTGGCGCTGTGGATCAGTTAGATGTGCTTGAAGCCAAACGTACGTTGGCAAGCTTACAAGCGCAGCAAAGTGAATTTGAACAGAGTTTACTTGAGGCAAACAACGCCTTTGCGATTTTGTTCAATCAACCGCCGAAGAGCATCAGTGCGACCATCCAAATGCTGCCTGAAGGCGATATGCCATCGTTGAGTGTTGGTGCTCCGTCTGATTTATTGATCCGCAGACCCGACATTAAAGCAGCGATTTACGAAGTCAAAGCCGCGCTAGCAAATAAAGACGCAGCAGATTTGGACTATTTGCCTAAGCTGACGCTCACTGGGGCTTTGGGTGGATCGTCACAAGCGCTCAAAGACCTGCTTTCCAACCCGATCGGCAGTTTAGGTGCGGATATGACGCTACCGTTTTTGCAGTGGAATGAGATGAAAAACAGCCAAGCCATTGCCGATTTAGACTATCAATCGGCCATTGTGAGCTATCGCCAAGTGTTGTACGCCGCCTTCCAAGATGTCGAAAATGCCTTGTCAGCACGAGAAAAATTGAAGTATCAAGCGGCGCGTTTACAAGAACAATATGATGCCGCAAGTGCCGCTGAGTCCATTTATGCTGCGCGGTATCAGTATGGCTCGACATCGATCATGGACTATTTGAATGCCCAAGAAGACACCAGAAACGCACAAGCTTCTTTGTTGGAGAACCGCTACAACCAGTTTCTCACTCAGGTTACGCTTTACCAGTCTTTAGGAGGAACCGACGTTGCGCCGTTGTAATTAGGGGTCAGCACACACTAGCGAAGCGCCATGCAACAAAGCTTTTTTTGAAGGTATTACTGGTCCCATGAATGGGACCAGTAATAAAAGCTTAAGTTACTTGGCGAACTTCTTGAAAGGTGCATCAACCGGGGTGTCAGCTAGGTGATTGGTGTAGTTACTCATCACTTTTTGCGCTAGACCAAGAACAATTTCAAGCAGTTGCTGCTGTCCGTAACCCGCCGCAAAGAATTTCTCTATCTGAGACTCTTCAACTACACCACGTTGGCGCACCATTTGAAGCGTTGTCTCTCGTAGTGTTTCAAGTTTTTCGTCTGCCAATGGTGTTTGGTTGACGAGAGCATCGACAATCTCCTGATCCACTTTCATTGACGCCGCGATCGCACTATGAGCAGGAACGCAGTAGTGACAACCATGTTCAACGTTGATGGTTTGCCATACGACGGTCAATTCTTCTGCGTTAAATGATGTTTGTTGAAAGAGCTCATGCACAACTTGATAACCCTCAAGCAAGGTTGGCGCTTCAGCCATAACAGCATGAAGGTTTGGTAGCATGCCAAACGCTTTGACTGAATTTTCAATCAGGTGCTTTGATCCTTCGGGTGCGTTTTCTGCGGTATACAGTTTAAATTCTGCCATGTTTAAATCTCCTGTAATTGGATATGAGCGGATTAGGCAAGAACAGGATAGTTGATTTTGAGCGGTCGCTCAATATAAAATTGAGCATATGTTCAAAATTGATAATTGCTCATGGCGAATACAAAGAAATTCCAACGTGATGAAGTGGTGAAAGCCGCCTCGGATCTATTCTGGAAGAAAGGTTTTCATGCAACATCTACACGTGATTTACAAGATAGCGTGAATCTGCGTCCTGGAAGTATTTATGCGACGTTTGGGTCAAAAGAGGGGCTATATTGTGAAGCGCTAAAAATGTACGTTGCGAACTTGCAAGCCCTGTTTGAGTTGCATTTAGCTCAGAACACAACGGTTCTAGATGCAATAGAAGCTTTCGCGATTGATGTGGTTATCAATCAGCGAGACTCCAATCCCAGTGAAGTGTGCATGTTAGTCAAATCAGCAAGTGAATTTGCTGAGGATTTTAATGCGCTGCGCAATCAAACAATCAGCTTAGCAAACCAATTTGAATCTTTTCTTGCAAAGCTGTTTGAGCGAGCAATCGAGAATGGCGAAATTGAAGCCCAGGATACATTGCTTCTTGCTCAGTTGTTCCAGGTTCAGTTTACGGGTATACGAGCCTACTCATACCGCAGTGATGATGTAACCTTAAAGACGTTGATCTCTATTATGGTGGACAGCTTCCGCGGTAACGTACCAAAAACAGAAAGCTGAATGAGGCTGCTCAAAGTCAACGTCTCTAAATCAACGGCTTGAAGTAAGTGAGCTCAAATAAAACCGTTATCGGGGTTCGATATCGATAAAAAATGACCACGAAGCATCGTGGTCATTTTTATGCAGATTAATTTGCAATGAACAACAACGGCTTATTAAAAGCGAAACTCTTCTAAGTTATTGCTGCTTTCTAACATTTTTTCAGCCACATAACGATGCGTTGCTGTGGTTGGGTGAGTCACATCCCAGAACACGAACTTATCTGCGCCAGATGCTGCACATTCAGAACGTAATGAGTGAGTGTACATGTAGTCAACAGAGGATGAACGGTTGATGTCTAAGCAAGGGTCGCTTGCATTTACGAAACCGTGTTCTTCTGGTGCCGAGGTTAACTTCTCAAACAGTGCGTGTGTATCAAACAATGCGATGTTGTAGCCTTGGGCTTTGTAGTACATCGCTTGTGCTTTGATGAACTCGTTCATCTTCAATACTTTCGCACGAATCGTTTCAATTTCTTCCTGTGTTGAGTATTTGAACTGTGGTGCTTTGGTTGCATCAGGCAGTGTCATCAACATGAAGTTCTTCGCGCCAGCGTCTGTTAAACGAATCAGAGCTTCAGCGTAATCCGCTTTTACTTCCGGCACGCTACGGTTGTAGTTCATGAAATCATTTAAACCAAACTCTAACGTAAACAATGTGTTAGCAGGGTTGTAGTTCTTCGCCAGCTTTGTGTAGGTTAAGTAAGAAGAAACTTGTTCGCCGACACCAGTTAGCGCGATGTATTGGTTTTCACCTGCTGCGCCACCAACTGCCCAGTTGTATAGCGGTAAGTTTTTGGCTTTAGCAACGTATTCCGTCCAAACAAAACCGTTTGAGAAGTGACCCAAGAACCAGCTATTCGGGTTAGGGAAGCGCCATTGGGACGCGTTAAAGATGTTGCCTGTATCAGACAAGCTATCGCCCAAAGCCACTACCTTGTTGATTTGATCTGGTTGCATTGCAGCATCATTGCTCCAGATCGTGTGGTTATAAGAATAACGATTGTCAGCAGCAAAAAATGTAATGTCTGCGTTCTCGTTCGCTAGATCTAGTGTTTCTTCACAACGCTGGCGAATTACGTTTTGTGAGGTATTGGTGTAGAACATGTTTTTAAATGAGACAGAGCTCCACCAATAACCATCGATAGTGAAGTCACTACCATCTTGGTTTTTTGCCCATTTCCAATCGGTAGCCGCATCGTCCTTAGAGTGGCTCGTACGATACCAGCATCGAACGTACGTATAAGTTTGATTTTCTTGCGCGCTAACCACTTCAGCCGCAGAAACCATTGCCGGTGATAAAGTTGGCTCCTCTGCAATGGCGGAGGCAAGCGGAAGTAATGCAGTTAATAGTGTGATTGTTTTTTTCATCATTCACTCTTCTTGTAATGGTTATTGTTCCGAATGCGTGAATACGCTCGGCTATAACAGTATTTAGATGAGAATTTTTCTCACTAAACCTTCTAATTCTGAGTAAATGCTCAAGACAGTCAACAACTAAATATTCAATATTTCAGTTTTGGCACCACGGTCAAAAAATCCATTCAGCATAGCAATCGATTAAATGGGTGATATTTAGAATAATTACTCACTAACATTAATTTAACATTCACTTTTTGTTAATTAAGTAATTGCTTTATAAGGTTTTGTTGATGATTTTTGATGTTAACTTAAAGTGTTTATTGAATGATCTTTTGTACAAATTTGTATATTCATGAAACAAATTGTTTGGCATTTTTGCTCTGTAAACTATAGCTGAAGCTCTCATGTAAACATCATGATGATGACTTTTCATGAGAATATAGTGAATAAAAATTAGCTCAAATAAGGAATAGGGCAAATGCACTACACAACAAGTAAAAAACAAGGCTTATTTTCGTTGTCTGCCGTAGCAATAGCACTGACCACTTCGATGTCAGCGTTTGCGGCTCCACCAATGGGATTTGATGAATCTAAGTTACCGACGAAGTACATCGTCAAATTCAAAGAAGATGCAGTCAGCCGTTCTTCAATGGGGGGTAACTCATTCTGGGGGCCACGAATCGCGCAGGAGTCTGCTCTAGAACAGGTGAAGGCACGTAAGGTGGAAAAACTGGGCAATCGCGCCATTTACAGCGTTGAATTGGATGGCGATGACTTAGAGCCGCTTCGCAACCGTAGTGATGTGGAATACGTGGAAGTCGATCCACCTCGCTATTTGCTCAGCGAAACGACCCCATGGGGATATGAAGCGGTTAATGCTCAACTGTTAGCTGACTTCAATGCGGGTAATCGCACTGTATGTATTATCGATTCAGGGTACGACATTTCGCACAACGACCTAAGCGGTAACCGCGTTGCTGGTACTAACGATAGTGGTACGGGATCATGGAGTGATCCGGGTAACAACAATGCCCACGGTACTCACGTCGCGGGTACGATTGCTGCGATTGCCAACACCGAAGGTGTAAAGGGTGTGATGCCAAACCAGAATGTTAATTTGCACATCGTGAAAGTATTTAACGAATCGGGTTGGGGTTACTCATCTGGGCTTGTTAAAGCAATCCAGACCTGTGCCGATAATGGTGCTAACGTTGTGAACATGAGCCTTGGTGGTAGTCAATCAAGCCGAACTGAGCAAAATGCACTGCAAAATATTTACGATCAAGGCGTTCTATTGATCGCCGCTGCGGGTAATGATGGCAATACAGCGCACAGCTATCCAGCTTCTTATGACTCAGTGATGTCTGTTGCGGCTGTTGATAATCAAAATGATCATGCGGCGTTCTCACAATCTACTAATCAAGTTGAGATCTCAGGCCCGGGTGTGGCGATCTTATCAACGGTTACGGTAGGTGAAGGTAAACTTTCTGATATTACCTTGAATGGTGTAAGCCAGTTTGATCGTGGGATTGTTCCTCACAATCGTTTGATCAATAACGGTTCTTCGTATGTTCCGGATCCAATCGCGGGTTCAGTAACGGCAACGCTAGATAGCTGTGATGTCTCTGGCGGTAACTTTAACTGTGGTGATATGTCGGGCAAAATTTGTTTGACTGAGCGTATCGGCAACCAGTCTTCAGGAAACTACCCTGAAGTAGATGCGGTTCAGGCTTGTTACAATGCGGGTGCGCGAGCTGCAATCGTATACAGCAACTCTGAACTACCTGGTTTACAAAACCCTTTCTTGGTAGACACAAACAACGCTTATCGTATGGTTTCGGTAACGGTTGATCGTGCATTTGGTCAAGAGCTATTGGGGTATGTTGGTCAGGAAATTACTGTTGCAACAACCTCTGGTGAAGATTACGAGTACTACAATGGTACATCAATGGCGACACCGCACGTAACGGGCGTAGCTGGCTTGGTGTGGAGTTACCACCCAACCTGTACAGCAGCGCAAGTACGTAATGCCCTAGTGAAAACTGCAACAGATATTGATGTTGCTGGTCGAGACAACCGTACTGGCCACGGCCTAGTTAATGCTGAAGCGGCGAAGCTGTTCTTGGACGCTGGCTGTAATGGACCTGATGGTGGTAGCTCTTCGGACTCTAGCTTCTCAAATACCAGCCCTGTTGCGATTCCAGATAATAAATCTTCTGGCGCAATCAGTGCAGTAGAAGTCGATCGCTCTGGTGATTCAGGCACAGTAAGTATTGACGTTGATATTAGCCACACTTACATCGGTGATCTACGAGTGACTTTAACGTCACCGACTGGTGGAGAAGTTGTACTTCACAATAATACTGGCGGCAGCGCTAACGATATAAAAAACACGTTCCAAGCGGATTTTTCTGGTTTTGAATCGCAAGGTACATGGGAACTAAAAGCGGTGGACAGTGCCAGAAGAGACACAGGCACCATCAACAGTTGGACTCTGACCTTTCAATAAGGAGTGACTATGAAGAAGTTGACCTTACTTTCTTTGTCTGTGGTAGGCGCTACCGCACTATTGGCAATCGGACTGAGCTCAAGCAGCTTGGCAAACAATCAAGGATTTCCTCTCGTGGATGAACGCCAAGATCAAGCCGAGCAGCAACCTGCACGTTACTTTGTTAAGTATCATGAAGGAAAAGAGAGCGAAGTGAGAGCGCTTCTTCGTCAGCACAACATTGAAGTGGTCGATGCTCTGGTGAAACAACATGTGTTGATTGTGGTGGGTGAACAGGCGGAAGTCGATAAGCTCGCGGATCACGATGCGGTCGAATACACTGAGCAAGAGCCGACAAGAAAGCTGCTATCTAACGGAAATACGCTTCAATAAGCCAAACCTCCTTAAGATAGTGCCAAAAAGAAAAACGCCCCTCACGTGAGGGGCGTTTGTTTCATTTGTTAGTGGAAGATGAAGATTACGGACGCTCACCTGCCGCTAGGCGACGTTCGATATCTGTAACCACTTCAGGGAAGTCAGCAATGGTGTCGATGAGGTAATGCGGCGAGCTCTTGAGCAATTTTGCGCGCGCTTTTTCACGAGCGGCATTAAGTGTTGCTTCGTCCGCGGCTTGGTATTCTTCAAACGTCAGACCCGCTTCGTTACCAGAAAGCAGCAAACCAACGGTCCACATACCGGCGTTGTGACCTTCATCGATACCCGGTGCAGCGTCATCCACTTTGATACACGTATTAACGTCCGTTACATTCAGCTCAATCACGTTCTTCAGTGCCATAAATGGTGCAGGGCGACCACCTTGAGGCAGGTCATCCGTTGCTACCACGTAATCCGGTTTGTAGCCGTAATCCGCTGCAACAGGAATCAGTACGTCCATCACTTCGCGAGGGTAACCAGAACAAGAACCGATCTTGATGCCTTTGTCTTTCAGGCCGTTCACAACTTCAATCGCATTGAGGATTGGCTCTGCGTGGTCAGCCACTTTTGCTTTTTGCAGAGGCATAAATGCTGCGTAGATAGCGTCGATGTCTTCACTGGTCATTGAGCGACCAAACTTCTCATTCCAACGCTTATCAACTGCAGGGATGCGACCCACAGCTTGGATGTGATCCCACTTACCAAGCCCCATTGGTTCACGCGCTTCTTCAAGATCGATATCAAAATCAAAGCCTTGTTTGAACGCTTCCACAAAGATGCTGGTTGGCGCAAAAGAGCCGAAATCGACGATAGTGCCAGCCCAGTCAAAGATCACTGCTTGAATTGGTGAGTTGCTCATGTTCAATCCTTTTTCTTGCTTGCCAGAGCGCTGCCTACACATTGGAACTGCGCTCAGGATAAATTGGTTTTGAGGTTAGAAGTAGTTAAAGTCTTTGCATACTTTGGCGATCGCTTCTTCAAAGATCGCCAACGCTTCTGTCAGTTGTTCGCGAGTGATGATCAGCGGTGGGCTGAGTTGAATCACATTGCCTTGCGATACCTTGAAGCTCACGCCATTGTTGAGGCATTGGTACAACACAGCCTCCGCTTCGTCATACGCGCGTGCTTTGCTTTCGTGGTCAGTGACCAGTTCAATGCCCCATAACATGCCGATGCCACGCACATCACCAATCACTGGGTATTTGGCTTTCATCTCTAGCAGCTTTTCACGCATGAACTGGCTGTCGGCTTTGGCTTTATCTAGCAAGCCGTCTTGCTCAATAGCTTCCATGGTTGCCAGTGCCGCAGCACAACCGATAGGGCTTTTCTCATGAGTGTAATGACCCATGGAGATTTGCTCGGCAGTGTTGTATTTGTCTTTGGTTACCATGGCTGCGATAGGCACTAACCCTCCGCCCAAACCTTTACCGATGCAGAGCATATCTGGCTCGATGTCATAGGCTTGGTAGGTAAACCATTCACCACTGCGACCCATGCCGTTAGGGATGTCGTCGATGATCAGCATGACATTGTGTTTGTCACAGATTTCACGGATGCGTTTCCAGTAGGCTTTGCTTGGCACTTGAACGTCGGTATTACGAACCGCTTCTGCAATAAATGCGCCCACGCCGCCTTCTTTCTCAATCACGTATTCAAGGTAGTCGGCATAATGCACATCGCTACCGTCGGCAACTGGAAAAGCGCCTCGGTAAGACACTGCTGGTGGAATGCGCTCAACACCTGCCATTAATGGTCCCATGCCTTGACGGAAACACGCTTCGCCGCCCACTGAGATGGCATCCAATGATGCGCCGTGGAAAGAATCCCACAGAGACACCACCTTGTAGTTGCCCGTGATGTGGCGGGCTAGTTTAAGCGCCATGCCAACCGCAGATGTGCCACCCGGAGCAAACAACACGCGATTCAACTCGCCGCCACAGATTTGGGTGAGTTTTTCGGCACATTCAACTGCGGTTTCATTGGTAAAACGACGTGGTGAAAACGGCAGTTTGGCAATTTGCTCTTGCACACGTTTAATCACATGCGGATGACCATAGCCCAGCTGGTGGACGTTATTGCCATGGAAGTCCATGTACTTTTTGCCCGTGGCATCTTGGATGTAGATGCCTTCTGCTGCTTCCAAGGTATCTAAGCAAGGCGTCGACATGGCTTGATGAAGAAAGACCTCTGAATCACGCTTTAACAAGGCTTGCGTGCGTTCGTCATCCATCGATGCATTCCAAGCTTGGCGCGCTGGTGTTGTGTTGACATCGCCTTCGCTGCGGAAATGGGTCGGTTTGATATTCTGAGTCATAACGCTCTCTCAATCAGAAGGCTGCTTTACGCAACTTGCCAGTACATTGCTTTTTCAATTGCACCGATTAAGCGCTCGATATCTGCTGGGTAAACTTCGCCAATGTTGCCGATACGGAAGCAATCTGCGTTCGATACCTTACCCGGATAAATCACGAAGCCTTGCTCTTTCAAACGCGTGTAGAACGCTTTGAACTGGTAATCACTGTGCGTCGGAGAGTAGAAAGAAGTGATGATTGGCGAGTGAAGGTCATCACTCAGTAGTGGCTCAAACCCCAAGGAGCGCATACCTGCAACCAGTGTTTTCTGGTTAGTTTGGTAACGGTGATGACGAGCCTCAATGCCGCCTTCTTGCTCCAGCTCTAACAGTGCTTGGTAGAAAGCGCGAACCGTGTGCGTTGGAGACGTGAAACGCCATTTACCGTGGTTCACTTCCATGCAGTGCCACTGGTCGTAAAGATCAAGGCTCAAAGAACGTGCCTGACCTTGGCACTTTTCGAGCTCAGTTTGTTTTGCAATCACAAAGCCAAAGCCCGGCACGCCTTGAATACATTTGTTTGCAGAGCTGATCATAAAATCGATGCCTAGCTCTGCGATATCGATAGGAATGCCACCAAAGCTCGACATGGCATCGAGAATCACCACTTTACCGTGTGCTTTTGCCGCAGAAGCAAATGCCTCAATTGGGTTAAGCATGCCAGTGGTTGTTTCACAGTGAACAATTGCCACGTGTGTGATAGCAGGATCCGATGCCAATGCAGTTTCCACCTCGTTCAAGTGTGGCTGTGATGTTTCGCCTGGGGAAACTACATGGCATGGAATATTTAGGTAATCAGCGATCTGAGCGATACGCGCACCGTAAGCACCGTTGTCGACAACCAACAATTTTCCATCTTTGCCAATAGCACTGCCAATCGTTGCTTCTACTGATGCGGTGCCGCTACCTTGCATTAGTACGCTGGTGTAACCGTCTTGCTCCGTCGCCAGTTTTACAAGCTTAGTGCGGATCACTTCTACAATGTCTTTGTTGTATTCATCATCCCAAGTACACCAGTCTTTTAGCATGGCTTCACGTACTGTTTCAGAAGTAGATAGAGGACCTGGAGTCAGTAGTAGGTATTCGTTTTTCATCTCGATTTCCATCAGAATAGGCTAATTGGTCTACACCAAATTTCAAGTTCACTCTAGCGAGGAAGAAAAGGGCAGTAAATAGGCGAATCTCCAATTTCATAAAACTTTAATATCCAGAAAATGGCGGATTAATTGAACGATTATTCATCGATAATTTTCGTAAAACTGCCATTTAATGGTCATGAATTCGTCACAAAGGCTCAGTAGGGTGTATATCGTCAACTGGTACAGACCAAATGAAAACTTAGCCAAATTAACTGGAGAAAATGATGAAAAACCGTTTGATGAAAGGATCGCTGGCTGCACTTGTCTCTCTGCTAGCTACGAATGCAATGGCAGCACAGGAAGTCACGGTTTACACCGCTTTCGAAACTGACATTCTTGCTAAATACAAGTCTGCGTTTGAGAAAGATAACCCAGATATCAAGATTAAGTGGGTTCGCGATTCCACCGGTATCATGACGGCGAAATTGCTGGCAGAAAAGAACAACCCTCAAGCGGAAGTGGTTTGGGGTCTTGCTGGCTCGTCAATGGCACTGCTTAAAGATGAGGGTCTTCTTAAGCCTTACACACCAAAAGGTTTGGAAGAGCTGCACGCGAACCTAAACGACCCTCAATCAAACCAAGCTTGGTTCGGTAACGATGCGTTCTTTAACGCAGTTTGTTTCAACGAAGCGGTAGCGAAACAACTTAACCTACCGAAACCAACGTCTTGGGAAGACCTAACGAAGCCGGTTTACAAAGGTCACATTGCAATGCCGAACCCAGCGTCTTCAGGCACTGGCTACATGCAGGTTTCTGCTTGGCTACAAAACATGGGTGAAGATCAGGCATGGAACTACATGCGTGACCTAGATAAGAACATTGCACACTACACGCACTCTGGCTCTAAGCCATGTGTTCAAGCGGGTATGGGTGAAGTGGCTATCGGTATTTCGATGGCAAGCCGCGGCGCGAAGCTGAAAACACAAGGTGCACCACTAGCGGTTATCACACCAAAAGGCATCGGCTGGGAATCAGAAGCCGTTGGTCTAGTAAAAGAGTCGGATGCAGCGAAACGTGTTGTCGACTGGTCAATCTCTAAAGCGGCAAACGAGCTTTACGTGGAAATGTACCCAGTGGTTGCACATAAAGAAGTGAAAGCTAAGGTTTCTAACTTCCCGAACGTTCAAGAGAACATGGCGAAGATGGACTTCGCGCAAATGGGTAGTAAGCGTGCAGAGATTCTAGCGGCATGGTCTGAGAAGTTTGACGCGAAATCAGAGCCAAAATCTTAATTGAATTTGCTCTAATTTGAATGCTGAAGTCCACCTCGGTTGAGGTGGATTTTTTGTTTTCTCTGTTATTTCAGAGTTTGCTGCAAGTAGATTCCTAGTCTCACCTAGGTTCGCTGGAATGACGGACTTAAGAAAGTCGGGAATCTCTAATTACCACTCTCATCTCCCTTCATCTATTTGTCATCTTCTGGCTATAAATTTGTCATTGGAACGTAACACTCCAAAACTAAAGTTGGTATATACCATTTGGAGCGTGTGTTATGTCAACTAACCAACATTACCTAAATATCGAAAATGTAGTGAAGCAATTCGGACAGTTCACTGCATTAAAGAAAATCTCGCTAGCGATTGAAAAGGGCGAGTTCGTTTGTTTTCTTGGTCCTTCTGGCTGCGGTAAAACCACTCTGCTACGTGCCATTGCAGGTTTAGACTTGCCAACGTCTGGTGCGATTTTTCAAAACGGTCAAGAGACCACATTCCTACCACCAGAGAAGCGCGATTTCGGCATCGTATTCCAATCTTATGCTTTGTTTCCGAACCTAACTGTGCAAGAGAATATTGCAGTGGGTTTGAAGAACCAAGGTATGTCGACCAAAGAAGCGCTAGAGAAAGTAGATTACTGGTTAGAAACCATTGGTCTTCCAACCTCTGGCGAGAAATTCCCTAACCAACTTTCTGGTGGTCAACAGCAGCGTGTAGCACTCGCTCGCGCATTAGCGTTGTCTCCGGGTCTACTGCTACTTGATGAGCCGCTGTCAGCGCTGGATGCAAAAGTACGTGTTCACTTACGTGACGAGATTTGTAAGCTGCAACGTCAGCTTGGCATCACCACCATCATGGTTACGCACGATCAGGACGAAGCGCTGTCGATGGCGGATCGTATCGTGGTAATGAACCATGGCGTGATTGAGCAAGTCGGCACACCTCAAGAGATCTACCAACAACCAGCCACGCGCTTTGTCGCTGAGTTTGTCGGCAGCATGAACTTTATTGAAACCTCAGTCGCAACGGATTCCCAAATACGCATTGCAGAAACCTTAATGCCAGCGCCAAGCTTGACCAATCGTAAGATCGAACGTGGTGACCGCTTCGACCTTGCGGTGCGTCCTGAAAGCATCAAGTTTGTTGAAAACTACAACAACTCTTTACCAGTGCGAGTTACCGCAACCGAGTTTCTGGGGGCGTTTTTCCGCATTGATTGTGTATTGCAAAACGACAGCTCAACGAAAACCATCGTAGTGGATGTGCCCGTGGAAACGGTTCAAAAACTCAATATCAAAGCGGGCGATGTACGTTACATCCAGTTTGCTGAAGAAGGGCTGCATGGTTACGCCGTGCCCTCGGTTGATAAAGCGCTAGCGGCGTAGGTGTAAACATGGATGCGAAGACAATGACGATGAATAGCCTGACCACACAAGACAAAGCAAAATCCTTACTCGGACGTGTTAGCCGCGACAACCTTGTGTTGTTCGGTTTGCTCGCTGGTTTGTCGACCATGATGGTGCTGTTCATCTTAATGCCGCTTTGGGCAATGTTGACCAAGAGTGTGCAAAATGCCAATGGCGAATTTGTTGGATTGGCAAACTTTGCGACGTACTTTTCTTCTTCAAGCTTGTGGGTGTCGGTGGGTAATACCTTCACTTTGGGCGTGATTGTGACCTCGGTAGTGGGTGTACTTGCGTTTGGTTATGCCTACGCGCTGACTCGCTCATGCATGCCGTTTAAAGGTTTGTTTCAAATCTTAGGTACTGCGCCAATCCTTGCGCCTTCGTTGTTACCAGCGATCAGTTTGATTTTCCTTTTCGGTAATCAAGGCATTGCCAAAGAGATGCTGTTAGGAAACTCGATTTACGGCGTGATTGGTATCTCGATGGGTTTGATTTTCTGGACCTTCCCTCATGCATTGATGATTTTGACTACTTCGCTGCGCACTTCAGATGCTCGCTTGTATGAAGCAGCCCGCGCACTGAAGACCTCACCAATAAAAACCTTCTTTATGGTGACGTTACCTGCGGCGAAATACGGTTTGATCAGTACGCTTATCGTCGTCTTTACACTGGTTATCACGGACTTTGGTGTGCCGAAAGTGATTGGGGGCAGCTACAACGTTTTGGCGACTGACATCTTCAAACAAGTTGTGGGACAGCAAAACTTTGCCATGGGTGCGGTGACCAGCATTATGCTTCTATTCCCTGCGGTAATGGCATTTGGTGCAGACCGCTGGGTACAGAAAAAGCAAAAGAGCTTATTTGACACTCGCTCGGTACCTTATCAGCCAGAACCTAACAAAGCGCGCGACAGCATTTGTTTGGTTTACTGCAGCATCATTTCTATCGCAGTGTTGGCGGTTTTGGGTATGGCGGTGTATGGCTCGTTAGTTACGTTCTGGCCTTGGAACAAAGCGCTGACGCTAAATAACTACAACTTTGCCGAAATGAGCACTTACGGTTGGAGCCCATTCTTCAACTCACTAACACTGGCAGGTTGGACGGCAGTGATCGGTACAGCCATTATCTTTGTCGGTGCTTACTGCATTGAGAAAGGGCGTGCGTTTGGTCCAATTCGTCAGGTGATGCAAATGCTCAGCGTGGTGCCAATGGCGGTACCGGGTATGGTGCTTGGCTTGGGTTACATCTTTTACTTCAACGATGCGAACAATCCTCTAAACGTACTTTATGGCACCATGGCATTCTTGGTGATTAACACGGTAGTGCATTACTACACAGTGGGTCACATGACCGCCCTGACAGCGCTAAAGCAGTTGCCATCGGAGATTGAAGCCACGGCGGCATCGGTGAAGCTTCCTCAATACAAGTTGTTCTTTAAAGTGACATTACCTGTGTGCTTACCTGCGATTTTGGACATTGCGACTTACTTGTTTGTTAATGCATTAACCACTACTTCTGCGGTAGTATTCCTTTACTCAACCGATACGATTCCGGCTTCGGTCTCGATTCTGAATATGGATGATGCAGGTCAAACTGGCGCTGCAGCGGCAATGGCTGTCATGATCATGATTGCTGCCGCAATTGCGAAGATTGTTCAGATGACTTTGGGTAAATTGTTAGAAAATCGCACACAAGCTTGGCGCAAAAGATAAGGACACTTCGTGCAATACGTAAAAATTAAAGATTCGATTGTTGAACAGATTGAAGCGGGCATGCTATCGCCGCGTCAAAAACTGCCAGCAGAGCGTAAGTTGGCGGAGTCGTTCGATACTACACGCGTCACTCTGCGTGAAGCTTTATCACTGCTAGAAGCGGAAGGTCGAATTTATCGCGAAGATCGCCGAGGTTGGTTTATCTCACCTGAGCCATTGCGTTACGATCCAACCCAAACTCTGAACTTCCCGAACATGGCGAAAGCGCAAAATCGCGTGCCAAAAACGGACTTGGTCGCAGCAAAAGGGACGTTGGCAAACAAACAAGCGGCGCGCTTGCTGGACTTGCAGCCTTTCTCGGATGTGTATCGAGTCGACCGTGTGCGATACCTTGAAGATAGACCTGTGGTATTCGTAACAAACTACATTCGCCCAGAGCTGTTTCCGAACCTGCTGGATTACGATTTATCAAATTCGCTGACGGACATTTATCGCGATCATTATGGCGTGACGTATCAAAAGATTCGCTACCGCATTTCAACCAGTACTTTGTTGGGTGAAATGGCTCAGGCATTGCGTGCGACAGCCGGTACGCCAGCGATGGTAGTGGAGCGCATCAACTACAACCAGCATGGTGAGTTGATTGATTGCGATATCGAGTATTGGCGACACGATGCCATCAGCATTGAATCTCTGGCGGAACTCAATCGTTAAGTGGATTTTCTCATTATCTAAGGCTCCATCTCGGGGCCTTTATTTTATTCAGACAGGAACATTGAAATGGATTTGTTGGCGATTAGTCTCGTCGTTTTTTCTGCTGTTCTCCATGCGGGTTGGAATATCCTTGGTAAAAGCAACTCAGGCTCTGGACTCGCGTTTACTATGGCGGCCAGCTTTTCTGCATGTTTCATTCTTACCCCTTATTTGATTTGGTATTTGGTGACCATTGGCTGGACATCATTACCGAGTGAATTTTGGGGATTGCTGTTCATTAGCGGCATTTCACAAATGGTTTATCTGGTTGGTTTGATTGTCGCTTATAAGCACGCAGACGTGGGTGTGGTTTATCCCATTGCTCGGGCACTGCCAGTGATGATGGTCGGCGCAATCAGTGTTGCATTGGGACATGAATTATCTAGTCAGCAGTGGCTTGGGTTCTTGCTGATTACCCTTGGTTGTATGCTGGTGCCACTGACGAATTTTCGTCAAATGACATTGGGCTCCTATTTGAACGTCGGTGTGTTCTGGGCATTAATTGCCGCAATAGGCACAACGGGTTACTCGGTGGTCGATAAAGAAGCGCTGAGTTTACTCACAGGACAAGCATCAGAGATTTTGAATGATCAGTACAGTGCAATCTTCTATTTGGGCGTGCAGTTTTGGGCAATTGGTATTCCTGCTCTTGTGTGGTGCTTAGTTACGGGCAAGCCAGATGAGATTAAGACAGCGTGGCAGATCCGCAAAACAGCTAGCATGGCAGGGGTAATGATGGCATCCACCTACGGCTTGGTGTTGTTTGCGATGACCATGACCGACAACGTCAGTTTGGTCGTGGCACTAAGGCAAATTAGCATTGTGTTTGGATTGTTTATGGGGATTTGGTTTCTGTCTGAGAAATGGTATCTCACCCGAGGGCTTGGCGTTACTTCTATCGTGGCGGGGATCATTCTCGCGCTTGCGTATTGACCTATATTCACGAAAAAAGGCAGCGAATGAGCCTCTCGCTGCCTTTTGTATTAACTTGTAAGCCTTGTTTAAAAACGCAATTGCGCACCAAACATCACACCGCTAGAGTCAAAATCGCTGTTTTTTGAGTACACATATTCTGCATTCAAACCAAAGTGTTTGTAGCTCCAGCCGATACCGCCAGCCGCTTCACCTCCGACACTTGAGTGTTCGATGTTCTTGCTCTGACCGTTCACTTTATAAGTGTATTCGAGAGTGTAGAGAGTAACACCTGCCTTGCCGTACAGTTCGAAACCTGAACCCAGAGGATAGCTAGCATAGCCACTCAAGCGAGGTCCGGAGAAGCTCGTATCGGTGACTTCTGAAATCGGACTCACGAGTATCGAGCCGATACCGTCAAACGCGCCTTTATAACCTGCTTCGATACCAAAGTTATGTGTTGGCATGTAGCGGTAATATATTTCACCTAAGAACATGTCGCCTGATTCTTTGCTTGTCGGAGCATCGTAGTTCACATCGCCATAGCCAATGTTTGTACCTATGATGTGCTCACTGGTTTCTGCATTGGCTGACAAAGAAAAAGCCGACAACACTAAAGCAGTAATGAATGAATAACGCATGAACGCTTCTCCTTAGCTTTTAGCTTGCTCGCCTTTTAATATTTGTTCGAAAGTGATCTTGGTGTTGTCTAGCCATTCATAACGGCGACGATACATCGAACGCTTAGAGCGCGACATGCCTTCGATATCTCGACGGGGTGCATTTACATCAATTGAGTAAAAATGACGATTGTATTCGGTGCCGCCCAATTCTTGCCAGAGTGCATCGTAATCCGTTTTGATTCGCCCTTTGCTGTAGCGCTTAGCTGCGTAAGTATGGGACTGCGTTTTCACTGCTAGAATCGTGTTCACTTCCCAAATTTGTGCGAGCAAAGTGAGCAAGCTCACCATCAAGCTTTTTGGTCTCTGTCCGTAAAGCTTACGAGTTAGCTTTTTAATTTTCGCGTTGTTTTCTTCACTGCTTCGCGGTCCTTGTAAGCCGCCAATCATAATGCTGCGTCCAGATTCGATGTGACCGAGCGTAAAAGAGAGCGTGTAGAAGTTGCCATCTTCAGCGCTGTGCAGCACTAGGCTCATATCGCCTTCTTTTTGATAACGTGCTTCGTATACTAATCTCACCGAGTACAGGATTTCGTCAATTTCAAAAGAGGCTAATGTTAGGCCTTTCGAGTCTGTGTAGATTTCTTCGATTGTTTGTTTAGAAAACAGTTCTGAAATCGTTTTATAGTGATCAACCACCAAGTTAGAACGATCGAACGCTGAGTTGTTTTTGATGATATACGGACGAAACGGCTTCTCTAAAAATCGATGCGTACGTGTACAAAGCAACTCTAACAATGACGATTCAATATTGTCTGAAAGGTGCTTAAACGCACGTTTGTAATAAAGCGCACGTAAGATGAACTTAGCTCTGTAGGTCCAAATTGGCTTGTAGACATCAGCATAATCATCTGAGTAAATCGATTTGCTATGGTAAAAAATGGATTTGTTCGCGGTCATTTTCACTCCAGATTAACTTGTGCTCAATAGCGACAATTAAGAACCGACGGACGAGCAGCGAAGAACCCGAAAAGGAGGAATGCAAAGCACGACTGAAAAGAGGTGGTTTTTGCTGTGTCCGACGTTTGTGTAAGGTTTTGAACACTGTTCTTTTGCTGAAATTCTAAGAGAAAATTGACCTTAGGTATTGTATGGTTTGGTAAGGAAGTGTCAGGTTGAAACCCATTGTTCAAAAGAAAGAAAATGCGAATGTCGGCTGAATATGACGTTGAGTTGCTAAGTTAATGTGAAATAAGTTGAACGAAAATTGAACATTATTTGAAATTGTTTTGACGTGTTTTAGGTCTTTATACGTACCTTATAAGTATCGAGCCAATTTTGGCCCGATGTAAAGGTAAGTAAGGAGAGGTTTATGAAACGCTTAACAACTTTAGCAAGTACGATTGCTCTGATTGCTGCACCTTCTATGGCTCTTGCTGGTGGTTATCAGTGGACAAACGATACCGAAACTATCCATGGCGACGTAATGGATAGCAAACAAGCGGCTTATGAAATGGGCCGAGACATGATCCAAAGCTACCAAAATAAATCATCTGGACAACTCCGTGATGAGTTTACGAGCCTTACAACGTATGTTGATCGCCAATCGTTTTCTATCACTGACTCAAAAGTCATGGTAAATGAGTTCTTGCAAAGTGACGGGCAAGTTGTTTACCAGCCTATTCTCAATGTTCAATACGAGTACCGCATGCGTGATACCGGTAAATACTAACCAGTAAGACGGACTTGAATTGTTTACCACTAATATTTTTTGCTGTTTGTTTTTGGGGAGCCACGAGCTCCTCATTTTGTTTTTGTCGAAAGCGAAAATTTTCACACTCTCAGTGCAACATTTTCTATCGCTCAGCGTTAGATTTTCTTGCTCGTTGATTGTCATCATCGTTTGTAAAGTGTTTGCGGAAATGGATGTAACGCACTAACGAGGATACCCGATGACACATCATTCATATTGGTTCAAGCAGGCAATTGAAGCTGAGCAACCAGAAACGCCACAACCGTTACAGCAGAACATTAATACTGACGTTGCGATTGTTGGTGGCGGATACACCGGACTTTGGACCGCGATTATGATTAAGCAGCAATCTCCGGAAAAACAGGTGGTTGTTATCGAAAAGGGCTTATGTGGTAGTGGTGCATCGGGCGCAAACGGCGGTTGTATGCTGACTTGGTCTACCAAGTTTCCGACATTGAAACGGTTATTCGGTGAAGAACATGCTGCTTGGTTAGTAAAAGAGTCGGAACAAGCAGTGCTAGAGATTGACGACTTTTGTCAGCAGCACAACATCGATGCGCACTTATCGTTGAAAGGGGTTTATTACACTGCAACCAATCAGGCTCAAACTGGGGGAATGCAGCCAGTTGTGGACGAGTTAAAGCGATTAGAAGTGAACAGTTGGCGTCGTTGCTCGGTGGAGGAACTGCGTGCCAATGCGGGTTCACCTCGACATATAGAAGGCTATCACTCTCCGGTTGCTGCTAACGTGCAACCCGCCTTACTCGCGCGAGGGTTACGCCGTGTTGCTATTGATCTGGGTGTAGAAGTTTATGAGAACACGCCAATGACGCGTCTAGATTATGGAAAACCTGCCACCGTCTGTACACCTAAAGGAAATATTCAAGCGCAGCAGGTGGTGTTGGCATTAAATGCATGGATGGTAGAGCAGTTTAAACAGTTCAAAAACAGTATCGTGGTGGTCTCTTCCGACATGGTGATCACCAAGCCGCTTGGTGACGCACTACCTCTATCTGGTTGGCAGGCAGGTTCTAGTGTGTTGGATTCTCGTATTTTTGTGCACTATTACCGAGATACGCCAGATGGCCGTTTGATGTTGGGGAAAGGCGGCAATCAGTTTTCTTTCAATAACCAAGTTGACGTAATGTTTAACAAGCCAACACGCTACCAAGGTCTACTGCGTAAGTCGTTCGATAAGTTGTTTCCTCGTTTGAGAGGCGAGGAGTTTGCTTATTCATGGACGGGGGGCTCTGATCGTTCTGCTACTGGTTTCCCTTTTTTCGGCGAGCTAGATAAACAGAGCAATATCTTTTACGGATTTGGTTATTCAGGCAATGGTGTAGCGCAGACTCGCATGGGCGGAAAGATCCTATCTTCATTGATATTGGGAATCGATAACGAGTGGACGAACAGTGGTTTAGCCAAAGGACCGTTGGGGTGTTTCCCACCAGAACCGCTTCGCTGGACCGGGGCTATGATAGTGCGCAACGCGGTACGTCGAAAAGAGGAAGCAGAAGATAACGAGAAAACGCCGTTTATCTGGGATAAGCGGCTAGCAAAACTTGCAGGACCAGCAGGCAAAGCGGATAAGCTTGACTAAACTGAAGACTTTAGCCACAAACGAGACAGTTTGCAGTGAAAGTCATTGGGGCGCGATGAAGCCTTGTGTTAGCCTCTGTCTTTCAAGCTCAGATTTAAAAGGTGAGTCATAAAATGAAAGTATTCAGCAACTTCGATAGCGGCAGCATTCACGTAGTGAAAGCGGACGACAAAAACGACATCCAACTCAAAATTCCTAACGACAATATGTCGGAATTCTACCAGTGGTTCCACTTCCGTCTTGAGACAGAAGCTGAGCAATCGCACACCATCAAATTGCTTGATTTGGCTAAATCGGCTTATCCAGAAGGATGGCAAGGTTACGATGTGGTTGCGTCTTACGATCGTGAAGAATGGTTCCGAGTACCGGCAGAGTTCGATGGCGACACGCTGACTTTCACTGTAATCCCTGAGCGCAGTTCAATTTACTTCGCGTACTTTGCGCCATACACGTACGATCGCCATTTAGACTTGTTACACATGGCACAAAGCGCGCACCACTGCCAACTAGAGACGCTTGGTCATACGCTAGATGGCAATGACATGAGCTTGCTTACTTTCGGTGAGCCAGAAGAAGGCAAAAAGAAAATCTGGATGATTGCACGTCAGCACCCAGGTGAGACCATGGCGGAATGGTTCATGGAAGGTATGATCCAACGTCTGTTAGATGAAAACGACACGGTTGCGCGTGCATTGCTTGAAAAAGCGGTGCTTTACGTCGTACCAAATATGAACCCAGACGGTGGTATTCGCGGTCACTTGCGTACCAACGCAGTAGGTGTAAACCTAAATCGTGAATGGCAAACGCCATCAATGGAAAAGAGCCCAGAAGTCTACCTTGTGCGTCAGCGCATGCTGGAAACGGGTGTTGACATGTTTTTAGATATTCATGGCGATGAAGCGATTCCGTATAACTTCGTCGCTGGCTCAGAAGGTATTCCTTCTTACGATGAAAATCTTGCCGCTTTAGAGACATCATTTAAGCAAGCGTTACTGACTATTACGCCAGAGTTCCAAGATGAGATTGGTTACGATAAAGATGAGCCTGGTAAAGCGAATTTGACGGTCGGTTCAAATTGGGTTGCAGAGCAGTTCAAATGCTTGTCTTACACAATCGAAATGCCATTTAAAGATAACAACAATCACCCAGATCCACTTTACGGTTGGTCTCCTGAGCGTAGTGTCTTGTTTGGACAAGATGTATTAGCTGCAACGTTAACCGTAGCGGATAAAATTTAGCGCGACGAGTTAACGCTTTTTCATTATTTCGAAAACAGCTCATTTTAAATGAGCTGTTTTTTTGTGCTCTCCATATCCACGCTCCCCTGTAAAAATTTGTTGCCATTCACAAGCTTAAATGATGATTCTTAAATTTGAGAAAGTGGCTTTTTATGGTGATTTGCGTCACAGAAAGTTGGCTTCTTTGTGATATTCTCCGCAACGAATTGACTATGGCTAAACCAACGCAACGAACTTTATTTTTCGGTTGGGTATGCGGATGAAGCTCATGAATAGATGGTCTTGAGGTTACCTTTTTCCGTTTTACGTCATTGGCGTTTGAATATCATTTTTGATTCTTTCCTACGCTATTTAGCTATTTCTATTCGAAGAAAAGAGAAAGTTACGGCTTCATATTTTACGGCAGTATGCTGCCGCGGTGTGTTGCTTTGTGTACAAGAAAAAGGAAAAGAATAATGAAAAAAATCGCTATAGCAGTGGCTACTGTACTTGCTGGTGGTGTGATCTCAAACGTTGCACTTGCTGACACTTACATGGGCGGTAAAGTAGGTTACAACTCTCTAAACGATGCGTGTTACCTGAACGAACCTTGTGACGACGACAGTTTTGCAGCATCTATGCACTTAGGCTACAGCTTCAACAAGTACGTTGCAGCAGAGTATGGTGTTGATTACCTTGGTGACTTCACTGCAAACTTCAAAAAGCCTGGCCTAAACACCGTTGATGGTGATCTTTGGGCGTTGACGCTTGCTCCTAAATTTAACCTACCGCTAACGGATTCTTGGAATCTATTCGCGAAAGTTGGTGCTGCATACATGATGGCTGGTGACGAGAAAGATTTCGTACCAACTGGCTCTCTGGGTGCTGAATACCAAATCAACTACAACTGGAGCCTACGTGCTGAATACCAACGCTACCAAGATATGTCTGATGATGTAATTGAAGACATGGATTCAGATTTCTTCGGTATCGGTTTCAACTACAAGTTTGGTTCTGAGCCAGTCGTTCAAGAAAAAGCCGTTGAAGAGGTGGTAGAAGCACGTCCTGCAACACGCATTGTAGATCACGTTTACCCTGCTCAAACAACAGCGACAGTACAATTCGACTTAGAAAGTGCAGAAGTGAAAGACGCGTCGAACCTTTCTGGTACCGTTGATTTGATGAATACTTACCCACAAGCTCAAGTTGAGATCACGGGTTACAGCGATACGACAGGTTCTGCTGCTTACAACAAGCAACTCACAGAAAAACGTGCAAAAGCCGTTGCTGACGAGTTCCAAGCAAAAGGTATTGCGGCTGAGCGTATGACAGTGAAAGGCATGGGTGAAGCTAACCCAGTGGCAAGCAACGAGACACGTCAAGGTCGTCAAATGAACCGTCGTGTTGAAGTGGTTGTTCCTGCGTTTGAATACCAAACAACTGAAAAAGCAGAATAATTCCTGCTTAAGATAAAGTTCCAAAAGCCAGCGTGTATCACGCTGGCTTTTTTGATCCCGCTTAACAAACTAAGTAGTTGTGTAGAAACATAGTTATATCGGGACGCTTTGACATATGCTCAACATACGTAAACTCAGCACCTTCATCAATTTGTCATCACCAGTTCATAGCATGACAGCCAAGTGTTTGGGAGAATGATATGCAAAGTTTACCGCCGCTCAATTTGCTCCGAGCTTTTGAAGCCACGGCGCGACTACAGAGTTTTACAAAAGCCGCAGAGGAGCTAAATGTGACTCGTGCGGCCGTCAGCCAACAGGTGAAATCGCTAGAGTCACAGCTCAATGCGACGTTATTCGAGCGTAAGGGCACTCACCTTACGCTGACCTGCTCCGCACAAGAATACTGGCCTGTGGTTAATCATGTGCTTCAAACATTATCGACCACGACGCAGCATTTATTTACTCGTCCCAAGAATACGCAAGTTAACTTACATGTCGCTCACAGCTTTTGCTCTCAGTGGTTAATGCCAAGATTGGCTGATTTTCAGCGACAATTCCCAGACATTTTCTTTAAAGTCTCGACAACTGCTAATACAGTTCCAAACGCCAGTGCGATTGCGGATATCGAAATTATTAACGGAGATGGAGATTGGCAAGAGCAAGAAGCCATACGATTAACCCAAGAAAACTGGATTGTTGTCGCAAGCCCCGGCTTTATGCATTTAAACCCGATAAATGACCTCTCGCAGTTAGCTAAAACGCCTAAAATCTGTACTAGTGGTTATCATGAATCTTGGCAAGAGTGGCTTTCACACCAAGGTTACCAAGGGAAGGTGAGCAAAGTCGTCGCCGAGTTTGAACACTCATTGCTTGCTATTCATGCTGCGATTAATCAACTTGGCGTGTTGCTGGTAAGAGACTTTCTTGTTGAGGATGAGCTGCAACAGGGCGTATTAGTCCAGGCTGGAAATTGGCATATGCCAAGTTCTGGTGCACATTATATGATGGTTCGAGCATCCAAAAAATCATACGTAAACACCTTTGCTCAATGGTTAATACAGAGTCTTTAATGTTCGTTCAGCGAGTAAGTAGAGCGCATGTGTGGTTTGGCTATTATTAGCAGTAGCAAGTCATCAGTCTAGGACTGAGCGACATGCTTAATGACATCTAATAACCACTGATTTACCGGAGCTTGCTGTTGAGAGCGACGACAGCTCATCACGTAGCGAACATCAAGCTCTAGCCCAGCAGGAAGCGCGATACTCCGGCAACCCTTAGGAACATGTCCACTCATCGTTATGCCAAAATGATTCGTTTGCAGAAGCACTTTTTGAATCATCGCTGGATGCTCAATTTCCACTTTAGGTGTGGTTCTAAAACCCATATGTTTGAGCCTTTCCAACACTGGGTATCGGTAGTCGTTCCATCCCGGCGTTTTAAAAAGTATAAAAGGGTATTCTTCTAGTTCTTGGGAGTTTTGAGCGGGATGATCTTGTCGAACAAAAAATACCGCTTTTCCTCGCCCTAGTTCGGTCTGAACAATTGACTGTGGCAGATCTTCATCAAAGTAATGAATCGCAATGGCGTTTTCACCGTCAATTAATCGTTTTTTTGCTTCGCTACCCCAGCGCAAACATGAGAATTTTGCGTTTGGGGCGTACTTTAGTAACTCCAAGTAAAACTTGTCACCAAAGTACTCCCAAAACAATGTGTTAGCATAAATAGTGATTGAACCGTCAAAATGAGCTGGTGAAAAATGCTGTGGTTTGATGGAATCAATACTGTTGATTATTTGCTCAAAATGCGCAATATTCGCTTCCACAAAAGCTGTTGGTTCAAAGCCATTTTTGGTCTGAACGAATAGCGGATCATTGAGCTGAGTTTTCATCTTTGTCAGATTTTTGCTGATTGCTCCTGACGTTTTACCGAGTGATTCTGCGACTAACCGGACGTTACGTAACTCATACATCCGTTTTAATACCAAAATATTTTGAATATCCAGATTAACGCTCATACATTGTCTCGCTTGGCTTTTGTCGACAAATCATATCGCTGAATTTCTTAAGAAAAGACAACGCTCGGTCAATTTAAGTTGCTGCCTTATCCCTGATTTATTGAAGGTAACGATAAGTTATTCTTGGTTACACCAGTTTATTAGCATGGATTTCCATTTGGTAAATAATGGCTTTCCTCGTATGAGCGCGTTTCTGTTGTTACAGTTTTTCCACCGAAAGAAAGTTAGAACGATAATAGAGGTGATGTATGAAAAAACTAATCGCACTTGTTTTGATGATTTGCTCAACAAACGTAGCATTTGCTGGCGATGGGTCATACACGGGCACGATTGATATGACGATGGCAACGAAAAATCAGGTTGACGTAGAGCGTGCAGATTCTCAATTGACGCTGAAGGGTCGCAATGAAATGGCCTATGGCGGTGTAACAATCCATTCGGATGCTGCAACTCAAAAAATTGAACTTCGTGGTCGACGTGATTAATCGAATAGTTTCTTGTTAAGAAAATGCCGCGAAGAACGCGGCATTTCTATATGTAATATCATCAGATCACAATTACCAGATAAGCGTATGGTGAGAAGCTAAGCGCAATGACCACTTGCCATTATTCGCATGGCGGTGCCATATGAATGACAGCTAAGCCCCCCAAAGAGGTTTCACGGTATTTTTTATTCATATCTTTACCAGTCTGATACATGGTTTCGATAACTTTATCTAACGAAATTAAGCATTTACTTGTGCGCTTTAATGCCATACGCGATGCATTAATCGCTTTCATTGCTCCCATGGCATTTCTTTCAATACAAGGTACTTGAACCAAGCCGCCAATCGGGTCACAAGTCATACCCAATGAATGCTCCATCGCAATTTCCGCAGCAATACAAATCTGCTCGTTACTGCCCCCTCTTAGCGCTGTTAAGCCAGCGGCAGCCATGGATGAAGAAACCCCAACTTCTCCCTGACACCCCACTTCTGCACCAGAAATTGACGCGTTAGTTTTATATAAGATGCCGATAGCGCCGGCGACTGCGAGAAAGTCTTTTAGCTGTTTAACATCGAGCTCTTTGATGAAGCGATGGTAGTACATCAATACCGCCGGAATCACCCCTGCTGCGCCATTCGTTGGAGAAGTAACGACTTGCCCTCCTGCTGCATTTTCTTCACTAACCGCAAAGGCGAAGAGATTGATCCAATCCATGATCTCCATCGGATCGTTTTCAACTGCAGCGTTGGCTTCGAGCTTTTTCAAAAGGTTTGGTGCTCGACGAGTGACATTTAGACCACCTTCCAAAATCCCTTCCGTATCGAAGCCACGTTGCATGCAGAGCGACATCACTTTCCAAATTTGCTCTGCTCTTTGGTTAATTTCTTCGTCTGAGCGAAATGCGAGTTCGTTTTGGAGGATCATGCCTCCCAAGCTGAAACCGTTCGTCTCGGCTTTTTCCAGCATCTCATCTGCGGATGTAAACGGAAATGGTACTGCGACCTCATCTTGTTGCGTGCCGTTCTCTAGTTCGTCGGCGGTGGCGATGAATCCGCCCCCAATGGAGTAATAAATTTCAAACGCTACTTGATCTCCAGCAGCGTCTAATGCCGTAATCGTCATGCCATTTTCATGCAAGGGAAGGTTGTCGCTATGAAAGACGATGTCATGGTCGTAGCTAAACTCAATTTGGTGTGTACCGGCGAGCATGAGCGTATTATTGTCTATGGTATTTTGTAGCGCACTTTTGGCACTGCTCATTTTGATGGTATCAGGTTTATTTCCCATCAAACCAAGGACCGTGGCTCGGTCTGTATGGTGCCCTCGACCTGTCAGTGACAATGAGCCATAAAGGTCCACTTGCACCCGATGCACTTTCGCCATAGAGTCGCTAACTAGCTGAGTGAAATGGAATCCGGCAAGCATAGGACCATTAGTATGGGAGCTGGATGGCCCGACACCAATTTTAAATATATCGAAAATCGACAGCATAATTGACTTCCTTTAGCAGTGAACCTTTATAAAGGTCTCTAGAACAGTGTTGTTAACTAGATGTTAAAGCTTGTGGGTCGGGAGTGAAAGAAGATTTTTGTAACACTGCCAACTAAGCGCGAGATTTTAAAATGAAGTTAGACAACATCGTCATCGTTTTAGGTAAACGCCTCGTCAATAACAGGTTGACCTCTGAGGGCATAACAAGAGTCGAAGCTTTGTCTTGTAGGACTGCATCACTACCGACAGAGCGAACGGCGATTATTTTTTGTGGCGGAGTAACGCAAGGACAAAGTGTTTCTGAAGCAGAGGCGATGTACGCGTATTTTAGAACCCTAAACGCAGACTCTGTGAATCCGTTCCCTGAACGTCATATACTCTTAGAAACGGAGTCGTTGAACACGTTTCAAAACATGCGTTATGTTTCCCAAGTTTTGTGCAAAAGTGGGTTGTTCGAGTTATCGTCGGGGCATCCGGTTGAGGTTATCTTGCTGTCTAATGACTACCACCTCGAACGAATCATTGATATCCAGAATTTGATGGATGAGCAAGGCTTATTACGAGTACTTAAATCCGATTGCGAATCCATGGGGGTGACCCTCAATATTCCACTGGATATCAGCAAACATATTAGCGTGCCATACCCACATAAAGGGCTTATGGCGGAGACATTCTTGCTACTCGATGAACTCACAACCTACCGAGTTTATTTAGAAGGGATCAAGCATGGCGCATTTTTCCGAGATTTATCAATTGTCCGAAAAAAGCCACTGATGATCGCAAGAGATGCTATTCACAAATTGCTCTCTTTACCGCTCGATAAAGAGGCTTTGCAACATATTGAAGAAATGAAAAAGGCCGTCGAAATGACGGCCTTGGATGAATCTGTAGGTGCTGCGGAAAAGGCATTAAGTATCTTCCATCCGATACTGACGGCATTGAACCGTCGCTTTGACCCAGAGTCTATTCATTAAGCTCGCGTTTTGTGCGGACGGCGCTTAATGCGATCAAACAGTAGCAAAGCAGTTCTATACCTTCTTCTGAGATATTTTTAACATCACGGATGTAATTTTCGTCCATCACTTGTTGCCAAAAACTACCCATACCATACAAACGAGAGAAGACTAATAATAGCATTACAGCACCAACTAATAGCTTCATATGTGGCACCGTTAAAATGGTCGCCATTTCGTTCATGGTACCTTTACCACCTTGGTAAGCTTTGGCGCAAGCCAGTGCGGTGACAGCAAGTGCTGGGAAAACCCAAGAGCCATGATGAATCATGTCTGTCCAATAGTCCGTTTCGCGAATAATCAGTACTGCAAAAAATCCTGCAATCAAAATAGCCGCATGCTTTAGCTGAGGCTGTTGTTTCGATAAGCTGAAAAACGACCATGATGCAATAGCAAGCATCACAAGCTGGAGCGTTTCTGTAACGGAAAGCTCGCCAAGGCTTGATCCCAACACGACATAATCAAGACGAAGACTAAGGTTAACGAGAATACTTATAGCGACAATCATCAAGGCGTTTAAACTCGATTTATAAATAATGCGCTTTGATTTTTCAGTAACAACGTTGCTTGGGGCTGACTCGGCTTCTTTTACTATTTGTGTTTTCATCTTGCTCACCTGTCCCAGAAAATGTGGAAGAAATGTGAATTAGTGTGATCTGTGTTTGGAATTTTATTGTCCAAGTGGAAAGTTATGTCAGGGGAATGTCAAGAATAGAACACTGTTCGATATAGGGTCGATGTGCGGTAAAGTCAGAGATATGTAAAAACAACGTAAGAACACTTTGATAAATCAAATAAAAAAGGAGCCCAAAGGCTCCTAAGTGATAGAGGGAAGGTGACGTATCGACAAAAATAATTAGTAGTTGTCACCCTCATTTTCTTTGTGATTCTCGCGATAGTATTCCCATTGCTCGACGCGTTCATTGTCCGACAGCACACAGTAAGTGACACGTTCGCCGTTTTCCGACACGGTATCCAGCTCACCACCTTGCTGAACACAGTATACGGCTGCGGGATTTGCAACGGAGGTATACTCAGTTGATCGGGTCGCTCCCTTGTAAGTTGAACAACCAGCCAGTACCAATGTTGCAGCCATAGCCATCATTAAATTTGTCTTTTTCATTCTTTATCTCCGCATGGGGTGGGCGAGTATTGTATTGATTATAGGCAACTTTAAGAGATTATTGTCTTATCGATGTTAAAAGTAAGAGGGACGTATAAGAATTTAGATATTCTCATTTATTGCTGATTAGCACGTCACACTTCTGTTCTTGGCGTATTGTTGTGAAGGTCATATCAATCACTTCCTGACAAGCGCTCGAACGTACCTGGCCTACAACAATGATTTAAAGTGTGAAATTCGGTAATATGCGCACAAAACATTGACCGTGGTATTTTCGATGAGACATTTAAAATCGACCGTTCATCCAGACATAGAGCATTTGGATGACAAAATTGTTTTTCAGCGCAATGCAGCGCGAGCCATTGTACTTGATGGTGAAGATGTGCTGTTGCTCTATACAGAACGTTACCATGACTACACGCTACCAGGCGGTGGTATTGATGATGGTGAAGATGTCATTGCTGGATTAGTCCGTGAATTAGAGGAAGAAACGGGCGCCCAAAATATACATGGTATTAAGCCTTTCGGAATCTTTGAGGAGTTTCGTCCGTGGTACAAGGATGACGCTGACGTGATGCACATGGTGTCGTATTGTTATACATGTAAAATCGAACGTGAGCTAGGCGAAACGGCGTATGAAGATTACGAAGTTAAAAATGGAATGCGCCCGTTATGGATGAACATTCACGAAGCAATTGCACACAATGAAAAAACGATGGCAGAAAGCCCGAAAAAAGGCATGAGCATTGAGCGCGAAACGTTTTTGCTTCAGTTGATTTCTAAAGAATTACTATAAGCAGCTAGCTTGCATTATTACGACTTAGCTTCTGTTGGCTCTATTGTGGGCAAAGATTTTAGAGCAATAAAAAAGTCCGGACTCCCCCCCGGAACCCGGACTTATTCCAGACGCGCAAGCGAAGCGCCATCTTGATATGTTAGATTTGTTTCGAACTATGAAAACAATAGCTGTTTTACATTTAGTGTGTAAATAATTATTAGGTCTGACCATTGGTTTTCATGTTTTTTGCAAACGCAATGTGACGCATATCTACCCAATTGCCAAGCGCAATTGGGGCGCTTTTTAGTAAACCACTACTCTTTCTTATCTTTGAGATACCTTACCTCAACTTTTTTGCACACGTTTGCATAGAGATCACGAGTTTTCAAATTCGCCGAACAGGATCTTGTAATTTTACGTTTCTCTGACATTGGGCTCTGTCGTAGCTTTTATCACAAATTAACTAGCGGAGGCAGTCGGCTAAAGTCGACCAGCGGTTGTGAAATCATAGGAGTGTCTGGAGCAAACAAGAGTAAAGGTTGAAATGATGAGGATTGTAACTGACCGATATCTATCAACTTTTCCAATGCATAGAAGCGGCTGACGTATTGACGAGTCTCGTTAGGCAGCGTGAGTTGTTGGAAATCTCGACTTCCTGCTTGCTGAATAGCACGTGCAACGCGTCCTTCTCCGGCATTGTATGCAGCTAAGGTCAGAGCCATATTTTGATCGAATTTGTTGTATAAAAACGCCAGGTACTTGAGCGCGGCCGTTGTGCTGGCTTCTGTGTCAAAGCGATCGTCTTGTTTTGTATTTATCGTTAATCCGAATCGTTTCGCTGTGGTTGGTATCAATTGCCAAAGTCCGGCGGCGTTAGCATGAGAAACGGCTTTGGGATTGTAAGAAGACTCTAACATTGGCACTAAGGCTAGGCTATTTGGTAATGAGTGGTTTTGAAGCTGTTTGAAAATGTGGTTAATTACCGGTTTGGATGAATCGAGACGCTTGGCAATTTGTGGCTTATATGGGGCTAATACTTGATACTGCGTTTGAATATCGACAGCATTTGGTTTTGCCTGGCATGTGAATGGAAGGTAGGACAGAAAGGCAATAAAAATAAAAAGGCCTACAGTACTCAGCCGAGATGGCGACTGAATCTGTAGGCAAGACGAACATCGTTTAGAACGATTTATCTTCATAAGTGTGTTGCACAGGTTGTTTGAGTTGACTGACCAACTCATGGAACGCCGCAGAGCTGTGGCCATTGCTCTGATTGTATTGTTGGCACTGACTTACCAACGTTTCCAATAGCGCCCATTGTTTTCTAGCTTGCATACCTATTTGGGCAGGCAAAGCGTTGAAAATTCGTTTTACGCTGGCGTCATTACACGCTAACCCCAGCGCTCGCATACACTGGCTTCTGTCATTGGCGGAGCGGCTGAGTTTATTGAGTATCGGCATTTGTTTCTGAACATTGTCGTTCAGTGCCTCTCCATCAAACTTTAAGTACAATACCCTTTGCTGCTGAAGCAAAGGAAGCAGTTGTTGATAAAGCTTAATATCCTCAGATATAGAGCGAACAAATTGTTGAATTCGCTGCGATACTGCGCTTGCCATGATGTCTTCCTAGCGTTTTATTACTCGTGACCTGTATGGAACTGCATGATTGCCTTGGATAGCACTTTTGTATCTAGGCTAAGTTCACCACGCGCTAATGCGTTGCGTACTTGTTCTACTTTTTCCATATCAACATCAGGTAGTGATGCCATTTCAGCTTGAGCGCGATCTATCGCTACGGTATTCGCTTGAAATGCAGGCTCGTGTACTTTGCTCTGTTCGACGACGTCGACAGGCTGTTTGCTTGCTTGCTGTAATTTTGTTTGTGGGACATGACCGCCCGCGACTTTGTCGATTTTCATGCTGTGGTCCTCATCATCATGTTCTAAATTAAGTAGGCGGTTAGAATGTGATAAACATTAAATATTTTTTTTGTACTCGAAGTTCAGTGTTACTGACGAGAGCCAAAATTAAAAAATGTTACCCCGAGTCAAAAAATCAAAATTGAGTATGAACCTGGTTTAATCCAGTTACGACTGCTCTTATGACCTTGCCCGAACTTGGGTTTTCCACGTCAATTTGTTGCCCTTTCGCTCCATCTTCTAAGGCGACTCCTTTTGTGCTGGCACTAAATCCATTTTTGCTCGCAATGACTATGACTTCATTGCCTTTCTCGATTAGAGGTGGGGCCGACAAATTGGATGGATTAACCACTTGTCCAGCCCTCAAACGACGAGAGGTTTCTAAGCCTACTGCTTGCTCGGGGCGAGTATAAAAATCGTCTTGGCGAGAGATGGTTCGGGTTTCAAGCTTTATGTGTTTAGCCGTTACGACTTCATTTCGGCCAACCGTGGTTGTCGCGACCAAAACAGGCAGAGTCAGCGAAGACTTTATCGTAACGTTAATTCGCCATGGTGATGCGATATTGTCGCAGCTGACTGAGCGCTTGAGGTTACCGACTGGCAACGTGTTGTTGTCACGACCTGTGATAACTAAAGGCGATTGACATTCTGGCAAGTGATTGGCAGAACCGGGCACCCACATGTCGAAGTCCAGTTTGTACTCCCCCCACTGATTGGAGAGCGCTACGCGATCCACCTCTTGTTCGAAATCCGTTGCTACAACGGATTTTATCTCTTCAACGCTGAGGGTTTTGTCATTGGTGTTGGCGAATGCTTGTTCTGATGTCAAAGCGAGTAACGTCAGCATTATTGTTGAGGAAGTGGACACTTTCCTCTTGTTTTTAATGCTTTCCGAGAACCGGAAGTTTGGCTTCCATCCTTGTTTGTAAGTCATTGATATATATAGCTATTTTTTATGGCACGTATCTTGTTTGTATGTTGGCGTATTCGAGCCAACTGTAAGGAAGATGCATGGCGATCACATTTGAAAATGCTTTAGGAGTACATCCAGAGGCACTTAATTTTCGCGTTCAGCGTACCAAAGTCCTCGCCAGTAACCTAGCAAATGTTGACACCCCTGGGTATTTGGCGAAAGACCTAAGTTTCACCACCGTAATGAACCAAGTAACGGCAGGTGGTGTGAACAAACCGGTGCCAAAGTTCCAGGTTCAGGCCCAATACTCGGTGCCTTACCAGAATAGCAAAAATGGCAACACCGTAGAGCTTGGTGTTGAACAAGCAAAATTCACGCAAAACAACATGGACTTTCAAACTAGCCTGACGTTTCTCAACATGAAATTTAATGGCTTAGCGAAAGCGATTGAGGGACGTTAATTATGTCATTCACTGATATTTACTCGATCACTGGTTCCGCGATGACAGCACAAACTGTGCGTCTTAATACGGTAGCCAGTAACTTAGCAAACGCAGATGCAGTATCTGCAAATCCAGAAGATGCTTATAAAGCGCTTAAGCCAGTATTTGCGACTGTGTACCAAAAAACGCAAATGACAACAGAAAATGGAGCTTATCCCAATGCAGAAGTTCGCATTGTTGACGTTGTTAAAAATGCTGGAGATGCAGAGAAGCGTTTTGAGCCGAACAACCCACTGGCTAATGATGAAGGTTATGTGTTTTACCCAGATATTGATGTAGTTGCTGAAATGGCAGACATGATGTCCGCAACACGCAGCTTCGAAACGAATGTTGAAGTATTAGCCAATGTAAAAAGTATGCAGCAAGGTCTGCTTAGATTAGGGCAGGGTAGCTAATGAGTATTGCACAATACACCCCTTTATCGTCTGACGCTCCAGTAAATACAAAAACAAAAGACAGCAACGGTATCTCACCAAACCCTAAAGACATGAACAGCGCTTCTTCATTGGAGAATGAGTTTATTTCTTTGATGGTGGCTCAAATTCAAAACCAAGACCCACTTAATCCCCTTGATGGTACGGAATACGTTGGTCAATTGGCTCAGTTCTCGCAGGTACAAAGTACCGAGAATATGTCTAAGACAATGCAACAGAGCATGGTGTTACTGGACAACATGCAAGTGCTATCAACAGCGGGCCTTGTTGGGCAAACGGTTTACGTCAATGCGGATGAATTTCAGCTTGGTGAAGACGTACAAAACGGAAAAATCGAACTCGCTCATAGCTCAAACCAAGTCACGTTAGTTGTTAAAGATGAATTTGGTCAATCAACTAAAGTGCCACTAGGTGCTCACGGCAAAGGTGACGTCGACTTTTCAATTAATCCTGAAGAACTTGGTCTTAAACCAGGCAAATACTCAGTGGCCGTAGAAGTGCAAGAAGGGCAAGCAAGTCCAAATGTGCTGATGGCAGGCACTGTTGAGCAAGTGCGCATTCCTAATACCGGTGGCGCAGCATTAGTCAATGTCCATGGCGTTGGCAACGTTCCTTTCTATCAAATCACTCAGTTTGGTGCTTAACCAAATACGGAAATCAGAGGTCTATTTATGAGTTTTAACATCGCACTAAGTGGTCTGGACGCGACCAACACAGAGCTAAACACAATCAGTCACAACATTGCCAACGCATCAACGTATGGTTTTAAAGGTGGCCGCACAGAATTCTCCGCTGTATATAACGGCATGCAACCTGGTGGTGTGGAAGTCGCGTCAATTTCACAGAACTTCGACAAAGACGGCAGTATCACAGGAACTGGCCGTGCGATGGACCTAGCTATTAATGGCGGTGGCTTTTTTGTTACTAAAGATAATATGGGTCAAATGTTGTACACACGTTCAGGTGTGTTCTCAACGGATAAGAACAACTTTGTTACGGCTAACAGCGGTGCAAAGCTTCAAGGTTACAGTGTCGATAGCAACAACAACCTAATGACAGGTTCTGTGGGTAATATTCAGGTATCGACTTCCTCACTGAATGCTAAAGCAACAGACAGCTTAGATTTTGTTGCGAACTTCGACGCAAGCGCGTCTGTTATTGATAAAGCCGTAACGCCATTCAATCCAAAAGATCCAAGCTCATTTAACTCGTCTTACACAACAAAAGTCTACGACTCACTGGGTAACTCGCACACGGTAACTCAGTACTTTACTAAGACTGCTTCTAACTCGTGGGAAGTGAACGTTCAAGTAGATGGCGGTACGACGCCAGTAGCAACTGTGCCTGTAACGTTTGGTAAAGACGGCTCGCTTTCAGCACCAACTGCGCCGTTTAATGTTTCATTCCCTGCTGCAGGCGCGAACGCGATGAGTGTAGACATTAACCTGAAAGGCAGCACGCAATTTGGTGCAGCTTTTGGCGTAAGTACTAATAGTCCTAACGGTTACACATCAGGTGAACTTGCAGGTGTACGCGTTGAAGGTAACGGCATGGTTTACGCGACTTACACTAACGGCCAATCACAGCTACAAGGTCAGGTTGTTCTTGCTGATTTTGCAAACACACAAGGCTTAGCGAAAGTGAGTGGAACATCATGGACTCAAAGCTTTAGCTCAGGTGCTCCAATTATGGGTGTTCCGGGTTCAGGTACGATGGGTGACCTAACTCCGGGTGCATTAGAAGGTTCTAACGTTGACTTAACCAGCGAGCTTGTTGCTCTAATGACTGCACAACGCAACTACCAAGCAAACGCAAAGACAATTTCTACCAGCGACAAGCTTACTCAAGCTTTGTTTAACGCGGTGTAATGGGAGTTTTGCATGGATAGTTTGTTATTTACGGCAACGTCGGGTGCCAGCCGAGTTCTTAAAGCGCAGCACGTTCGTTCAAACAACTTATCAAATGCTGATACTGCGGGTTTTCGAGCGGATATGGAGCGTGTGCGTAGTGTAGAGATGCAAGGCCCAGGTTTTGATGGTCGCACTATGGTTGTGACCAACTCTGCCTCAACACGTTTCGACGCTGGCGATATTGTGAAAACAGGACGTCCGTTGGACGTTGCGGTTATGGGGGAGGGATATCTCTCTGTAGAAACCCTAGCGGGTAACGAAGCTTACACCCGTGCAGGCAATATTCAGGTCGATACTTTTGGCGCTCTAACAATCAATGGGTTCCCTGTCCTCGGTGACAATGGTCCTTTGGTTGTGCCGGATTATCAAAAGATTGAAATCAGCGAGCGTGGTCAAGTCTCAGTGATCCCACCAGGTGGCGGCGCAGAAATTGTGGCAGGCACTTTGAAGTTGGTTAAACCGGAAATTAATCAACTGCAAAAAGAGAGTGATAGCTTGCTGCACAGCGTAGATGGCGTGCCATTCGCGGCAGATGAAACCGTGCAACTCTCTCCTGAGCACATTGAGGGCAGTAACGTATCTGCTATTGATGAATTGGTTAGTGTGATGTCGCTGACGCGCAACTTTGAAATGCAAGTTCGCATGATGAAAACGGCGGAAACTCTAGCAAAAGCTGGTAACAAATTAATGGCGGCGAGCTAAGTCTCGCCCCGCAAGGAGTAAAAAATGCATTCAGCATTATGGGTAAGTAAGACAGGCATGGCAGCGCAAGACACGAAGATGACTGCCATTTCTAACAACCTAGCAAACGTAAACACGGTTGGCTTTAAGCGTGACCGAGTCGTATTTGAAGATCTTTTCTACAGCATTCAGCGTCAACCAGGCGCACAAGTAGACCAAGTTAACGAACTACCAAGTGGTATTCAGCTAGGTAGCGGTGTTCGCGTTGTTGGCACACAAAAAGTGTTCACGCAAGGTAATACCCAAAACACAACGCAAGAGTTGGATCTTGCTGTAATGGGTCAGGGTTTCTTCCAAATAGAAAACTCGGACGGACAGATCATGTATACACGTAATGGTCAGTTCCATCGAAACTCAGAAGGCTTAATGGTGAACAGTCAGGGCCTGCCTTTAGAGCCTCAAATCCAGATCCCAGACAATGCGGTCTCTTTCTCTGTGGGTGTTGATGGCACAGTGACTACAACAACAGCAGACGATCCAACACCTCAGCAGCTTGGTCAAATTACACTTGCAAAATTCATCAATCCAGCCGGCTTAGAGGCCATGGGTGGCAACTTATTCCGTGAAACGGAAGCCAGCGGTCCAGCTGATGAGCTGATTGCAGGAGCTGATGGCGCCGGCATTATCAAGCAAGGTGCACTGGAAGGGTCAAACGTACAAGTAGTAGAAGAGATGGTCGACATGATCACCACTCAACGTGCGTATGAGATGAATGCGAAAGTGGTCTCTGCTGCAGATGACATGCTGAAGTTTGTTTCGCAATCAATGTAAGTATGAAATTGGTGATGATGAAGGAAAAAGCAATGAAATGGCTTTCTAAGAGTTGGGCAGTAGCCGCCGTGTTGCTGGTGGGATGTGCTGGCCGTCAGGAATTTATTCCGCCTGAGCCGAATGCTGAGGAATATGCACCACCAACGCTCGATTACACGCTGCCGGAAACCCAATCTGGTAGCCTTTATCGTCACCAATACACGATGACTCTGTTCCAGGATCGTCGTGCTTACCGAGTTGGCGATGTATTAACGGTTCAATTATCAGAAGAAACCTCATCGAGTAAAAATGCGGGTACTAAGTTCGGTAAAAGTTCAGCAATTAACTTTGTGGCGCCGACCATAGGCACGAAAACTATCGATGAGTTAGGGGTTAGCGTGGATGGCAAACGTAACTTCGATGGCAGTGCATCAAGTTCACAAGGCAACAAGCTTCAAGGTGCCATTACGGTAACGGTACACGAAGTATTACCTAATGGCGTATTGCGTATCAGCGGTGAAAAATGGCTTCGTCTGAATCAAGGCGACGAGTTTATTCGTCTAACCGGTATCGTCCGTGTGGATGATATTAACCGCAGTAACCAAGTTTCTTCTCAACGAATTGCTGATGCAAGAATTACCTACGCAGGTCGCGGAGCGCTAGCTGACAGCAACGCAGCCGGGTGGCTAACTCAGTTTTTCAACAGCCCATGGGTACCTTTCTAATGAAGACAATGCAATCTTTCTTTATGTCTCTCCTATTGGTGTTGACCTTGGGACTACCAGGCACTTCACGTGCTGAAGCGGAAATTCCGATCATGGACTTGGTCGATGTTCGCGGCATTCGAGAAAACCAACTGGTTGGTTATGGTTTGGTAGTTGGCTTAGCCGGCCAAGGTGACCGAAACCAAGTGAAATTTACCTCTCAATCTATTACCAACATGCTACGTCAGTTTGGGGTTCAAATTGATGACAGTATGAACCCTAAGCTACGAAATGTGGCTTCTGTGAGTGTGACAGCGTCCGTTGACCCAATGGCAGGCCCAGGACAAACGTTGGATGTGGTTGTGTCTTCAATCGGTGATGCAAAGAGCCTTCGCGGTGGTACGTTATTGCTAACGCCTTTACGTGGTATTGATGGCGAAGTGTACGCGATTGCGCAAGGTAACGTGGTTGTGGGCGGCTTATCTGCAGAGGGGCGAAGTGGCTCCAAAGTAGAAGTAAACACACCAACGGCGGGTCGCGTTCCGAATGGTGCGACTTTAGAGAGAGAAATCAAAACCGATTTCAACCAACGTGATGAAATCACCCTAAACCTGCGCAAGCCTAGCTTCACTACAGCAAAAAATATTGCGCGTGAAATTAACAACACTTTTGGACCTAACGTTGCAGTTGCGATCAATAAAGCGCGCATTGATATGCGTGCACCAAAAGATACACAGCAGCGTGTCGTCATGATGTCGATGCTTGAAGAAATGAGCGTCGTTGAAGGCCGTAAACCTGCTCGTATTGTCTTTAACTCTCGCACTGGCACCGTAGTGATCGGTAAGAGTGTCAAAGTGAGTGAAGCAGCAGTAAGTCACGGTAACTTGACCGTGCGAATTTCTGAATCACAACAAGTTAGTCAGCCTAATGCGTTTGCAAATGGCGATACGAAAGTCGTTAACCAAACGGACCTTGATGTGAATGAAGATCTCGCTCAGATGGTGATTTGGCCTCCAGGCACGGAACTTAACACCATAGTTAATGCGGTAAATAGTTTAGGTGCCACGCCTACAGACTTGATGTCTATCCTGCAAGCTTTGAGTGAAGCGGGTGCATTGAACGCTGAATTGGTCGTGATATAAGGAGTTAAGGATGAAGCTAGACAGTACCAATGAACAAACTCAGTTAAATTCGATGCTTTATCACGACAATAGTGCATTGGCTAACATCAAGCATAGTCGTGATCAAGAAGGCGCACTTGAAGTCGTCGCAGGTCAATTTGAGGCAATGTTCCTACAAATGGTGTTACGCCAAATGCGCAGCAGTAGTGATGCTCTTGCTGATAAAGACAGCCCGTTCGCCAGTCAGCAACAAGGGGTATTCCGTGATATGTATGACGGTCAGCTGGCGATGGAACTAGCAAAGAAACAGAGCTCAGGCATTGCCAATATGCTCATCCAGCAGCTGAGCCCGTCTATGCGTGAGGTTGCTTTCGATGCTGCGCGCAACATCTCATCCGCTAACGATGGTAAAGCTTCGAATTCTGAATCTATCTCACAAGTAGATTCTAAAGAGGTGGAGAAGAATTCAAGCCTATTTAATACCGCTTCTCAAGCCGTCGCCTCTGTTAAACAGGTATTCGGTGAGGCCGGTATGACTACCGCGTTTTCTCAGCCGTTGATCAGAAAAATGGAGCTGTAAATGAACCTAGTTAATATTGCCCTTTCAGGTTTAGGCGCGAACCGTGTGGCCCTAGACGTAACCGCGCAAAACGTGGCAAACGTGAATACCGTGGGTTACAGTCGTCAACAAGCGTTGATGGCGTCTGTCGATGATGGTAAAGCCAATCGCTTAAGTCCAGGTTTAGGGGTAGAAGTCACTAGCATTCGCCGCGTTACTGATCAATTTCTGATTAAGCAAACGTGGTCGACTAACAGTATGGCGGCATACGCATCTGGATACACCAGTAACATGAGTCAGCTGGAGAATACGCTTGGTGCCGATGGTTTCAGTATATCGGCTGGCTTGGACTCGCTAAACGCTGCGCTTAACGATGCGACCGTTAAGCCGGAATCCATACCTTACCGCCAGCAGATCATTAACGAATCTGAAGCTTTGGCCCGCCGCTTTAATACGCTTACCGAGTCTTTATACAATCAACATAAAGACATGAGCGACCAACGTAATGCAGCGCTTAACCACGCGAATAGCCTTATGGAAAATATCGCGAAGGTGAACAAGCAACTGGTAGAGATGCAAGGTACAGGTGGTAATCCATCACAGTTAATGGATGAACGAGATAGGTTAATCGGTGAGTTATCTCAAACCATTGAAATCAAAACAACACAGCAGCATGACGGCAGTGTTCAGGTCACACTAACCTCTGGTCAACCGCTTGTGATGGGTACGGACCATGGCAAACTGGAAGCCATTCCTGACCCGAGTGATCCTTACTTAGCGGACTTACACGTCACGTTCTCGAATCAAAGCTTTGCGATTGGTGACTCGCTTGGTGGCAAATTAGGTGCGATTAATGACTATCAAACCGAAGTGTTGAAACCAAACCAACTGGCTCTGAATGACATGGCGAAAGCTCTCGCGGATGAATACAACGCCGTGCTTGCAACTGGCAAAGACTTAAATGGCAACCCAGGTAAACCTTTGTTCAGCTATGACCCAGCAAACCCTGCAGCCAGTTTGGATATTACCAAGCTAACTCCAGATGAGCTTGCGTTCTCAAGTGATGGAACACCTGGTAACGCAGATGCGTTGCAATCATTGATCGAGTTAAGCAACAAGCCAGTGGCGGTATCAGGTTACGGCTCAGTAAGCTTGAACGATGCCTTTAGTTCAATGGTGGGTCAAACCGCAATTAAAGCACGCCAAGCTAATGCTGATTATCAAGCGAAGTTAGCCATGAACAAGCAAGCGCACGCAGCTCGCGATAATGTTAGTTCCGTAAACAGCGATGAAGAAGCGGCTAACCTAATGATGTTTGCTAATGCGCACAATGCCAACATGAAAGTGATCAGCACAGCAAATCAACTGCTCGATTCTATTCTGCAGTTATTCTAAGAGGAAAGTTTAGATGCGAATTAGTGACAATCAATTTAGTCAAATGATGTTGCACAGCTTGCAGAGCAATAGCGCGGGATTAGGCGAAGCTCTGCAACAGATGTCTACTGGCAAGCGCTTAACCAAGCTGTCTGACGATCCAATGGCTTCGATCAAGTTGCTTAACTTAGACCGAGAAACCAGTGCGATTGCTCAGTACAAAAACAACATTGAAAACGTAAAAACGACGCTATCGAGTCAAGAAACCCATTTAGATTCGATCAAAGAAAGCTTAAAAAGCATGCGAGACATCGCGCTTTGGGGTGCGAACGGCTCTCTTACTGACGAAAGCCGTGGCGGTATGATTACAGAGCTTAAGAGTTACCGTGATTCTATTGAGTCGTCTTTTAACGCGCAGGATGAAGAAGGGCACTACCTTTTCTCTGGTACTAAAACGGATACTGCGGCTGTAAGTAAAGCGAGCGGCAGCTACGTAATTGAAGGTAATAGTGACAAGCGCGTAGTAACAATTGCTAAAGGTGTCACGATGGATTCCAATATGACTGCAAAAGAAATATTGGACCTTGGGGGAGGCCATAACGTGCTTAACCAAATTGATGCGCTGATCAAAGAGTTTGAGAGCCCTACCGCCAACTTCAGAGCTGAAGTTGAGGCGAGTATCAGCGCTATCGACGATACTTTTTCAAACGTACTAGGGACCATGACTGAGATTGGTGGTCGACACAACAACTTAGATCTTGTTGGTGGCGCGCACAGTGAAAACAAGCTGTTCGTTGACAAGGTATCTGGAGACCTCTCTGCTCTGGACTATGGTGAAGCGTCGGTACGATTGAGTAATTACATGGCCGCTTTGCAAGCAACGCAAGCAAGCTATGTGAAGATCGATGGTTTGTCGCTGTTTGACCGTTTATAAGGTTAGGAAGTTCTTTTTATGGTAATGAGTACAGTAGAGGTTAGACCCCATAGCATACGCTTAGGTGGACAAGAACAAGCCTCTATCATGCCGACCCGTTCTGCAGACTCAAGTACGGCAATTAAACCGCGTCCGGCGCAAATTCAGGCTGACACTGCGTCAGCCTACTCTGTATCTGGTATTCAGCTTACGCAGGGTCAGCAGCAAGCCACGGCGGTTCAGATCGCGTCCAAATCGCTGCAGGTGATTGGCAAAGAGCTCACGCAAATTAAACGTGGTTTGACGCAAGCTATTAATCAAGGCGTACAAAATGTTCCTGGTTTGCAGGATACATTGGTTCGTTCTAAAGCCACCATCCAAAAAGTCGTTGAGCAAGCACGTTTCGATGGCCAGAAAGTCCTAAATAACGAACTGCACTTAAAACTGGATAAAGCGGACATTCGTCGCTTTTCTATTCCAGGTTTGAATGTTCATCGCTTAAGCGACAAGGCCGAGCAAATCCGTTTGGATTTTCCTCAAGGTCAAGCGGTGATGATTCAGTTTGATGGACAATCAGACGGTGAGCGAACGGTCAAAATGCTGGATCGCAGCTTGATTGCGTTAGGAATGCGAGCCTCATTAGCCGATGATGGCAGCATTTTATTTGAAGCCAGAGACAACGCTTATCAACAAATGCAGCAAAAGGTGATGGTAACGGGGGAAGGGCACCGATTCCCTGCGGGACAGCCTAACGTTTTGAACTTAAAGTCTGAGCCAGATGGTATTGCGGAGCTCGGGTTTGATCTAGGCTCACGCGACGGCATCAAGCAGACGATTGCCAAAGTAAATCAGCATCTGAAACAAGTTCAAACGAGTTTGCAAGAAGCGAAAGCTTTTCATGGTGAACTGAATACTCAAATGCGTTCTATCCAAACCAAAACCGCACAGCTTTCAGTCAATGAGGTGAATGCAAAACTGGATGGATTCATGCAAAAGTCTGGCGAGTTTACTTCGACTTTTCAGGCATTGAATGCGCAAGCAAACGTGCGTCGTCATACCGTGGTCGCTTTACTGAAGTAACGAACACTCCAATGATTCCCGGCTTTACACTGTTATCGTCCCCCAATAACGAAAACAGCGCACTGTCGGGAATCTCTCTTCGACTCGTCTAGGGCTCGAGTGCTTTTGCCACCGAACGATTCAATTTCTGGAATAGCCATCCAAGTGCTATCAAAGACGCACCTAAGCCTAAGAAGCTTATCGCTCGCCAGAACCCATCCAGAGAGCTCACATCCCATAAGAATACTTTCAGTGCGACACAGGCAAGGACCACTAGACCGACACGCTGCATCATCAGCCCCTGTTGGGTCACGCCGCGCCAAGTCAGCAATCCACCTACGAGCAAGCCAGCCACTGAATAACTGAACAACTCAGCCATGCTGGTTGGCTGATACAGCATCATCGATGTGGTTTGCCAGAATTGACGGATAGACATCCCCAACCAAATGGCTGCAAGTAAAAAGCCTAGACTAGCAATCGCAAATCGATGAACTTGCAACGTATTCCAGCGTTTAAAGGCTGCGATAAGCAGGATGCAAGCTGGTAACAGCCAGCCGATACTCAGCATGTTAAAGATGGGAAGTGCTTGTGCCGAGACGTTATCAGTCACCAACGGCGATTCTGCCGTATTAAGCAAAATAATCAATATAGCGAACGCGCACCAAAGCAAGTAACTATAGATTTCGTAGATACGGCTTAAGCGTTGCGCAAATTGGCTGCGGTAGCTGTATACCAAACCCATAACTAATGCTTGATTGGCAAAGACTGCCGCACTTGTGAAGTCGATGTGCCCCAAGTAACCATATTGCCCCGTTAACCAGTAGTTAGTTTGGGTGAACAATGCCATTAAGAATACATGTAAAAACGCCCCTTCAAACCAGTTGGTCAGTTCTCGGTCCACTTGTTTTAGTGTTGAACGAGCATAAGACAAGATGAAGAGAGAAGGCAGATAACTCACCAGAACCCAAGCCCAATGCCCAGCTTCTACCGGTTGCCATTCGGGGATGAAAGGTAGCAGCGTGAGTCGGATAACCAGTATTCCCATTGCCACTTTAATCGCCCAACTCGCAGGTCGAAATAACCCGAATTGAGCCTGTAAGGCCATTATCGCAACTTGTATTGAGATTGCTGTTGTTAACCAAGTATCACTCAACCAAACAAAAGCGATACCTACGATTAAAGCATGCATAACGGCAGAGCATTCTAATGCCAACGAACGTGCACGCTGACCAAGCACAGCATAGTAAGTGGCCATCAATGCGCAGAATGCAGTCCAATACCACAGGTAGCCTTGCATAAATTCGTCAATATAAAACAACGTAATTAAGCTCATCGCGGGAGCCAGTACCAGCAGAAGCAGCCCACTGAGTTGCGAACGGTCACTAAGTGATTGGCAATATGTTCGATAGCAGATCAGCGCAATACTCACCGCCAATGCGAATAGGATGCTAGCTTCTCGCTCTAACATATACAGCGCATCAAAAGCGATGGTAAGAACAATCAGCGCGGTTGCCGAGACGAGAATGGATGGCAAAAATACACGTAATGACCAGCCTGTACGAAGTGCTGGTAGCCAGATGATCGCAACAAGCAGCGTATAACAGTACGCCATTTGTAGAGCGTTCAGCTCCGGCATTCTGGTGACGGCAGAAAAGGTCAATAAAGCAGTTGCGAGAGCGGTAGCGGTCGGCGAGTTTGTCCACTTGCTTTGATAGTGACGAAAGCGAGGATTGAGCATCCAACCCATTCTCGGAACCGCGAAAATGAGATACAAAGTGATGGAGAGATAAATCGCGAGCCACGAGAACAACCGTTCTGTTGGTACACTCTCAATCAACAGCAACATCCAAATGACATGTGGAATCGCGATACTTGGCGTAATCCATGCCCTACGCACTTTTTGCATCAATAAGGTCGCCGCGAACGAAATCGCGCAGATGTATCCGGCTAACAAAAAGTAGTTGGGTTCACTACCTCCAATCCACAGTGGTGCTGTGTAGCCACCAATTAAGCCAAGCACGGCCATTAACGGCCCTTGTCGCAATGATAATGCTAAACTGAAAAATGCCGCTGAAGCCAAAATGATCAACGAGATACTTGGCGTTAGCATTTGATAAACCACAAAGGCAAAAATGACGGTGCAGTAAATGCCCGTTAATCCCGTACCGGTAACGGCAGCAGGAACATACGTAAAGCCTTGGGCTCGTGCTGCCCGTTGCGGATTCTGTTGTTCTTTACGGTGAAACCACTCGCCAACAAGCACCATTAGTAATGAGATCACAAAGGCAAAGGACACTCGCATAAATGGCGAAAACTGGATTTGGCTACCAATCACCTGTACGAGATAACCTCCACCGATCAGCATGGCCAATGCGCCTACCCAAACCAACCAATTTTCTTGAATGTTGCTAAGCAGGCTCTGAACTTTACTCTGAAGGAATGACTCATTTTCTTGACTAAAAACATCCAGTTGCACTTCTCTTGTCTGGGCGTATTCTTGATTCGCAGCGCTCTGGTTTAAGTCTAGGTTGGCAGCTGGATCATGTTCCCCAGAGGATGAGACATTTTTCTGTTGTGATTCTATGTGAGGTGACGTCGCTACAGATGGTGTGTCTTTTTCGATGCTGGATTGTTGGTGCACTTGTTGGTTTGAGCCCCCATGGACACTGGCTCGTAGTGATGTAACTTCCTCACGAAGTTTGGTTAGTTCTTTTTCTAAAAGTGCAGCTCGGTTGGCGGCTTTCACTCCGATGAGGATGGCGAGACACGCCATGAACAGTGCTAGTATTACGTACAATCCATTTCTCCTTGCGTACGTCGCGTGACCCACGATTCTTAACTTTGAGCACTTACGCTAAAGCTTAGTTCATGCTCTATGCCTTAGCCTCATATAGTGCTAGGTTCCGCGCTTTCTTCAGAAATCATTCTACATAATGAAACTCAATGCGTAATGATGAATTCGACAAAGTCGCACACTTGTGTGCCACTTTAAGACCTGATGAACAAAAATGAGTCGTTAAGTCATTGGGGGTCAACTATATTCATAGTTCTGATGCGATCGCCAAAGGACTTCAAACATGTGCGTTTCGTAGCGATGTCATCGAAGGTCAGTCGTTTGATTTGCACGTTCGGTTGTTTCTATTTGACCGTAAGGCTGAATGTATTCGGGTATAGCGCATTCACGCGAAAAAAGACAAAAACAGGTAATTATTGATGCAAGTGGGTAATGAAGCGCTGGTGCTGTCAGCGGTTGGGGTTATTGGTTTAGGTTGCCAATGGTTAGCTTGGCGATTGCGTTTGCCAGCGATTTTATTTTTGTTGTTGGCAGGGCTGATCGTCGGGCCATTTATGCAGTGGTTAAATCCTGATGAGATATTAGGTAATTTGCTCTTTCCGTTGGTCTCTTTGGCGGTGGCAGTGATTTTATTTGAAGGCAGTTTGACCTTAAATTTTAAAGAAATTCGTGGCGTGAGTGGTTCGGTATGGAGCATTGTTTCCATCGGGGCGATCATTTCGTGGGCGGCGACCAGTATCGCAACACACTATTTCCTCGGCTTTACTTGGGAGCTTGCCATGTTATTCGGCAGCTTAACCGTAGTAACAGGGCCGACGGTCATCGTGCCACTTCTACGAACCGTAAGACCTAACAGTACGCTTGCTAACATTTTGCGATGGGAAGGGATTTTGATTGACCCGCTCGGTGCGCTTTTTGTTGTGATGGTTTACGAGTTTATCGTATCTCACAGCGCGATAAATAGCGTCGAAGTGTTTGGGACGATCATTGCTGTCGGTGTCATGCTAGGTGCGGCCTCAGGCTATGCAGTTGCGACGATCATGCGTCGCTCTTGGCTACCGGAATATTTGCAGCCATTTGCGGTTTTGATGGTGGTTCTAGGTGTATTTTCGGTCTCTAACCACATTGAGTCTGAAGCTGGGTTACTAACCGTCACCGTAATGGGTATGTGGCTCGCAAACGCTAAAGACATCAATATTCAGCAAATTCTGCACTTTAAAGAGCATTTAACCATTTTACTGATCACCGGATTGTTCATCTTCCTTGCGGCTCGAATCAGTCTGGATGATTTTGCTGCGCTAGGTAGCGGTGCGTTATTGTTGTTTGTATTTATGCAGTTAGTGTCGCGTCCGTTATCGATTTTTCTTTCAACCTTCCGCAGCAACTTGCGTCTTAAAGATAAGCTGTTTTTGTCTTGGGTTGCACCGCGCGGTATTGTTGCTGCTTCGATTTCGTCTCTTTTCGCGATCAAATTGACCGAATACGGCATTGATGAAGCGATTTTACTGGTCCCTATGACCTTCATGGTGATTATAGGAACGGTCGTGTTACAAAGTGCGACGGCACGTCCTGTAGCGCTGACGTTGGGCGTTGCAGAGCCAGCACCACGCGGCTTCTTGTTGATTGGTGCTAACCGAGTAGCAAGAGAAATAGGGCAGGCGCTGGCGCGTTATGACCGCCGCGTATTAATGACTGACTCAAACTGGGAGTACATCAGTCAGGTTCGTATGTTGGGGTTGGATTACTATTACGGCAACCCTATTTCTAGTCACGCGGACGACAACTTGAACTTGATAGGAGTTGGACAAGTGGTTGCATTAACGCCCGATCAGCATTTCAACATTATGGCTTGCATGCAATTCGTCGACGAGTTTGGGGAAGATAAAGTTCACTGCTTACAAAAAGTGAAAACCAACGGCAATGGCAGCGAGAAGCACTCCGTGGCTCAGGAGTACCATGGTAAATTGCTGATGGGCGGCAATGTAAGCTATACCCAGCTAGCCAGTATGTTAAGTCGTGGTGCAGAGGTTAAACACACGAAATTGAGCGATAACTTCACGTATCAAGATTATTTAGCGCATCACAAAGGTAGTTCAGTTGTACCGCTGTTCCATGTAGAAGAAAAAGGAAAAATTCAATTCTGTGATGATCCCGAACAGTTTGAACCAACGACGACAAGCACTGTTGTGTCGCTAATTCTGTCGGACAGCGTAAAGTAAACTACAGAGCAATGTGATCCATTTTCATCATGGGTATCGTACGCTGATTATCTCAATTTGAAGAGAAACTTGCCGGCTTGTTTAAAACGGAAAGCGAGTTTCTTTTCTTATAATGTCAGGGGCAGTCGAGATTCATTACTCGTTTCGGAAAAGTAATCCGGCAAATTCACAAAATTCGCATTGACGTTACTGATAAGGATCGCAATACTGCGCGACTGTTTTACTTTAGGGTGACATTATGGCTCCGCAAACTAACCGAAAAGATTTACACCTAGATGCTGTTTTACATCATGATATGAGCATGAAGCATAAAACGGCGGGTTTTGAGTCTGTCGAGTTTGAACACTGTGCGCTGCCAGAATGTGACTTTCACGCGATCGATTTATCGACAGAGTTTCTTGGTCATCAATTAGCGCTACCGTTTTTGATTAGCTCGATGACTGGCGGAGCAAAAGACGCAGAAACGATCAATTGTCGTTTAGCTGAAGCAGCAAGTGAATTAGGTATTGCCATGGGTGTGGGCTCGCAACGGATTAGCTTAGAAGAAAGTCAGCATTCGGGCTTGGGTAAAACCATTCGTGAGTTGGCGAAAGAAGTACCGTTGTATTCCAATCTTGGAGCCGCTCAATTGCTCGATAAAGGTAAACTCGATAATGCGCAACGTGCGGTTGAGGCGATTCAAGCCGATGCCTTGTTTGTGCACGTTAATCCAATGCAGGAAGCGTTTCAGAAAAATGGCGACCACAATTGGGTTGGTGTTTTCCAGGCAATTGAGATGCTTAAATCTCGCGTGAAGGTTCCTATCATTATCAAAGAAGTCGGTTTTGGTATTAGCGGACACGTTGCGCAGCGATTAATTGATGCTGGTGTGGATGCAATTGACGTTGCGGGCGCGGGTGGCACAAGCTGGAGTGCGGTTGAAGGGTATTGCCAAGATAATCCGAAAATGCAGCGTGCAGCCGAGCTTTTCCGCGATTGGGGTGTCCCTACAGCAACATGTTTGGCTCAAATCCGCGCACTGCATCCTACATTACCCTTGATCGCCTCGGGAGGTGTTCATAACGGACTTGAAGCGGCGAAAGCCATTCATTTGGGTGCTAATCTCATTGGGCAAGCTGGTGCGGTATTAAAAGCTGCGACGATCAGCACGCAGTCTGTCGTCGATCACTTTGAACAAATGGCATTAGAGCTGCGTTTAGCGTGCTTTGGTACTGGCTCTTTTAAGGTTGGTGAGCTAACAAAAGCGCGCTGCCTATAGCTTTTAGAATGGCGCGCTTTACACAGAGTCGCTCAATAATTTTTCGGTGTCTTAACACGTAGACTGATAATTTCGTTATAGTTGATACAAAAGTCACTTCAGCTAGTGACGCCTTTATTCAGACACTTGAATGGGCATGTGTTGAAGAGATTGAGTTTAATTTTACTATTGTTTGCAACTGGAACCTTAAATTTATGAAAAAACTAGTCATGCTGATGTTGGCGGCTTCTGCTTTGACCGCTTGTAGTGATGAAGTGGGCACTGAAGGCTGGTGTAACGACATGCGCGATAAGCCAAAAACAGAATGGACAGCAGACAACGCGGTAGACTTTGCAAAGCATTGTGTTCTGCAAGATGGTGTCGGCAGCGAGCAATGGTGTGAAAACCTGAAAGATAAGCCGAAAGGTGACTGGACTGCAAACGAAGCGACCAGCTTTACTAAACACTGCATTTTTTAAGCACAGCGGAAAGCGCCTTTTCTGAGGCGACATTCTGTGAGGTAAACACCAAGCGTTATTGCTTGGTGTTTTTGTATCTAAAATAGCTCGATTTTTCACGTGTCGAGCGCACTTCCCTCTGAATGGAATGTTTTACATTTTCGTTTCATTTTTGAAAACCTGTATTGCCTGTCTTTAATTTTTCGTATTGCAGTGGCATGGTGTCGAGATAGCCATCTAATTCAATTAGATTCATAACAAAAAGGAATTCAAATGGAAGTACTAAAAGGCTCATGTCTGTGCGGCAAGGTAAAGTTGGAAGTGGCAGATGAATTTAAGTACATGGGAAATTGCCATTGCTCTGAATGCCGCAAGTTCACAGGTTCTGACTATTCATCTGCCGGTGGTATTGCGTTGGATAAACTGCTTATTATCCAAGGGAAAGAAGATATTCAAACTTATCAGAAAAGCGAAAATACCATGCTATGCTTTTGTCGCCACTGCGGATCAAGTCTGTATTCGAAAAAGAACAATGGGATCGTCAATATTCGCCTTGGTATCTTGGATGACACACCTTCTCACAAGCCTGATTTCCATATTTTTGTCGCGTCGAAAGCGCCGTGGCTCGAGATATCGGATAACCTGACTCAATTTGATGCTGGGCCAAAATAGAGTTGTTGTAGATAAGTATTTAGAAACAGAGCGCGTTACAATACGCTTGCGACACGCTCTGTGCTTTTACTTTGTATATTAGAACGGAGACGACTATTTGGCGTTTTGTAGTTCTTCTAAGCCACCTGCATTGTGCAGATTCGTAAAGCCTTGCGATTGTAAGTATTGATACGCTTTGCCAGAGCGGTTACCACTGCGACAGTACAACACGATAGCTTGATCTTTATCGACGTCTTGAAAATGTTTATCAAGTTCAGATAAAGGGAAGTTGACGGCATTATCCAAATGCCCTTCAGAAAACTCTTGCGGCGTACGCACATCGACAATCATCGCGCCCTCGTCAATCAATTGCCACCCTTGTTCAGCGCGTTCAGAAGCCGACACGTTGGGTGAGAGGAAGCCAACGCACAACGTTGCAAGAAATAGAGATACGGCCTTTTTCATTGTTTGATTATCCTTTTTAAGAGTACGTAACCACTCTAGATTTGATTGAGCATATTTTCCATCATAAAGAGATGCTAAGTGGTTGTGAATACGATAATTCGATAGAAAATTTTATTTAATTTAATAAAAAATTTTTATCAAATTCACCTCTTGAACTCTCATTTTTCGACCTTATTATTTTCATCGAAAGCGAGCTGTCGACTCGCAAATCCATCTTGATGTTTATTTTGTCTTTTATTTTTGGTTCCAAGTAGGAGGCACTTAAAAATGAAAATTCGTCCTTTAAATGACAAGCTAATTGTTGAAAGACAAGAGGTGGAAAATAAATCTGAAGGGGGAATCGTTTTAACTTCTCAGTCGGTGAAAAAATCAAACCGCGGGAAAGTCATTGCTGTTGGTTTAGGTAAACGTCTTGAAAATGGCGAACGCGCTGCGATGGAAGTCAAAGTGGGCGACCAAATCATTTTCAATGACGGTTACGGCGTGAAAACCGAGAAAATTGACGGCGCAGAATACTTAATTCTGTCCGAATCTGATGTGTTAGCAATCGTTGAGTAATTATTTTTGTAGTAGTTTTTTGAGGAGATAACCATGGCTGCAAAAGACGTATTATTTGCTAATGACGCACGTCAAAAAATGCTGAAAGGTGTGAACTTACTGGCGGACGCAGTAAAAGTGACACTAGGCCCGAAAGGCCGCAACGTTGTGCTTGATAAATCTTACGGCGCGCCAACCATCACCAAAGATGGCGTGTCTGTAGCGAAAGAAATCGAACTGAAAGATAAGTTCGAAAACATGGGCGCACAAATGGTGAAACAAGTGGCGTCCAAAGCGAATGATGAAGCGGGGGACGGTACAACGACCGCTACCGTACTGGCGCAATCTTTCATCAATGAAGGTCTTAAAGCGGTAGCCTCTGGCATGAACCCAATGGACCTAAAACGTGGTATCGACAAAGCCACTGAAACGGCGGTTGAGAAACTACGTGAAATGTCTAAGCCATGCAGCGACAAAGAATCCATTACCCAAGTGGGTAGCATTTCTGCAAACAGCGATCGCGCGATCGGTGAAATCATTGCAGAAGCGATGGAGAAAGTGGGTCGCAATGGCGTGATTACGGTTGAAGAAGGCCAAGGTCTAAACAACGAATTGTCTGTGGTTGAAGGTATGCAATTTGACCGCGGTTACTTGTCGCCATACTTCATCACTAACCAAGAAAATGGCAGCGTAGAGCTAGACAACCCTTACATCCTATTGGTGGACAAAAAAGTCAGCAGCATCCGCGAGCTATTGCCTGTACTAGAAGAAGTGGCGAAATCTTCTCGCTCGCTATTGATCATTGCTGAAGACATCGAAGGTGAAGCGCTAGCGACATTGGTTGTGAACAACATGCGCGGCATCGTGCGTGCGACCGCGGTGAAAGCGCCTGGCTTTGGTGACAACCGTAAAGCGATGATGGAAGACATTGCGGTACTAACTGCTGGTACGGTCATCTCTGAAGAAATCGGCCTAGAGCTCGAAAAAGCAACGTTAGAGCAACTAGGTAGTGCGAAGAAAGTGACCATCACCAAAGACACAACAACCATTGTGGGTGGCGCAGCAGAAGCAAGCGCGATTACTGATCGTGTGGCTTCGATTGAAAAACAAATCGAAACAACCACCTCTCAATACGATAAAGACAAGCTTCAACAACGTGTTGCGAAGCTTTCTGGCGGCGTAGCGGTGATCAAGATCGGCGCTGCAACCGAAGTTGAGATGAAAGAGAAGAAAGACCGCGTGGACGATGCGCTACACGCTACTCGCGCAGCGGTTGAAGAAGGTATTGTTGCTGGTGGTGGTGTAGCTCTAACTAAGATCGCGAAAGAATTGGCGGATCTAAAAGGCGACAATGATGACCAAAACGTGGGTATCCGAGTTGCCCTACGTGCAATGGAAGAGCCTCTTCGTCAAATCGCAACTAACGCAGGTGACGAAGCTTCTGTTGTGGCGAACGCTGTCAAAGCGGGTGATGCCGATTACGGTTACAACGCTGCAACAGGTGAATACGGCAACATGATCGAAATGGGTATCTTGGACCCTGCGAAAGTAACACGCTCAGCGCTTCAATTCGCTGCGTCTGTTGCTGGCTTGATGATCACCACTGAAGCGATGATCACCAACCACGTTGAAGACAAAGAACTTGATATCTAACGTCATCAATCGTTAGTGATTAAGTAAGCGTTAAAATAACAATAACATTGCAAAACCTAAGCGGGCTCGCTTGAGCCCGCTAATCAGTCATTTGAGGTAAGTGTTATGACCCGTTTACCTGCGTTTTCTTTCTCAATATCTGAGCCGGGCGGTAATGAAGCTTCGTCAACGTGGCCGACTGCTATTCACTTCCCCCTCGTTCCAGCTGGGCCAGAGTTTTCGATCGAAAATGCTCTGCCTAAACGTCCGACAGTGACGATATTCACTATCGATCTGTCTCAGTTATTTAAAGGGGACGCTCGGGTCATCCATTAACTGTATCGAAACAGCCAGCGCACGTTGGCTGTTTTTTTCTAATTTAAAGTATTGATAATGTAGATTTTTATTTGATTACTGCCACTTGTTCAATGATCAATTTGAACTGGGGTAATCGGACCGCAAGCGCACTACACCTTTAAGCCCAGCATTGCGCCGAAAATGATCAATCCCGCCCCACATGCTTGATTGAGTCGATGCTTAATCTTCAACAAGAAAGCTTGTAGCTGGGATGACGTGAATAAAACAGCAACGATAGAAAACCAAATACCATGCAGCGCAATCATATAAATCCCGTAAAAAAAGGCGATGTGTTGCTGATTAGAGTCGGGAGAAATCACTTGGCTAAAAATACTCAGAAAAAACAGCATCGTCTTGGGATTGAGTAAATTACACAGAAATCCCTGCATGAAAAATCGCCACATTGAATACTCGCTCTGTTGAATGGTTTCTGAGTTTGACGCAGGCTGCGAGGAGAATATTCCTTTAATCCCAAGGTAGACAAGATAAGCGGCCCCAAGATAGCGCACGAGATTAAACAACCATTCATTTTGTGAAGTTAAGTAACTGATCCCCAGCATGGAGTATGCGATGTGGATGCTGATCGCCATGCTGATACCAATCGCACTGTACACGCCTGCTTTTCGTCCTTGATTTAAGCTATTTCTTAATACCAAAACAAAGTCTGCGCCAGGGCTAATAACAATAAGCACACCTAATAACGCAAGAGTTACAAATTCCATATCGATTTCCTGTTTGAATGATGAAGTCTGGGATGTAGCGGAATTGTAGGCGTCTTTATTACTGACTATAATCGAAAAATATTCCCATATTGGTGAGAAAAACTCACAGATGCGTCACCTGAAATCTTTTTATGTCTTCCACGTTGCGGCGAGTTCTTCAAGCTACACTGAAGCGGCTGACAAACTGAACATTACCCACGGAGCCGTGAGTAAGCAGATCAAGCAACTTGAGCAATATCTGTCTCAACCTTTGTTCTTCAAAGAGGGCAGGAAAGTCGTGTTGACGGCAGAAGGCGAATTACTCAAGACATACACAGAAACGGCATTCCAAACGCTAGAAAAAGGCGTGAATACGCTTATGCAAGAGAAGCATCAGCATCTTGAAGTGTCTTGTGAACCGACATTAACCATGCGCTGGTTGATGCCAAGGTTGGCCGCGTTTAATGATGAACACCGTGCTGATGTTCGTTTGTCGACGGCTGGTGGCCCGGTAACATTAGGATCAACTGGGCTTTCGATGGCGATTCGTCGAGACGATTTTGCGCAGCATCACGATTACGACAAAACCATTCTTGTGGAAGAGTGGGTGGGGCCGGTATTTTCTCCTGAGTATTGGCAATCCATTAAAGACAATTTGAAAGCAGCTCGATTGTTGAATAGCCAAACCAGACCGAATGCTTGGGCGGATTGGCAGCAATCAACACGTTGTGAAACTTTCAACGGCAACACTCAGCAATCATTCACGCATTTTTATTTTTGCATACAAGCAGCGGTGGATGGCTTAGGCGTCGCAATGGGATCGTATCCTTTTGTCATGGACGATATTAAGCGTGGTAATTTGGTCGCACCATTTGGGTTTTCTCCATCAAGTTGCAATTACGTTTTATTGAGTCAAGATAAAAAGCGTACAGAACTCGAACATAAATTTATCACGTGGTTACAAACGCAAATGGCAGAGTGTGTGCCACTGTCATCACAGCAGATTACGCAAGGCGAATAGAAGGCATAGAGCGAGATTACGTCAGTCAGTTTTATGGAAAAAGGCTTAGGAAATTGGAAATGGAAAACCTCAATATTGTTGAAATCAAATCATTTGTTCCGGCGAAAGATTACGCGCTATCAAAACGTTTTTATGAGGCGATTGGCTTTGAAATGGCATCGGACTTCGGTGATGTAGCATACTTCTCTCAAGGTAGCTGCGCGTTTCTTTTACAGAATTTTTATGAGCCAGAACACGGCAATAACTTCATGATGCACTTGCTCGTAGAAGACGCAGAAAGCTGGCATCAGCACTTATCCAAAGTGGGTCATGAAGAATTTGGTTCGCGTTTGACTGAGCTGGTCGAGCAACCTTGGGGCATGCGCGAATGTTGTTTGTTTGACCCTAGTGGCGTTTTATGGCGAATTGGCCAGAACACGAATACTGACTAACGCCAGTCTTATTTTCACCACATCTACGCGCAGGTATTGAGATCTCGATATCTGCGCGTTTTCTTTTTTACTTAGCCTTGCCAACGTTTGTAGCGCACTCACGCCTTTTTCGAGGTGGTGTGCGATGGGCTAACGCCAAAAAGCTCCTCAAGCAGCATGGCTTTGAGTTCTGCTCTGACTTCTGCGCCACCGATTAACGCCAAAAGTGCGAGTCCTCCTGGAATAAGGATGACCATTAATATCGGTCTTAAAATATACGAAAAGCAGAAGATGGTCGGGAAGAAAATCAATCCTTGGCCTAGTTTGTTTAATACGTACATGAGCGATTCCTTTTGTTTTTATATAAAATGAGCATGCTCAATTTTATAAATGAGCGCGCTCAATTTGTCAATCTCAACCACGCAAGGTATGATCCTTTCAGGCTCATTAAGCAGACACATCAATGACGAAGCGACAACAAACCAGAGATAAAATTCTAAAAGCCGCATGGGCATCTTTTGCTCAAAATGGCTATGACATGACGACCACAAGGCAGATAGCGAGAGAAGCAGGAGTAGCCGATGGCACAGTGTTTAGCCATTTCCCGACTAAACTGTCGATTTTGCGCGAAGGGATGCTGGCGCAACTGCAACAGATCAGCCAAGAAACGCTAGTCAGTGTGGAAGGTAAAACCGATATCGACATTGGTTTGGCGCTGACGGAGAAATACTATCGCTACTATTTTGCGAACGTTGAGCTGAGCCGAGCTTTGTTGAAAGAAGTGATTTGGGATTTGGATTATTATCAGTCGTTTAACCAAGCTTTGTTTCAATCTGTAAACGGAAGCTCCGTCCTTGAGGGAAAAATACCGCTGATTTTTGACTGCTATTTTATGACGTTAATCTCGCACTTGAGCCGTGCAGAACCGGATGTTGAAGCGGCACTTGAAGAGCTTCATGCTAAGTTTCAGCAAATCATTGCGACTGCATAACATGGCCCCAACGCAGGATCTGAAAGAATATACTGCCTGTCATCTTATTTGCTGGACTCCCATTTTCTCGTTTCAGTTGGCGTCTCACCAAATAGCCGCTTGTAGCTTTGACTGAACTGCCCGAGATGGAAAAAACCAAAGTCAAAAGCAATTTCTGCAATTGTTCGATTATCTTCAGGGCTTTGTAGCACTCTACGTACTTGATTCAGGCGCATTCGATGTATGAACTGCTTTGGGGAAGTATTACAGCAATGTTCAAAGGTGTACTGTAGTGTGCGACGACTGACGTGTACTGCGTCACACAGTTCACTGACGGTTATTGGTGTACGGTAGTCTAGATCCTGTAGCTGTTGTTTTATACGCTGCATCACGTGTTGACGATGAGAGATTGATATCGGATGGCTCGTGTGCAGTGAACTGAGTGAGAACAACTCCAGCACAATGTCTTTTAAGATTGCTTGATGTGTGGTTTCAGACCATCTTGGCTCGGCGGAACCAAGTAACGTGCCTAAGTAGTATTTAAGTTGTTGAATGTGTTTTTCCGTCAAACCCGTTAAGTGAAATATGTTGTTCTGGATACTCCCAAGCTCAAGTTGATTTTCTATGATGTGAACGAAGTTTTTGTCGAGCACTATTCCATAGATAGAAAACTGCTCCGGTGTCATTAACTCAAAATCAGCGCCACCTTGCCTAAGCAAAAGCTGGCTTGAATTAAACTGACTGTGATTTAGGTGTAGCGGCTTATTTTCCGCACTCAAACCCAACCAAATACCTCCCTCTTCAACCCTGCATTGCTGTCTTAGCGAGCGGTTACTGTCTTCACGAAACACATGGAAATTGGGAAATCGTCGTTCTCGAATTTGACCTAAAAATCGACCATCGCTGAGTTGGTCATATTCCTGTTGCCAGTTTATCAGACTCGCAGCTTGTTGGTTTGCATCCTTAGTGTGATGGATGCACAGCATTGGTGCAGTTTGGGGCATTTGGTTACTCATCCTTGTGATGCTCATTCCTTTTTTGTGAGTCATGTTGGAGCAGTATTTACATAACTCATTGTTTATTATTGGTTTATAAATGTTGCCAGTTTTTGATAACGCTACGGAACACATTTGGCAATACTTTCTTAAAGCTTATTGATAGTTCAGCAAAAAGCGAACCAAATAGTGAAGAGGAAGAGCAATGACGGCAACTTATCGTCGGCAACAAGGAAGTAAAGTCTATACCTTTAAGTCATTAGCTGACTTGATGGCGAAAGCGACACCGGAGCGCTCAGGCGATGCGTTAGCCGGGGTTTGTGCTCAGTCAGCGGCAGAACGTGTAGTCGCACAAATGGCGCTATCTGAGTTACCACTTAAAACGTTTCTTAACGAGGCGGTTATTCCATACGAAAGCGACGATATCACTCGCCTAATTATCGATACGCATGACCTTGAAGCTTTTAAACCGATTGAGCACTTGACGGTCGGAGATTTTCGAAATTGGCTGCTGAGTGAAGAAGCCGATGGTGAAACGTTGGCTAAAATTCGTCAAGGTTTAACACCAGAAATGGTGGCCGCAGTCAGTAAGATTATGCGCAACCAGGATTTGATTCTCGTTGCTAAAAAATGCCAAGTTGTCACGGCTTTTCGGAATACGATTGGTTTGCCGAGTCGCCTGTCTACTCGCTTACAGCCGAATCATCCCACTGATTCTCTCAACGGTATCGCAGCGACCATTTTTGATGGTCTGATGTACGGAAATGGCGATGCGGTTATCGGTATCAATCCGGCAACAGATAATGTACCTCAAGCTATTAAGTTAATGAACTTAATGGATGAGGTGATTCAACACTATCAAATACCGACTCAGTCTTGTGTGTTAACTCATGTCACGAACACGATCGAAGCCATTGAAATGGGTGCACCAGTCGATCTCGTTTTTCAGTCGATAGGCGGCACGCAAGGGACGAATGATACCTTCGGAATCGACTTGTCGATTTTGAAAGAGGCCCATGAAGCCGCGTTGTCTTTGAATCGAGGTAGCGTAGGAAACAATGTGATGTATTTTGAAACCGGACAAGGTACAGCGCTGTCTGCGAATGCATTTCATGGGGTCGATCAGCAGACTTGTGAAGCCCGCGCTTATGCTGTCGCGAAACAGTTCGATCCTTTGTTGGTTAATACTGTCGTTGGGTTTATTGGCCCTGAGTATCTGTTTGATGGCAAACAGATCATTCGTGCTGGGCTTGAAGATCATTTCTGTGGGAAGTTGCTTGGTTTACCTATGGGTTGCGATATCTGTTACACCAATCATGCCTATGCCGATCAGAATGACATGGATAACTTGCTGACACTATTAGGTGTGGCCGAGTGCTCGTTCATCATGGGTATTCCAGGGTCTGATGACATCATGCTCAATTATCAAACTACCTCATTTCACGATGCCCTTTACGCAAGAAAAGTACTCGGTTTGAAGCCAGCACCAGAGTTCGAACAATGGTTAATGGAGATGCAGATTTTCGAGAGCGTGCAAGACGTTCGGTTAAGTGAGCAAATCTCTCGCTCGTTTTCGGGAGCAATTAACCAACTGAATAAGGGGTATTCTCATGGGTAAAGTAATCACCATTGCTCAGTCCCCACAAGATGAGTCTGAAGTTGTCACATACAACCCGTGGGGAAAGTTACGTGACTTCACCTCTGCTCGGATCGCTCTGGGTCGTAGCGGGAACAGTGTACCAACCAACGAGTTACTCTCATTTCAGCTGGATCATGCCCAAGCTATGGATGCAGTGCATTGCAGTTTGAATATTGAGTCTCTCGTTGCTGGTTTGTCGGACTCTTACTCGATTCTTGAAAATACCTTAGAGCCTCCAGTGGTAGTGAGCAGCCGAGTAAGTGATCGGCTTATGTACCTGCAAAGGCCCGATTTAGGAAGGCTGCTTGATGAATCTTCTTGGCAAACGCTCAACTTGATAGCAAATGAGCATAACACTGACATTGATCTTGCGATTGTTATTGCTGATGGACTTTCTTCCGTCGCAATTCAAAACCATGCCGTGCCTGTTGTTACTCGATTGATTTCTCTTTTAAGCGCTGATGATGAACATCAATGGAAATTCGCACCTATCACAATCGTAAAGCAAGGAAGAGTAGCGGTAGGGGATGATGTTGGTGAATGTTTTAACGCCAAGGCCGTGCTGGTTTTAATTGGAGAGAGACCCGGTCTAACTTCTCCGGATAGCATGGGTATGTATCTCACTTGGGGGGCTAAACGAGGCTCTAAAGATTCCCAAAGAAACTGCATTTCCAATGTGCGTCCCCAGGGGCTCAACTATGACGATGCCTGTGAACGCGCATTTTACTTGCTCAAGGAGGCTCGAAAATTACAACTGTCAGGAGTGAATCTGAAAGATCGCTCAGATATCAATGAGCCAAGTGGCGCAAGCGTTGAAGATAAACACAGCGACAACTTTTTAATTTCATCAAAGTAGAAGGATTTACTATGTCTAAACATCAGGAGTACTTGGCCAAAAGGCAGCTAAAAAGAGGCACCGCAGGTTGGATTTTACTTGCGGGCTTAGGTGTCTCGTATGTTATATCTGGTGACTTCGCCGGTTGGAACTTTGGCATCGCTCAAGCAGGATGGGGAGGCTTTCTTATTGCTGCTATCGCGATGGCAGTAATGTATTTCACGCTAGTATTGTCTTTAGCTGAAATGTCTGCGGCTATTCCTGCTGCGGGTGGTGGTTACAGCTTCGCAAGACAGGCGATGGGGCCGACAGGTGGCTTTTTCACTGGCTTATCAGTTTTGATTGAATATGCGCTCGCGCCTGCTGCGATAGTGATTTTTATTGGCTCAGCAGTTAATGAATTGGTTGGTATCGATGGTCCTGTTGTTTACGCACTTTTCTACGCCGTCTTTATCGCTATTCATATGGCAGGGGTTGGCGAAGCTCTCAAAGTAATGATGGTCATCAGCGGTTTGGCTGTGCTAGCTATTCTAATTACTGCTGCTGTGCTTATTGGTCACTTTGACGTTAATAACTTATTCGATATTGCTCCGGCGACGGCTCAGGCAACAGAAATCTTGCCGTTTGGGTGGTATGGCGTATGGGCTGCGTTGCCATTTGCAATGTGGTTGTTTCTTGCGGTTGAAGGTGTGCCTTTAGCGGCAGAGGAGGCAAAAAATCCGGCAAAAGATGTTCCCAAAGGCATCATTGGTGCGATGCTGTTTTTATTGCTAACCGCAACTCTCGTAGTCGTCCTTTTGGCTGGTGCGGTTGGCTCAAAGGTCATAGGCGATAGCGCGGTGCCATTAGTTGACGCCCTAAAGCTTACGGGCAATTCAACGGTAGCAATGGCCGTGAACTTACTCGGGTTAGCTGGTCTTATCGCTTCTTTCTTTTCTATCATTTATGGTTACAGCCGCTTGGTGTTTGCGCTTTCCCGCGCGGGTTATTTACCGCAAACTTTGTCATTAACCAGTGACAAAAAAGTGCCTTCTCGTGCGCTGTTGGTTCCGGGCGTTTTTGGGTTCTTGGTTTCACTTACGGGTGAGGGGGACTTAATCTTGGCGATGGCTGTTGTCGGTGCGACTGTATCGTACGCATTAATGTCCTTGAGCCATATTTTATTGCGAATTAAACAGCCTGAATTAACTCGTCCATATAAAACGCCTGGTGGGATAATTACGTCGAGTATTTCTCTGGTGCTTTCTTTGATCGCAATGACAGGTGTTTATGCTTTTGATCCCTCGGCCTTTTTCATGACAATGGGATTGTTTCTTATCGGTGGTGTTTATTATGGGTTATACAGCCGCAACAAATTGGTGGCAGCAACCGCCGAGGAAGAGTTTGCCATGCTGTCTGTAGCAGAGCTAGAGCTTGAATCAGATGTCGTACGATAGTCACTCTGATTCTTGTTATTCAGCATATTAAGGGAGCCATAGGCTCCCTTTGTCATTTCTATCAAAAGTGCATAGCGCACAAATGCATCACTTTAACTTTATAAGTGGTTAATCATGTGAAAGTCTAGTCTGGATAACGATGGCGCAGATCCATCACAGGTAAAGGTTAAGTTTTCAAGGAAAGGTCATGATAAATAAGGTATTTAATACACTTTTGGGAACAGAGTTACCGATTATTCAAGCGCCAATGGCCGGTGTGCAAGACAGCCAAATGACCATAGCCGTCAGTAATGTTGGCGGGCTTGGCTCGTTACCTTGTGGAATGCTGAACAAAGACGCCATCGTAAAAGAACTTCAACTTATCAAGCAGGCAACTAACCGACCGTTTAACCTCAATTTCTTTTGCCATGAAATGCCGGAGTATGACGCCAACAAGCACGAAAAGTGGCAAAAAACGCTGCAACCGTATTTTTCCGAGGTTGATGCAACCGTTCAGGCTCAGCCAAACGCTCCGACAAGGATGCCTTTCAATCATGATATTGCTGACGCGATTGAACCATTTGCACCGCCAGTGATCAGTTTCCACTTTGGTTTGCCAGACGATGATCTGTTAGCTCGAATTAGAGGGTGGGGAGGGAAGATCCTTTCGTCAGCGACCACGGTGGACGAAGCACTTTGGCTAGAAGCAAAAGGCGTTGACGGTATTATCGCCCAAGGCTTGGAGGCTGGTGGACACCGAGGTATGTTTTTATCGGATGATTTAACTACTCAATTAAGTTTGATGGCGTTATTACCACAAATCGCCAAACGGGTGAATTTGCCTGTTATTGCTGCAGGCGGAATCGCTGATAGAAGTGGGGTGGAAGCCGCGTTGAGATTAGGAGCGAGTGCCGTTCAAGTTGGCAGCGCCTATTTGTTGTGTGATGAGGCGAAAACATCGTCTTTACATCGATATGCCATTGCCAGTGAACGCGCGCAACATACCGCTGTGACCAATGTTTTCTCGGGCCGACCAGCGAGAGGCATTGTGAATCGCGCGATGTCGGAGCTAGGCTACATCAGTGAGTTTGCGCCGAAATTCCCATACGCCTCCATTGAAATGGCTCAACTAAGAGCGCTTATGGAAAAGCAAAACCGAGATGAATTCACACCGTTGTGGTGCGGACAAAACTCGTCGGGTTGTAAGGAAATATCGGCGGCAGAAATGACATTGTCATTAGTGGACGGCATCGATTTAAACTGATATGCATCTTGCCTTTTAAAGCGATGCTGACTGAATGGTTACGAGTTATCCCTGTATTTATGTAGTAAATCTAATGGGATGTGGCAGTAATCATTCGGAAAGTTTGTGAGTCTGTCTTGGTGCTCATCATCACTTGGCACATAATTTGTGAGTGGCAGTACTTCTACGGCGATCTTGTCGGCGTCCGGTCGTACTGCGATAAACGCTTTCGCCATGGTGAGATGCTGTTCGTTTTGGCTATAAACACCAGTACGGTACTTCTCACCTACGTCTTCACCTTGCTTGTTAACGCTGTAAGGGTCGATTATCTCAAACAAATACCCCATTAAAGTTTCAACCGAAACTTGCTCAGGGTCGAACTGGGTTTTCACGCACTCTGCGTAGCCATCGTATTCGGATTGAGTGTTATCCGTTGTGCCATTTGCTCGCCCGGCTTCTGTGTTGATTACGCCCGGAAGGTGGCGCATAAATTCTTGCACGCCCCAAAGGCAACCGCCTGCGAAGTAAATTTCTTCCATTACTTTTATCCTAGTCTTTACCGTTGTTGGGATGTAGGGAGTTAACCCCTCTTCTTCCATCCCATTTTCGTTGCCCTATTATCTGTTGATGGGAGCGATATTCGCAAGGTAAAGCTTGGCTAATCAGACCACGCGTTTTTTCCTTTTTACTTTCAAGTTCTTTTCATATGAAACATCAGGTGAGTATACTGTAAGCTCATCAATAAGGAGCGAACCTGTGAACCCAAGACAAAATGAAATTCTGCAATTAGTGAACGACCGTAAACGCGTTCAAGTCACGGAGCTTTCTGACATCATTGGCGTGTCGGGCGTGACCATCAGACAGGATTTGAACTTTCTGGAGCAACAGGGCTACCTAAAGCGCGTTCACGGCGCAGCTACCGCGTTGCAAAGTGATGACATTGATGCCCGCCTGGAAGTACGTTTCGATATTAAACAATCGCTCGCAAACCAAGCTGCGGATTTGGTCGCACCGAATGAGACAGTGCTGATTGAAGGAGGCAGTGCCAATGCGTTGTTGGCTCGGACATTGGCTGAGCGCGGCGATGTGACCATCATTACGCCATCGGCGTATATCGCCCATCTCATCCGTAACACTTCTGCCAACATTATCTTGCTTGGTGGCGTGTATCAGCACCAAGGCGAGAGCTTGGTCGGACCGCTGACTAAGTTGTGTATTGAGAACATTCATTTCAGCACGGCCTTCTTGGGTATTGACGGCTTCCATCAAGACACTGGCTTTACTAGCCGCGACATGATGCGCGCTGAGATCGCAGAAACCATCATTGCGAAAAAAAGGCGCAATATTGTTCTAACGGATTCTAGTAAATTTGGGCAAATTTATCCCTCATCAATTGGTAAGACTGACGAAATATCAGTGCTGCTGACTGACAAAGCCGCTCCGAAAAGCGACCTTGAACAAATCAAAAAGCGAGGTGTGGAAGTTATATTAGGCTGATTAAGCCACGCTTCGTTTTCGCTTCGCGAGCATTGCTGTTGGGGAGAAACCGGTGACTAGCATAGTGCCGCTAAGCACTAGAATTGTTCCTATGATGGTGTTAGAGCCGACGGGCTCATCTAGCACCAAGTAGCCCCATAAGATACCAAAAACAGGAACAAGAAAAGTGACAGTCAGTGCTGACGCTGGGCCGATATCAGAAACTAAGCGGAAATAGAGCAAATAAGCGAACCCTGTGCATACAACGCCGAGCGTGACAACAGAGCTCCATTCGAAATGACTTGGTTCTGCACGCATTGGTAAGAATGGTAGCAGCGGCAGTACCCAAATAACCGCCGCCCACATGCTGCCGTGAGCATTGTCAAAAGCAGGTACTTGTGGCGCATTTTTAGTGTAGTTGGTAGCAATGCCATAGCTGAAAGAAGCCATCAAACTGGCGGCAATAGGGAGCATGGCTTCTTCACCTATGGTTGAAGTATCTAAGCCGACCAAGACTGCAACGCCTCCAATGCCTATTAGCATACCGAGAACAGATTTCGCTGTGAGTGGGCTGCGGTACCAAACAAAGCCAACTAGTGCTCCCCATATTGGGGCGGTTGAGTTCAATATTGCTAAAGTTGATGCATTCAGTGTCTGGGCTGCGTACGCAAAGAGTAAAAATGGAACTGCGCTATTGAATAAGCCAATAATAAAGAAGTGTTTAGTATGCGCAGTTAACGTGAGTTTCTTCTTCAAATATACGGCGATCAATAACAAAGCGACGGCGGCAAATGTAACTCGAAATTCGATTAAGTAAGCCGGCCCGAATGTGTTGGCGGCGACTCGCATAAACAGAAACGAGCCACCCCAAATAGCAGCGAGGCAGAGTAAGCGAAAAAAACTGACGGCAGTCATTTGACATCCTTGGTCGAGGTCTAGCGCCTCATCGATTAATTGTTGCGCTAACAGTGAATTAAACCAAGGATGAGGTCAACCAGAAATGTAATGCCAGTTCCGGATCTGGCTAGCTTGGGCTCACGTTGATGGTGTGTTGTTGATTTGTGATGACTTAATGGCTCTCTGACCATACTGCGAATTCATTTCCACTCGGTTCAGTGAAGTGGAATCGACAGCCGCCGGGGAATTCGAAAATAGGGCGGATAATTTTTCCACCATGCTGCTCTACTTTTGCCTGAGTGGCCTGAATGTCTGAGCTATAAAATACTAAAAGTGCGCCACCATTTGCGGTTTGGTTTATAAACTCAGATTTGAAGAATCCGCCATCCAACCCTTGTCCTGAAAATGCAGAATATTCTGGGCCATAATCGGTAAAGCTCCAGTCAAAAGCACGCTCAAAAAATTGTTTGGTCGCACTGACATTAGTGGAACCAAATTCAACGTAATTCAATTTTTCATGTTGATGCATGGTGAAATCCTTCTCGGTTACTATCGTTTCTAGGCGAACTTTTCTACGATGATGTCGTCCGCTTTTTCGACAAATAATGCGCCATTATCTCTGAGCTCTGTCAGCACATTCTCTATATTATCAGGCAGCACCGCACGAGTTGAAGCAAGATTAACTACCACACTGTAGCCAAGTTCCAACGCTTGCATGACGGATTTTTTCACGCAAAAGTCTAAGGCAAGGCCACCGATAACTAAGGTATCAATCCCGTTGAACTTTAGAAATTCATGCGCGCCTGTCGTTTTGGTGTCGGCAATATCATGGAAAAAAATACCGTAAGGGTGCGCGTCAGGATCCATACCTTTATTAACTTGAAAATCATAGTCCAACACGGGTGGTAAACCATCTAGCAGCTCAGAACCTGTTGTGCCAAGCACACAGTGACGGTTCCACTTTATATCCACATTCGGTAAACCAACGGGCTCAAGCATATTGGCTGGCGATTCTGCATCCCATTTTGCTTTCGGTGGGTGCAAGTCACGACTGACCAGTTTTAATCGGCCTTTGGCATGATTACTCAAAAGCTCCGGTACGATTTCCAACGCACCTGCAACGGGCAGTTCATTTGGACATAACTCACTAAAGCCTTTCTCTGGATCAACGTCGATCACTGCTGTAGTTTGATAGTTTACTCGAACAGTCATGGCAGACTCCTTGTCTGTCTGATTGTCTGCGTTTATCCACGCAAACAGTTTTGAAAAAAGGTTACTTCGTCGCTAGTCAGCGTATATACCATTGCGGGTTTTCCACCTTTGCCTTTGTTGGTTGAAGCGACTTTATTAGTGGGTTTTAGTACGCCTGAATCTATCAAGCGGCGCTTAATCGTCATTCGGCTGATATCAATACCAAACTCTTGATAAGCAGAAATGATGTCCGCAACCAAAAACTCTTTGTCTAATGCAAACAAAAGAACCGATGTGTATTCAATGGATGCACGAAGCTTTTGCCACGCTTTTTCAATGGTTTTTTGATGATCAAATGCGAGGGTTTCTTCTCCATTGAGAATAGCCTGTAGCGAAAACCATTTAAGTTGGCATTCCGGTACACCTGCATTATTTATTTGCTCTACATTGTTACGATCGACTAAGGCGTAGTGCGTAATGTTTAAGCTCCAGTCTTCTGGATCGCGCTTTGGATCACCGTCGATAAACGCTTCGCTAAAATGGCGAGGGTAGGTATGGATTTTCTCACGGCAAATTCGGCGACGCGCCGCTTCAAAGTTTTCATCGGCCGGGCGTCCGCCTTCACTGGTTAAGTCTTTATCAAAGACAAATCCGCCCGGTAGTGCCCAGACTCCATGGTATGGCCGATTTGGATTTGAACGTTTAATCAACAACACTTCCAATCCCTTATCGGCACAGCCAGATAGCCTGAATGGAATAATGTCGACAGATACGATCATGGTTGGGTCCTAATATTGATTTGTAAGTAATCTAGCGCATAACAAGTGGTCAATCAATGGGTAAGTAACGAGTTGTTAGAAACGTTTTCGGTAGTGTTCTTAATACGGTTTGAGCATAAATTTACGGATGACTCTGACTTATTCACAATGCTTGTTCGAATTCTAGACAAAAAAACCTTATAAAAATGGGTGGTTAGTAACAAAAGTTGACAAACTATAGATGGGTGTTTATTGTTTACGCAAATTAGTTAGTAACAAAAAGTTATATACCCAGGAAGGGCATGTAGAAGGGCACCTAATGACCACCAAACTATTTTCTTCCCGCATCATTCAAAGCGCTTTGGATTTCGATGTCTACAAAGTCAATATGATGAGTGCTGTAACAGCGCTTTACCCTGATGCGATGGTGTCATATAAGTTTATCGTGCGCAGTGAGGAAGACCTTTCTGAGCTTTTGCCTGAGGTAAAAGCCGAAGTCCTTAAACTGCAAGATATTCAATTTACGCAAGAAGAAATTGAATATATTAAGCGTGTCGCGCCTTACCTGAATCCTGACTTTGTTGATGCACTGCGCCATTTCCGTTTCAACCCACAAAGCGATGTCTCTTTCCATAACAAAGCCATGGCTGATGGCTCAAGCCAGTTAAGAATTACTATTAACGGTTTGTGGCGAGATACCATCTTGTACGAAACGATCATCATGAGCATCGTGTCTGAAGTTCGTAGCCGTCAGCGTTGGTCAGATATCCCTGTTGTGCAATTTACCACTGTTTTAGAAGAGAAAGTTCGGCACCTAAAGTCGGAACTAAAACGTCGTAACATCACTAACTTTAAATTTTCTGACATGTCGACGCGTCGACGTTTTTCCTTCCAAGCTCAGCGCACTATGCTGGAATATTTGTGCCAGGAAGTGCCGGAATGTTTGACAGGAACAAGCAACTATCACTTAGCAAAAGAGCTAAACTTGACGCCTATCGGCACCGTTGCTCATGAATGGTTTATGGGACACCAAGCTCTGGTGAATGTGCGAGATTCGCAAAAAGTGGCGTTGCAACGTTGGCAAAAAATGTTTAATGGTGCACTAGGCATTGCGTTAACCGATACGATTGGTATCGATGCTTTCCTTAAAGACTTTGATGAAGAACTAAGTAACGCGTACTTCGGTGTACGTCACGATAGTGGTTGCCCTTATAGCTGGGGTGAAAAAATGATTGCACACTACCAGTCACTGAATATAGACCCATTAACAAAAACACTGGTGTTTACCGACGGACTTAACTTCGAACAAGCGTTAGATATTTGCGAGTATTTCCAAGGACGTATTCAGGTGAGTTTTGGTATCGGTACTTTTCTTGCCAATGATATGGGTGATTATGTCAATAAAGATGGTGAAGCCTACCAGCCACTTTCTATCGTGATAAAAATGGTCACGTGCAATGGTTCACCGGTCGCCAAAATCAGTGACGAACCTGAGAAAGCCATGTGTGAAGATATCTTCTTTTTGATGAATCTCAAGCGCCGCTTTGAACAACCTCTTGATTTAAATGAGTGTCGTAAAATGATCGATCGTTTAGAAACTGAAGGTCAAAATTATCTCATTGACGCGTAGGCGTTATCCTCTCTCCTTGATAAGCACCCTCTATCGTTACGACAAATTTATATAGGTAAACGTGGAGGGTGATTTCGTTATAGTAATATACAGAAGTAACCAGATACAGCGCAGGAAAGCACTCAAAAGTTGATGTGTTATCTGCCTTTGATTAGTGTAAATCGATACGTTACAGCATCGTGGACGGTGTATCTCATCCGACACTAAACTCAGTCTAATCACGTAGTTTATTCCCACGTACCATGAGCTCACTCGGGTATAGACGTCTATCTGCTTTTATGACTTTGGGCTTCACGTAGTTGCTTGAATCAGGAGTCAAAATGAACCTAGTAGTACATTTGCAAAAGAAAGCGATCCGAAAATATGGCTATGAGATGGCCACTCGCCAAGCATGGAGGTGTGGTATCAAGGCAAATCTTGTAAAGCGCGTGATTGGCCTTTTTAAAGGACAAATTGTTTGTGTGGTTGAAGGTTGCCGAGCAGAGTTTTCTTCTCCTCTTAATAACCCCCTTCACGAAGATGACAAGCAGGGGCGATATGTGTTTGTTGGCGGTGTATGCTGGGAACCAAATAACATTATAGCGCCTGGTTTCCCTGATTTTATGTTTATGCACGTGCGTAATCTAAGCCACCGTCATAAGTATTTAACGGATGACGAACTATTTTTGAGCTTGGCTTAAAAATAAATCTCATAGACTAGTCCAGCCCAATCATAATCAGTAGTGATACAGTTTTAGCTCTGTTGACACGTTGCTGAGTGTTTCTTGACGTACCTCTTATAAAACAGTGTTTCTTTACTTGTTAATAACAGAGGGTTTGTTTTCGTCTGATGTGATTTCCCTTTTGCGATTTACCATAACGCTCATCAAAGCAAACCATACTGGGATGTAAATCATGAATATGAAATCTATCGCAATTGCAACGGCAGTTGTTGCTGTACTAGCAGGCTGTAAAGACAAAACGCCACCAGCTCCAACTCAAGCAAACATTACTTTGGTTGAAGCGGTGACTGAAACGGTGAAAAAGCCGCACCAAGTATGTAAAGACGTGGTAGTAACCGAGCAAGTTGCCCCTGCGGATGACAATAAAATTATTGGTACGGTTGGTGGCGCAGCAGCTGGAGCAGCGCTGGGCAACCAAATCGGTGGTGGCTCAGGTAAAGTGATTGCAACTGCAGCTGGTACGATTGCTGGTGCACTGACAGGTCGTAAGATCCAGGAGAATGTGCAAAAAGGTGATGTAGTAACAACGACGAAAAAACAGTGTCATACAGAATATACGACATCTGATAAAGTAGTGGGTTACGACGTCACTTACGAAGTTTCAGGTGCACCAACGACGGTTCGTTTGGCGAGCAAGCCAGCGACAAAAACGTTCCCAATTCAAGATGGTAACGTTGTTCTACCACAATAGTTAGCGACTTAACCGAAGCGATTAACAAGCCCTTTTATCTTTGAGATGAAAGGGCTTTTTCACACAAGCGGCGTTTTCATCTGTTTTCCTATTGGAATGTGCGGCCAGAAATACCCGTTAATTTCCGTGTTCGATACAATCACTTTTCTAAAAGTACGAACGGAAAAAACATGGAAGATTTTTACCTGACCGAGCACGGTTTGGCTGGTTATTTCGAAGCGCAATGGTTCGACAAGTTCATTGAGGATCAACAGATTGAGATGATAACCAGTCGCTCAAAACAAGTCCCACTTTCTTTTTTGTCATCACCTCACTGCTCCCAAGTTGCTGATTTTATTGCGCAGGCGGTAATCGAAAGCAGCGTTCAGCCGTATTCCCTACTTGAGGTTGGGGCGGCGCTGGGAAGAAATTATTATGAGTTAGTGCAACGCTTACCTAACCTTAGAGAAGCGACGCTTGTGGAGCCTTCAAATAGGTTAATGGATGGCTTGAAGCAACTATTAATAGAAGAACAACGCGTCGAGCTTACTTACCTTCACGATGTGAACACCTTAAACACTTTAGAGGTAGAGAATAGAGATATCGTACAGAAATGTGCTCATGTTGATTTGACGCTAATTAACCAGCCTTTTGAGCTTGATACTCTCCAATCTCGCTTTGATTTAGTCGTATGTTTAAATGTGATTGATCAATGTGAGTCGCCACTTAGCGTGATCAATGCTCTAAAAAAAACCACCAAGGTGGGTGGGCTGATCGTTGTCTCTTGCACTTATCAGTGGAACGCGAAACACATCAAAAATAAAGAAGAGGCGGTTGATGATATCAAAGAATACTTTGCTGAAGGCTGGCGTCTAGTGTCGGAAGCCGAGCATGAATATCGCATCCGGTTTAATGATCGCTTTGCAAGGCAGTTTTTATCTCACGTAGTCGCTTACGTAAAAAACGATTAGAGCCACATAAAAAACCGAGCACTTACGGCTCGGTTTTTTAGTCTTTGGGCTAGAGCACAACTTTAAGTAACGTGCGCTTCTTGTTGCTCTTGCAACTTTTTCTTGCGACGCTCTCGTTTAGAAAGCCAAACCAGAGGCACAACAATCATAATGGTTCCTATTGCCATAAATATATCTGGCACTTCTCCAAACCAAATCAATCCCACAAACACGGCACCAATTAAGCCACTGTATTCAGCGCTAGCAATTTTGTTGCTATCGATCGAGCGGTAAGCGATGACACATGTTGCTGCATAAATCATGATGAACAAACTTGAGCCAGCAGCAACAGGGAAAGCACTCCAGTCCCAAGGTTCTGCTTCGATCAGAACAAGCAAGAAGGCTACTGGAATACCTGCCAAGTTTGTCATCAATAACGTTTGCATCACAGACTGATTTTTTGGCAGTTTTCGAATGAGCAAGTTATTGATTGCTAAAGTAATTGCAACAACTAAAGCTGAAATGGCTGCCCAATCGATTTGGTCTGGACGAATGATGACCAATACACCGGCAAAGCCCATTATCGCTGCAGCGACCGATTGCTTAGACAACTGTTCTCCAAAAAAGATTGCTGCAAGTGGCAACATGATCAATGGCGCGGCGTAAAAGATCGCGTTCGCAGTTGCGAGCGGTAAAGATGAGATCGCCAAAACCATGAATATTGCACCAAGTAACCATACGTGAGCGCGAACAGCATGCCACTTAAACCCTTCAAGAAAAGGCGCATTTTTTGTTAGCAGGTAGACTGGCAGCAGGAAAAGCACCGCTGATATTTGTCGGAAAAAGACAAATTGAAAAATAGGCACTTCATTTCCGACACTTTTAATTAAAGAGTCCGAAAGCACCGCAATGAGATTTCCAACAATTAATAGCAGCATCGCTGCTCCGACCGATGTAACTTTCACTTTTTCCTCTCCTCTTTCTTTGCCAAAGAGTAGGTGATGTCATAGGATGAAGTGAAGTGATATTTATTAGTTTAAGTATGAGATTTTTAGATAATGAAATTGCCACCACTCAGAGCTGTTCACTGTTTTGAATCTGTTGCCAGAAACTCTAGCTTTTCGCTTGCTGCTGAAGAACTCAATGTGACGCAAAGTGCCGTTAGCCACCAGATACGATTATTAGAAGATTATTTGGGTGAATCATTATTTATCCGTCAAGGCAGAAAGCTCTCTTTGTCCGATACGGGCACCCGCTATTTAGAGGATATTAGCCCAGCAATTAGCTCAATTGCGATGGCCAGCCAAAAGGTGCGAGAAGGGGACAAAGGCAGCATACGGTTGGCGATTTATAGCTCGCTTGCCGTAAAGTGGCTTATTCCGCGTTTGTCTGATTTTAAGCGCTTACATCCAGAAATCGATCTGACACTCAATATGGTCGTTGGTGATCCTGAACAGACAGACAGCGTTGGCGATTGTTTCATCACGGTAGAAAAGCCAAAGCGAAACTACATGTCGGTAAAGTTATACGCGGAGACGCTGTATCCGGTCTGCAGCCATAAAATTTGGAAAGAGTTGCAAGATCAACCGATTCCAGAAGCGCTTTGGCGATACCCTATTTTGTCGACAGACTCAATTTATCGTGAGAGAGGAAAAGACTGGGCTGAGTGGTGCAGAGCGGGCGGTTACACCTTGCCGAAAGATGTCGATGTTCAACATTTTAGTCATATGTTGTTGGCAATAGAGGCGGCGCGTTATGACCAAGGCATCGCATTTGCGAATGATTTTATGCTCAATGAAAGAGATAAAGCGCACGATTTGGTGTACATCCCTTCTCATGGATTGGAAACCGGAGACAGCTTTTATTTTATTCATAAAAAGAGTCGAGCCAAGCAAGCGGAAATCATCAAGCTCACTAACTGGTTGAAGCAGCAATGCTTGTGAAATGACTAAATTGTCAAAATTAAGAAAGAAAGTGGCAAAGTTGTGTCTAAATATTTCATGTTTTATTGAGTTTTTATTCATTAACATCCACTTGGTTTTGAAACCAAGTGAAATGGACAGCATGGCATGCTTAAGGATGGGCAAAACACAACCTCAATAATTAACAGGCAGTGAAATACAATGTTTAAAAAAACATGGCTAATGACAGCCCTTCTAGCAACATGTTCTGTTGCAAACGCAGCTCCTTACGTTGGTGCATCTGTAGGTCAAGCATCGTTTGGTGATGTTAATGGCTCTATCAATGGTGGTGGTACTAACGCTAGCACTAAACTTAAACTTGAAGATGACTCAAGCCTTTCAGGCAAAGTATTCGGTGGTTACAAATTCAACGAATACATTTCTCTAGAAGCAGCCATTGGTGGCTACGATGCTTTAGACGGCAAAGTTGTTACTGTTGGTGACATGAAGTATCTATCGATTCAGCCAAAAGCGACTCTACCGATTGGCGATCGTTTCAACCTTTTTGCTAAAGCTGGTCTTTCTTACTTCAATGCTGAATTCAAAATTAGCAACTCTGTGATTGACGGTAGCGCAGGCCATACCACCATTTCTGACAGCACTGTAACAGGCATGTACGGTTTAGGCGCAGAGTTCGCTATTACTGAAAACTTTGCTCTACAAGTTGAATGGGAATACATGATGCCTGAGCTAGACATTGCGAAATTTGGCAATGAAAAAGTAACGGTTGATGCAGACATCAATGTGTTCTCTGTAGGTATGAGCTACCGTTTCTAAGAATACTTATTCAAGTTACCTCTTGGCTTAGTAAACGTTTTTGACTTCTGTTGGTCGAGCTGAGTCCAAGCTTTGAATTTGTTTAGATATAGCACAGGAAGTTTAGTTGCTAAGCGTCCTGTGCTATTTTTTTTGCTTTGGAATAACTCTTAGGAATCTTTGTGAACGATGTCAATCTTAGGTATCTGGATCTACTGTTAAAGCACTTTGAACCTCACCAGTATCACCTTGTTACGCTTTCTGAGCTAGAAGCGGTGATTTGCACGTCGAGGCGCAATGTTTCTATTGTGATGAAAAAGCTTGCCACTTACGATTGGGTCGATTGGCAACCTGCGATTGGCCGAAGTAACGCTAGCCGTCTCAGTATTAATATTTCCCTCCAACAAGCGATGACCGAGTTTTTGGTTGAGGAGCTTGGCAGAGGAAGAATGAACTCAATAACGAAACTTATTGATTGGTTCGGTCAAACCGCGGTTAGAGCACTAACTATCGCATCTGAAAAAGTGAATCGATTGAATGAATCAAATAACGCTATTTTGATTTCTTCTTACCCTTGGGTATCCAAAATCGACCCTGCGAATACTTACCGTCACACTGAATTACACGTCGCGAAAAGCGTTTATGACGTATTGCTGACCCAAAATTCCAATGGTGGTATCGAGCCATCGTTAGCACACGAATGGAAAATGGAAGGCAAGGTAATGACGTTATGGTTGCGGCCAGGCATATATCGCCATGATGGCGAACCCCTTAACATACAGGATGTGGTTTGGAGTATAGAAAGACTTAGGGAGATAAAAGGACCAGTTCACGAGCTCTGGCAATGCATTGATAGCGTGGTTGCAGAAACATCTAACTGCTTAAAAATCATATTGAAGCATCCGAACAAGTTGTTTCCATACATGCTAGCAACTCCTCATGCGTCTATTCTGTGTCGAGATGTCGTCTCTTTCGGTTCTAGTTATTCCTACCACATAGGGACTGGGCCATTTAAAATCAGCGGCTGGAACCAGGAGAGTATGACTCTTGAAGCGCACAAAGAGTATTTTTCAGCACGCGCATTGTTAGATCAAATAACGCTGTCTCATGGTGATGTTAAAACCTTAAATATGTTGAGCTTTAACCAAAGCTCCGATCACGTTGAAGTGGAAAAAATTAGCGCATTTTCATATGTGACCTACCGCGAACGCGCGGAATCCCAACTCACAAAAGAAACTTGGTATCAACTCGCTGATTACATCCATGTGCAAAAGCGAATTTATGATGCGCCAAGTGCCGTTGACAGCATTCAGTTAGAGACTCACGAGCAAGATTTATCAATAACAGATGGTGTTGTGATACCTAAACTGAAAGGTAAAGTGGTATTAGCTGAACCTGTCTGGACGATTCCGAGTTTAATTCGTCATTCCGAATGGTTGCACAGTGTGATTCGTGCAACGGGATTAGAGTTAGAGATCATTGTTATTGATGACATTAGTTTTCCTGAGGTAGTGTCTCACCAAGCAGATTTGCTCTTCATTGAGGAAGTCATGGAAGCACCATTTGAATATGGCATCTTCGAATGGCTGTCGATAGCAACTGGACTGCGTTTTAGTTTTGATCAAAGCCAGATGTTAAGCCATAGAGAAAAGGTTCGCAGGGCGATGGCAGATGATCACTCGCTACAGTCTTTATTAAACCTAGAGAAAGCGCTGCGCGATCAGTACCTATATTTGCCTTTGTTTGTTGGCTACGAAGAAGTGACAAAAACACAGCAAGTGCGAGGTGTGCAGGTGAAGAATACAGGCTATAGCGATTTACATAGGTTATGGATTGCTCATTCACACTAGAGTCGGTGTTCAAGATTATGCAAATGTCCAACGCATAAAGCCATCGAAATGATGGCTTTATAAGGGCGTATCGGATTAGAAGTTGTACGACACACTTGCGCCAACAACCCATTGGTTTGCGCTATCAACGATAGAAGAGTCGCTGATACCGCTGCCTAGGCGCGTGTATTGTGTCATTTGGCTTACTTGCCAGTTGTCGTTGATTGGCATAACAAGTTTGTAGCCCACACCATAGCTTACCGTTGAATCACCTTTGTATGCTTTGCGGTTTGCGTTTGCTTCGCGTTGTTTCACACCAAAGTAGTAATCTACGTAGTCTTCACTTTGATAAGTTAGGTTAGCAAAAGGAACAAAATCAACACTACCGAATTTCATGATGTGGAAGTAAGTCGCGCCCGCCAAGTAACCTTTGTAAGCACCGCTGATATCGTGCTGAAGGTATGTAGAAATGACGTTGTTTTGATCCAGTGTAAAGTCTGCGTTTAAACCTAGATCGACGGCGAAACGGCGTTTATCTGTGCCTTTCAGGCTTTTCGCTGTATCACCGTCGCGCATTACACCACTACCTACAAGGTAGGCACTCATGTTGATTAACTCATTGGTGTTACCGAAGAAGCGGTAGTTAATGCCACTTAGGTCGGCATTAAAGTCGTCACCATGGTAACCACCGTTGAGAATTGGTGCTGTATTATGCTTTTGAGCTTTGAAAAGATCGCTGCCTTGAGCCACACCAGCTTCTACGTTCCAACCGCCTTCGTTGTTGTAGATGTTACCGTTACGAATGTAAGTATCGCCAGCGAAAGCTGAGCCAGCAGCTGTCAGAGTAAGTAGTGCAATTAATGTTTTTTTCATCATTTTTCCGAGTTGTTCTGTTTTGTTTTGTTTTGAACACTGTACAAAATGACGTTGTAAGCATCTATCGGCAAAGCGTATGGAAATGTAATGAACAATCAGGGTAAGAAGCAGAATGTTGCTTCAGAATAGAAAGGTTGCTGGAATAGCTTTCGTTAAAACAGCGAAAAAATCCGAGCTGGGGTGGCTCGGATTTGGGGTATTTATCAGGTATTGATACTAACTTCTTACTGTTTCGTTAAGTTGTATAGTGGTGCTAGGTCACCCGTTACTTTTTCGCCATTCATGTCTAGCTTCATAAGTACGTTTTCACCAACAAAGTATTGGTTTGGTGCATCTTCATTTGTCAACGTTACGATGCTGCCATTTGCGTCCCAAGTGAATTGACCTTCAGATTTTGATTGACCGTCTTCTTTGTCTTGGTAGCTTTCTTCAAGTACGTAAGTGCCATCTTGATTTAGTGTGATGGTCATATCGATACCAGCACAATCCGCGCAAGGTAGTGTTCCTTTGTAGGTGCCGTTCCAGTCCAGAGCACTTTGTGCGTTGTGTTCAGAGTCTACAAATGTCTCTTCAGTAATTACCTGTTCTTCTTCTACTGGTAACGTGTCAATTGTCTCAGTCGTAACGTCTGCACTGGTGGTGACTTCAGTTTCCGTTGCCTGAGGTACTTCAACTGCGCTTGTTTCGGCAGGTTTCTCATCTTGACAGCCTGCAAGAATGATTACCGCGCCTGTTAGTGCCAACATTGTCTTTTTCATTTTATCCCTCTTTAAATCAAGATTTTGTATGAGAGTAATAGTAGACATTTATCGAGGATTTGCGTCATCAAAAAGCAATAGAATGATCTAACTATGTCAATAAAACCGGATATGAGCATGAAATTGTCAGGAAAATCAGAACAATGTAAATGTTGCTTTGGGTATCAAGCTTGAGCCCACAGACAAATATCTAAAAAGGGGAGTGGGAGTGGGAGTGAGTTAATTGATAACAGCCCACATTGTTGTGAGCTGTATTATCAACATCATCTAAGAAACGTTATTGAAGCTTGAGCGTGAAGTGCCTCGTTTTGTGCTTCGTTGATCAGAAAACAGCTCCGCAATAACCTGACGATTTAATTCGCCTTTCAAATGGCCGTGCTCATCGATGACGGGCAGTGAATGTTCACACGACATGACTTCAGTCAGCACTTGCTCAATGGCTAAATGTGGAGAGATGATAGGCACCTCTTCATAGATATCATCACGCCAATCTGATATATGAGTTAACTTCGCTGCGTTTAGCAATCCTTGCTGTGTTATCACGCCTTGATAGCCTGCATTGGTCTCATGGTAGGCATAATCACGTTTAACACGTTTCATTTCACTTAGTGCATCTTCAATGGTTTCAGCGCGAACACAGTACGAAGGTGGCTGCATCAGCGTTTCGACTGTCAGTGCTCGCGCTCTATTGACGTCTTTTACAAAGGCTTCAACGTACTCATCGGCAGGATGCAGTAAAATTTCGTCTGGTGAACCTTGTTGGACAAGTTCACCGTCTTTAAGAATCGCGATGCGATCGCCAAGTCGAAGCGCTTCATCTAAATCATGAGTAATGAAAATAATGGTTTTGTGCAGCTTCTGTTGCAGCTCTACCAGCTGATCTTGCATTTCGCTCCGAATCAGAGGGTCCAATGCTGAAAAAGCCTCGTCCATCAACAGTATTTCGGCGTCGGTAGCCAGTGCCCGTGCAAGGCCCACACGCTGTTGCTGTCCACCCGATAGTTGAGCAGGATACTGGTGCTTATAACCCGTCAGTCCAACGGTTTCTAACCATTCATTTGCTTTTTCTAAGCGCGCCTCTTTATTCATTCCCTGAACTTCCAAACCATATGCGATGTTGTCGATAACAGTGCGATGAGGCAGCAAACCAAAGCGCTGGAACACCATAGACATCTTGTGACGGCGAAACTGTTCAAGCTCTTTGTTCGAAAGTTGCATGACATCCACCCCTTCTACCAAAATCTGCCCCATGGTTGGATCGATTAATCGGTTGAAGTGGCGAATCATGGTGGATTTTCCAGAACCGGATAATCCCATAATGACAAAAATTTCACCCTTTTGAATTTGCAGGTTGATGTCTTTTAGTCCGACCGTGTGGCCCGTTTCCGTTAAAACCTGCTCTTTACTATGTCCCAACTTAACGCGCTCAATCACGCTATTGGGCTTGGGGCCGAAGATTTTATACAGACCGCTGATTTCGATAAGTGGACTAGTCATGTTTTGAGTCTCCTAAATGAGCTTGAGTGCGTTTCGCATACGCTTGTGAAGCACGATCAAAAAGGATTGCTAGGGCGACAATTGCTAAACCATTGAGAAGACCAAGAGTGAAATATTGATTGGTAATAGACTTTAGAACAGGCTGACCTAAACCTTTTACCCCAATCATTGATGCGATGACCACCATTGACAGTGCCATCATGATCGTTTGGTTAATTCCCGCCATGATGGTTGGCATTGCAAGCGGAAGCTGAACCCCAAAAAGCCGTTGCCGAGTGCTGGCACCAAATGCGGTTGCGGCTTCCAATACTTCTTTATCAACTAGACGAATGCCCAAATTGGTTAAACGAATAACCGGTGGAATCGCGTAGATCACTACTGCAATAAGGCCAGGAATTTTCCCGATGCCCAATAACATCACAACTGGAATGAGATACACAAATGCCGGCATGGTCTGCATGACGTCGAGTAATGGTGTTACCACCGACTGAATGCGATTAGAGCGCGCCATAGCGATACCGATAGGGATACCGAGTGCAATGGCAAGCATGGTACACACAGTGATGATACTGAGCGTGCGCATAGTGTCTTCCCACATTCCGAAATAGCCAATCAGAATCAGCGAACCAAAACATGCAGCGGCCAGTTTCCAAGAGCGGCTGGCGGCATAAACGAGAGTGGTGCAGACACCTAAAATAATGAACCAAGGTGTAGAAATCAGAAGTTTTTCAAACCAGACAAGAAACGCAAGGAGCGGATCAAACAGAGACTCAATGAGTTCACCATACTCGCGAGAGAAATCTCTGTAGGCGCCGTCGAGTGTTTTGCGAATCGCCCTGAGATCAGAGGCATCCATTTCCGGGAATTCGCTGAGCCAATTTGAGTCAGACATATGTACTTCCTTTTTCTGATATACCTAAGCGCTTTCAAGAAACTTAATTTGGCAAGAAGAGTAGGGCACCTAGGCCAAGTAATGGTCGTTCGACAGGTTCTTTATCGAACGTATTACTCTTTAAGCTCAGGCGAATATCGTCAAACTTCTCTTTTTCGTTCCTTAGGTATACATCCTTTAAATAAAACAATCATTAGTGTTCAAACTAATAATTTGCTTAGATTATAGTTTTTCTTCTTCAATAAAATGAACACATTAGCGTGTATTTGTATGAAAAATCTGCGCAAATTAACGTTTTTATTATCCGGTTAATTAGAATTGATCTTTTTGCTCGTTTGTCATCGAAATTTCTAAATTATTAGATGTCTAATTAATGCTGATGTATTACGTATTTGTCGTGTTGATTTTTGCAAACTTAGTTTATTGGCATATGCTAAAAATGTTATTGGCATATGCCAGTTTAAGGCGTAATTTGACTCTGTGTTTTTGAGGGACAATGATGGCAAGACCAAAGATAGAAAGACGAATATGCGGACGTGCGGCTCACCACTGCTTTAAGCCCAATGGCATTCCATTTAATCAGTTGGAGCAAGTCGCCATATTACCAGAAGAGTTAGAAGCGCTACGTTTAGCCGACTTAGAGGGGCTTAGCCAGCAGCAAGCTGCGGAGCAGATGGGCGTTTCTAGACAAACTTTTGGTAACACAGTAAAAAGTGCAAGATTGAAAGTCGCAAAAAGTTTAGTTGAAGGTCATGCATTAGTTTTTCCGAATGAGGAGTCAAACTTATGATTTATGCTATTCCTAATGATGGTGAGCGGGTGGCAAACCACTTTGTAAAAGCACCATACATCGCTATTTATTCTGATACTGACGGTATGCTAAAAAACTTAGCGAACATTGCTTCTATGCCACAAGCGGGTTGTAATGCGAAGTCTCAGTTGATTCAGTCTCTACAAGGGTACAATGTGGATGCTGTTCTTGTGCGAAATATTGGTGAACGTGTATTGGCAAAGCTACTTAGCAGTGGCACGCCAGTATTTAGGCTGTCTACTCGTAGTTCATTGGAAGATGTGCTTGCGGTTCCAAGAGAGCCTTTGATTGAGCCCTCTCAAGGACGCCCATCAAACAATCATAAGAAAAGTGTTCACAAACAAAAAGGCGGCTGCGGCTCCTGTGGTTGTGGTGGCCAAAAATCAAAAACCTCCTTGTTGGCAAGACCTAAAGCGCTACTCAAAGCAACATCTAGCCCTGCTATACTTAAGCTAGAGTCGATGGCTAATAAGGCAGGTTAATATGGTTTGGTTATTTACCTTTCTTGGTTTTCTCGCAATCATTTTGTTGATGTCACTTGGCGTCATTTTTCATAACAAGCGTATTCAAGGAAGTTGCGGCGGTTTAAACAACGTCGGTGTTGATAAAGTATGCAACTGCGAAACCTCATGCGCAGAACCTGAAAGGCGTTTATATCAAATCTCAGAGCCTAACTCATCACCTGAGCGCTAAGGCTTTTGGCCCATTGCGGCAAGGTTTGCCGAAACCAGTCCAAATATTTGCTGGTCTGCGGATTCTCTCTGGAGACCAGTATGTTGACTACCTCGACAACGATCCACGCTTTTGCTAGTCCGATATCGCGCGCCAATTCTGTTGTTTCACCTTTCTCTGCGCACTCTATATACTTGCCTGCTACGTTCAAGTAATCATCAAATGTGCCCATGCCCTCGATGAGCGGCGCTAAATCTATCGCGACATGCCCTGTAGAAAAGCGTTCCCAGTCGAACAGCACTAGCTCGCCATTTTCGCGCTGTCCCCAGTTTCCAGCATTCGAGTCTCCGGAGATCAAGTTCTGTCCATCGAAAAGATGCGCCGATCGTTGTTGGAGGTTGTGGAAGAACTGCTCTGTCTCTGAGCCCAGTTCAAGTGTAGCGAGTGCTTGTTGAGTCGCTTGTGGTGTCCACTGGTGGCGGTGATAAACACCATCTGATGTTGGTGGAAGTTGGTGCAGTTTGACGAGTTGTTCAATGACTCGATCATCTTCAAGTAAGAATGCTTGCTCGACTGCGTGGGGAACGTATTCAATGTGCAGAACGTTTTTCTGGTCGTCGAATTGAATCAAGCGCGGTACGTGTATTCCAAGCGCGTTAAACTGTTCGGCATAGCGTTGATAAAACGCCACTTCTATTTGAGTAGGGTTACGTTTTTCTATTACTTGGACGCCATCTTTTTCGATGAGAAAAACTTTGGCACTGCCCATTTGGTTGAATTCTTGTTGCGACACCGGACTTCCTGTCTTCATGTAGAGAGAGCTCACCTTAATCGCTGCACTCACGTTTGCCAATAGCCACGACAAAGTGCCTCAAAAATATTAAATGCAACTGTTTAAATATGATTTTGCTGTGAGTGTCTAAATTTTACACAGTCTCGCCTGTACTCCGATAAATTCGTTCTACGCTTACTATTCGTCTTAATAAAGGAGAACCAAAATGGCTGTAATGAAGCAGGATATTCCAAATCGTGTAACGGTTTACCATGACAATATCGATCAAGAACAAGAGCTGAAAAATGCGATGCTGCCAGAGAAACCGCGCTACTTTAACGGTGCTCCGACTTACAAAGCGAACAGCATCGAAGAGTTTGAAAGCAAAATCAGTCAGATAGGTTTGTCTCTCGATAAATAATTTTTCTTTTACCTAAAAGCGCCCTCAAAATGAGGGCGCTTTTTTGTTTATGTGATTGATTTGAATCGTAGGGAATTAACCTTGTTGTGCACTGCCTTGGCAGACCTGTTTTTGCACTGCTGGTGGCGCGGGCTCGTAATGGCTTAAAGTCATACTAAAACTGCCTTCACCACCCGTGATAGCTCGTAATCGACGAGCGTAATCTTGCAGCTCGTTTACTGGTGACTTGGCTCTGAGTAAGGTGAAGCTACTGTCGATTGGCTCGGTGCCTTCGATTAAGCCTCGGTTTCCAGATAAATCTCCAGAAACATCGCCAACGTTCGCGGTTGGGATGTGCAGTTCCATCTGGACAATGGGTTCTAGCACAATAGGATCGGCGTTGTTAATCGCATCTAAAAAGGCTTTCTTACCTGCGATGACAAACGCAATTTCTTTCGAATCGACGGAGTGATATTTACCGTCATAAACGGTGACTTCCACATCCTTAATTGGGTTGCCAGAAATCGCGCCTTCCTCTAACGCTTGCAAAATACCTTTTTCAACAGCAGGAATGAGCGCGGTTGGAATGGCGCCACCCACTACTTTGTTGATGAACTTAAATCCGGCACCACGTTCGAGTGGACGAACCTTCAATTGCACTTCACCAAACTGGCCTGCACCGCCACTTTGTTTTTTGTGTCGATAATGCCCTTCGGCAGGTTTGGTGATGGTTTCAAAGTATTCGACGCTTGGTTGGCAGGTTTCGACGTCCAGTTTGTACACGTTCGCCATCTTTTCTAATGCGACTTTGAGGTGAAACTCCCCTTGGCCGCTGATGATGGTTTCGTTGGTGCGAGCGCGATGTTCGATGCGCAGCGAAGGATCTTCACTGGCAATTTTATTCAGCACATCTCCTAATTTTTGCTCATCTCCACGCTTAAGAGGCTTCAAGCACAAAGAATACATGGAGTCAGGAAGGTCCAACGTTTTGAGTTGAACTCCATCTTCTTCGTGAGAGTCATGAACGATTGAATCGAATTCGAGATCATCCACTTTGGCTAAAACGCAGAAGTCGCCTGCAAGCGCGCGAGGGATCTCGGTTCTATCTTTGCCCTGCAGTTGATATAAGTGCCCAACTTTAAATGCCTTGTTGCTTTCGCCAATATAAAGCTGGCTGCCCGCATTGATTTCACCCTGATACACACGTAAGTAGGCAAGTTTTCCCATATATGGGTCGACGCTGACTTTGTACACGTGTGCGACGGTGTGCTCTAAGGTTTCGCAATTTACTTTGATTTTTTTGCCGTTCTTTTCCAGTAGAGGAGGGTTACCCTCGTTTGGCATGGGCATGATCTCCGCCAAGGTGCGTAGCAGCAGCTCGACGCCCGCGCCGGTTTGTGCTGAGACAAAACAGACCGGAATCACATGTCCAGTTCTCAGTGCTTCTTCAAACGGATCATGCAGTTGCTCTGCGGTGAGTTCGGAGCCTTGTTCCAGATACAGTTCCATTAGTTCTTCATCGACTTCGATAACTTGGTCAATCAAGGTCTCATGAGCTTCATCTACCGTCGTAAGTAAGGTTTCTCGTCCCAATTCTGGTTCGAAATAGCAGTCAACTACAGATTCCCCGTCAGCCGAAGGTAAGTTGATCGGCAAGCAGTGGTCACCAAAATGCTCAACGATGTTCTCCATCAATCTTTCTAACTGATTACCGTGGTTATCGAGCTTATTGATGATGATCATCTGACATTTTTGCTGCTCTTTAGCAAAGGTGAATAAGCGATCGGAAGTTTGGTTAAGTGGGGTTTGAGGGTCGATGACAAGGGCAGATGTTTCAACGGCAGGAAAAACGCTGATAGTACGGCCAAGTAACTCGTTTTGTCCCGGAGTATCGATGATATTGAGCCGGTGTTTATTCCAGCGCAGTGCGACTGGCGTTGCTTCAATACTGTGTTGATATTGGATGGATTGAGGGTCGAAGTCGGTAACGGTATCGCCTTTTTCTACGCTGCCTAAATGGTGCGTGGCATCGCAGGTGAAGAGCAGTTTTTCTATCAGCGTGGTTTTACCGGTCCCGGTTTGGCCGACAAAAGCGATATTGCGTATTTTGTTGATAGGCATAGAGCCTCCTTGCAAGATGGCGTGAAAAACCTACGAATTGCTAGGAAGTGGGTTGTTATAGAAACCCACGCACTGCATTGGAGTAGGGCGGGATTACCGCCTATTCGTTTTCCACGTCATTTTCCGGATGACTCGATGCATAAGACCACCTTCTTGGACTACTGGAATCTTAGCATGCCTCAATAACCATATAATTTATGTGACTTATTTCATGATGGGGCTGATTGTTTTTTAATCGAGATCATAAACTCAGAGGTTCTGACTTTTGGAGCAAAACCTCTGGATTTTTTAGGCTATTTGGAAAGAACGATTTCGCCGTCGCGATAAACCAAGCTTGGCGTTACATCTTGTCCGAGCAACACCGGGCCATCAAGATCGACAACGCTTGCCTGAGCAGCAATGGGTAAGGCAGCGCGCATCGCAAGCGACGTCCCCAACATACAACCGGACATGAGGCTAAAACCGAGTTTTTGGGCGTCGTCGGCTAATAATAGTGCTTCAGTGAGCCCGCCAGTTTTATCTAGCTTAATATTCACCATTTCATATTTTCCAACCAGCTGATGTAATTGCTCTCTGGTGTGACAACTTTCATCGGCGCAAAGTGGAATGGGGTGCGGAATGCTGGCGAGTACGTCATCGCAGTCTTGTGGCAACGGTTGTTCGATCATGGTGATGTCTAGCGGTTCGAGTTGAGCAAATACCGTCGCGAGGTCGAGGCTTTGCCATGCTTCATTCGCATCTAAAACAATTTGCGCGTGCGGCGCAGCATCGCGTACTGCGGCAACGCGATCAAGCACGTGTTCACCATCCAGTTTTACCTTAAGCAGTTTTGCGCCTTGGCTAAGGTAATCCTGCGCCTGTTTTGCCATCGCTTGCGGCGTGTCGATAGAAACCGTCATCGCCGTCACAATCGCCTCTGGTAACGTAAAGAGGTCGTGAACCTGTTGCTTGTGGCTCAAAAGCGCGTGAAGATGCCAAAGGGCGCAATCCAATGCATTTCTTGCCGCCCCCGTGGGCAATAACGATTGAAGCTGGCTTTTGAGAACCATGACATCAGCTTCGCCTTTGGCATACAAACTTTGCAGTTCATGTGCGGCGTGAGAAATCGCCTTAATCACCGATTCAACCGATTCACCATAACGAGGGTATGGCGTGCATTCACCTTGGGCGGTCATGCCTCGATGTTCAATTGTCACTCGGACTACGTGGCACTCTGTCCGACTGCCGCGAGAGATGCGAAATGGTGTCGCCATGGCAATCGTGACAGGTTCTACATGAATTTTCATCTCACTAGTTTTCCCTAAACCGCAGTTATTTTCTAAACCGTAAATGTTTCTTAAATCGTAAGGAGCCTATCTGCAACCGCATCAACGCCAAAACGTACAGGGTCGGTGACGGGCACTTGGTATTTGTCGCTCCAATCCTGGCATAACTGGGCAGCATCTTCTTCGCTGAGCGCCGAAGTGTTTAAGCAAATACCCACTAATTGAGCGTTTGGATTTGTTAGGCGAGCAGCGGCCAGATTCGCTTCTATCGTTTGTTCAATGGTTGGCAAGCTCGCATGTGGTAAGTTGCGGATGTGCGGGCGACCAATCTCATGGCACAGTATCAGAGCGTCAGCTTGTGCGCCGTGAAGTAAGCCCAAACTTACGCCAGCAAACGAAGGGTTAAATAACGAACCTTGCCCTTCGATGATGTCCCAATCGTGATCGGTGAACTCAGGGCTGATCGTTTCTACTGCGCCGGAGATAAAATCGGCAACTACGGCATCAATTGAAATGCCACTGCCTGCGATGAGAATTCCAGTTTGACCCGTTGCTTTGAACTCTGCGCGACAGTTTTTACGCTTTAATGTGTGCTCAATGGCGAGGGCAGAGTACATTTTGCCAACGGAGCAATCTGTTCCTACAGTAAGTACTCGCTTGCCTGCGCGAGCTTTGCCATTGCCGACCTTGAGCGGGGCATCATAATGGCGAACATCATACAGTTTGGTTAATCCGCGTTGTTCTAGATCGGCAAGAGGAGAAAGTTCCGCCAAACGTTGGTGCATGCCCGATGCAATTTCAAATCCCATCTCTGCCGCTTCAAGTAAGGTTGCTTGCCAAGCTTCGGGAATGACGCCTCCTGGATTTGCCGTGCCGAGCACCAGCGTTTTTGCTCCTTGCTGCTGCGCTTGTTGTAGTGTCATGTCGGTTAAACCAAGCGATACGGTTTCTGGCGTCAGGCGGATTTGGCCAAGACAAATCTCAGGTCGCCATTGGTATATGCCACGCGCGGTTTTTGCTGCGAGTGGATCGGTTACATCGCCAAGAAAGAGTAGGTAAGGTTGAGCAATTTGCATGATGGTTCCCTTCGTCATCGTTATTGCTCATTAATGTAGCCAGACTGATTTAGGAAACCGAATGCTTATTTGTTAGGCAGGTATAACTTCAGGTTATACCTTTAACCCATCTGTTGTTTTAGGGCGGTGATAAATTGCTTTGTCGCAATGGATTGAGGTGTGTGCTCTGCGAATAAAATAGAGACGGAGAAGGACATATTTGGCTCCAAAGCATGCACGGAAACGGCATTATCTTGGCGATATTGTTTTGCAGTCCAAGGGTCTACAATTGCGAATCCTGCTTCGTTTTTCACCAGTTCAGCCGCCGCGGAGTAGCTGCGGACGGTGATGGCATGTTGATAATGCTCGTCACGCGCTGATAAGGTTTGATGCAGCAATAGACCCAAAGGGTCTCGGCTATCTAAACCGATAATGAGTAAATCGTGACTGATGAGTTCTTCTAAAGTGACGGTTTTTTCTGTGGGTATCGCTGCGCTTTTAGGGGCAATTAGCGCCAAGTTTTCTTTTAATAACATGTGTCCCATGATCGCTGGTGGCGTTTCTTCACCGAACGCAATGGCGACATCCAATTCATGTTTCAGTAAACCTGAGCACAGCTCATCGCGATTGGCCGTTAAGAGCTCAAAGGAGATGCCGTGCTCTTTCGACAGCAACGCGACAGTCGGCGCTAACAAGTGTGCGGCCAAAACAGGCGGGGCACCGACTCGTAAATGTTGAGTTCCCTGTTTGACTTTGTTGGTCAGAGAGCGAAATTGTCCGAGTTGTTGATAGACTTTTTCAGCCTCTGGCAATAAGGCTTTGGCTTCTTGAGTGGGAACGAGACGCCCCTTTACACGCTCAAATAAAGCGAAGCTCAGTTGTTGTTCTGTATGGGCGAGAACTCGAGTTACATTGGGCTGGGAAACGTGTAGTAAGCGAGCCGCACCAGACACCGTTCCTGCTTGCATAATGGCGTAAAAGACTTCTAATTGCCTTAAATTCACTGCGAATTCCTTCTGCTCATGTTGGTCACCTCAGAATACCCAACCTTGCTGATAAGCGATAGAGGTAAAAGTGCTGGCGTAAAAAATAGGAAGACGATGTTGGTTGCCTTCCTATCTCGCTTTTTCAATTTCTCAACTTCTCAATTTCTATGCTTCACTTTGCTGCTGCATGAAGGGGCAGGTCGTTAAACGGCTCGACGTCTCGACTGAGTAATCCCATCAAAATCACTGCTAACACCATGACAGCAGCTGCGATTGCAAAACCGTATTGTGTTAGTTCGTAATGACTCAACATTGCAATCAGGACGTAACTGAGAGATTGAATGGTGGTGGCAAACATGCTGATGCCGCCATCGACGCGACCTCGTTGATGAACCGCTACGGTGTGATGCATCCAGTTGACTCTCGCAATGCGATTTAGCGCGTTAAATACGCCAAACAGCGCCGTAAACAATAAGATGGTCAGCGGGCTCATCGCAAAACTCATCCCGATAAGCGCAAAAGATACCATAACCATCGAAGCGAACATAATGTGGCTATGGGAGGCACGGCTTAGCACTTTGGTGACAATAAAGCCGGTTAGCAACGAGCCGAGGCCAAAACTGATGTTGAACCCTGCAAACCAATCGCCAGAGATGCCTTGTTCAGAAAACCAAATCGGCACCAGTTTGCTCAAATACGTCAATGCAGGATAAGAGAGGCAAGAGAGCAGAATAAAGCCATAAAATCGGGGTTCGAGACGGAATATTTGTTTGCTCTCTTTGAGTTGCGCGATGAAAGCAACGGATTTTGACGCCCTTAATTGTTGGGTATAAGGCGTCAGAATATAGAACATCGCTGCTAACGCAGAGGCGCTGGCCGCAAACAAAGCAAACTCTTTCATACCCCACATTTCAAGCAAAACAATACCCAACGCGCCAGCTCCGAGGGTTGTGGATTGCATTACAATTTCTTGCTGACCCGAAATTTTCGCATACTCATGGTGCTGATAATTTTCTTGGGTGAAGGCGTTGTTGGTCGTCCATGCAAAATTACTCGAAACCCAATACACCAATTGCGCAAAAGCCAGCAACCAGTGTGACTCAAACCCTAACCAATAAGCAATGAACACCACCAAAGCCATACCCGATTGAATCCATTGATTGAGCACGAGTAGTACTTTGCGTGAATGTCGGTCAATTAAAGTGGAAAAGAAAGGCGTAGCCAGAAAAGAAATCGCGGTGCAGCTCAGAGAAACTAAAGCGACGAATGTACCCATGTTAGGTTCGGAAAGCATGACCCATGGCAGCGCCATCATGAATAAGCCAGAGGAAATGCTGTCGAAGAAGCGGCCAGCTAAGTACGGCTGAGTTTTATTTTTCATTATGTTTGCCTCTAACTCCCGATGAGTTTCAAAAGCTTGATGTCCAACTGTCTTGTGTTTAACAACCAAGTCGTTCGCGCTGAACACATTATCTTGAGATCGCCGGGGTTTAGCGTTAATTAAGATGGTGCAACTTTAAAACCTCAAGTAAGCTTGAGGTAAAGCATTTTTTTAACAAAATTGATACACAGGGAGTCAAGGATGGAAATCAGCGTAGGAGAAGTGGCAAAACGTTCTGGAGTGAAAGTATCTGCCCTACATTTTTACGAGCAAAAAGGACTGATTTCGAGTTGGAGAAATCAAGGTAATCAGCGTCGCTACCATCGCAGTGTGTTGCGCCGTGTTGCGGTGATCAAAGCAGCGCAGCAAGTTGGGTTGTCGTTAGAAGAAATTAAACATGCGTTAGATGAACTGCCGAAACACCAAGCCCCTAACAAAGCGCAATGGGAAGAAATGGCAAGCCATTGGCATGAACAGTTAGAACAAAAGATTCAAAAACTTAAAGCGTTGCAAAACGATTTAGGCGGATGCATTGGCTGCGGGTGCTTGTCGTTAGAAACCTGCGCACTGCGAAACCCAGAAGATGTATTAGGGAAAGACCACTCGGGGTCGAACTTAACGTTAGAAGAAGAGTAGCGATTATCTCTATTCTTTGTCGAAACTGTCGACTACGATCGCGCCCATCGAAGCAGGCATTGTGATGACGATAACGCGTTTTATCGCAACCAAAGGCTCATTCATGAGTGGCAGTTTATCAAGACAGAAAAGAACTAACGCTACCACAACGGCCGCAATGAGGTACGCGATAACCACACGAAAAATAAAGATGGATACGCGATTCTTGATGTGGCTTTGAAACACGCTTTGATACGCGAAAAAACTGAGGAAAATGACAGAAAGACTTAACAGCATGAGCAAGTTTGCCATTGGTAGGCTCTCACCCAATCGCCACGCTTCCTCCGAAAATGAGATCGGGACTGCTAGGGCAAAAGCGCCAACCAATACTTGGCTAGCGTCTTCTAGATTAAAGTGGCTGCTCATGCTGTTTATTCCATTATTCGCTTGCTAGATGTAAGAGCTTTTCAAAACGCTCATTACCGTGCAGCAATTCGAGGTCTCGTTCTTCGGCAAGTAAATCACGAATGGATGGGCTGTATTCAATTGCGCGTTCCAAGTCTTCAATAGCTTGCTCTTCGATACCAAGGCGAGAGTATGCACACGCGCGTTGATACAGTGCAGGGCCGTTGGTGTAATCGACTTCAAGTACGCGGTTACAAATGCTAAGTGCCCAATGGTATTCGTTGATTTCCATCGCTGCGTCGGCTTTGTACGTCAACGCTTCTAAATCACCTGGACGAATTAACAAGATTTCATCATAGATTTCGATACGTTGCTCTGGAGTTTGAGAGCTTTGTGCACGTAGCCATAAGTTATGGATCTCGTTGATTTTCTCAATTTCTTTGTTGTTTTCACTGATAATGCGAGTTTTGCGTTTTAAATCTCGCTCAAGGGCGACAAACTTTTTCTCGTATTCTTGGGCGATCTTCTCCAATCGTTTATCAGCCATCTCTTTGGTGTTGTGTTTAAACTCACGCAGAGATTGCCATCCGACAAAGGCAATCAGAGATGCGACACCAGCAATGATGTAGAAGAAGTATGTAACGGTCACGTTGGCATAGTTCAACGATTTATCTGCGACCGTTAGCTCGCGATCGGTGATCTCTGTGATCATTCGCTTTTCTAGGCTTTGATAGTCCTGACGCAGCGCTTTTAGTTCATCTAAAATATAGCGTTCCATTAATGGTCTATCTAACAGATCCGATTCTGAATACTTTTCCTCCGATGCCATTGTTGGCAAGGCAAGTATCAGCGAGAAAAAAATACCAATAAATAAGCGCATATAACGTCCTTTCACGAGAAGAGTACAGATAGACCATGCAACAATAGCAAATAGCACAAACGTTTAGCAAAGTTATTACAAAAGAAATAACAGTCGTCTTCGTAGAAGTCATATTCTTGTTGTTTTTCAGTTTGTTCCTGGTGGTTATTTGTTGTGATATCTTTTATCCTCCTTGCGAATTTATGATTAATGGAGTGAGCATGGACGCGCGAGCTAAGGATTACTTAGAACAATTCCTAGAATTATTATCACCAGAACAAAGGGAAGCTGTACCATCAGTCAGTGCTGACTATTATTGTGCCGATGAATACAACGCGAATGTATGCGCAGACTTGGTTCGTATTGGACAGAAAACTGCATCGTGCAGTTTGGAGCTTTGGTATCGAGAACATGGTGAAACCATGCCCCAAGTCGGTCATTTACAAGTAGTGACGAATTGGGATGGGGACCCGGTTTGCGTGATACGAATTACTGACGTAAGTACATGCAAATATGAGAATGTAACCGCAGAGTTTGCCTACGCAGAAGGCGAAGGTGATAGAACCTTAAACTGGTGGCGTGATGCTCATACTGCATTTTTTAAAGCTGAATGCGATGAGTTGAACATCGATTGGCATGAGAAACGTACGCTGGTTTTAGAGCGTTTTGAAGTGGTGTATCCCGTCAATTAATCTCTGATAGCAGCACTGATTTGAAGTGCTGCTTTCTTTACTGAGAGACCATTTTTAGCGCTTTCGAGCGGTCACACTAAACATGTGCCAATGTTTTTGGCTTCCTACTACAGTGGTCCCGTCTTCATCTCTTTCATGCAATGAAATGAGGTCGTAACCTTCGAATAAGCTTTCCACTTCCTTTTTTGTTAATGCGGTAATGTTTGGGTGCATTTCGGAGGTAACCCAGGAGTCTTTCACTCCCAAGAAATCGCCGCAGAAGATACCGCCCGGTTGTAATGCGCTGTCTATTTTTGTCCAGACTTGTTTGAAGCCTGTATCAGGGCAAAAGAACAAACTGGCATTTGCGATAACCAAGCTGCACTGAGGGTAATTAAATTCAGTAAAACAGCACTGCGAAACCGAAAATCGTTTATTACCTTCAAAGCGTGTTAAACAAGTTTTTACTGCATCTTCATTGCTATCACATGCGTGAACCTTAAATCCCTGTTCGAGTAGAAAGTGGCTGTCTCGACCTATTCCGCAGCCAATATCAAGAGCGACTTTGCCTTCTATCTTAAGTTGGTTTACGGCATTTTCCACGTTTGGGCGGTGAGGTTGGCTTAAAATTTTCTGATAGTATTCATTCCATTGCGCTGGCATTGAACTTCCTTATGTTGGTTGTGTCCCCTGCCCAAAACTAGCGTCCATTTTGTTTTGCTTGACTGGGGAGGTTTGCAGTATTGGCAGCTGTTATAGCTGATCTTCAATCGGTAATATTCCGGAGAACCAAGCGCCCATTTTTCGCCATACTCCTGCTTCTGGTTCGGAGTCGTATTCTTCGCCTGTTTTTACGTCGGTCCAGACAATGTCCCCGTCGCGCAGAGTTAAGGCATAGGCGTTACTCGACAGTTGATTCGGCAGTTGTTCTAGAAACATTTGCACATATTCTGGCTGTTCGATAACAACGGCCATTTCGGTATTCAAAGCGGCCGAACGTGGGTCCCAGTTCATCGAACCAACGAAAAGTGTTTTGTTATCAATCGTCATTGCTTTAGCGTGTAAACTTGCTCTGCTACTCCCCGTGAGGCTCCACTTACTTTTGAGTTTTGCGCTCGCTTTTACTTCCCAAAGCTTGATTCCAGCTTCGAGTAGATCTTTTCGATATTTTGCGTACCAACCATGCACGGCAAACACATCGTTAGACGCGAGGCTATTGGTCACAATCGTGATATCAACGCCTCGCTTGGCCGCGTTACTTAATGCTTGAGTACCTACTTCAGTTGGAACGAAATAGGGAGAGATGAGCACAAATGAATCCTCAACACTTTTAACCAGCTCCGTTAAATTATCAATAAGTTGGCTCTCTCGGGTCGCGACTTTATCGGGCAGATCAAACCATACTTTCGCTTCTCCCCAGTAGAGCTTGAGTTTGCCTTGTTTTAGATCTTGGTACATATCCAGTTGAGTGAAGTCATAGCGGCCGGTTGAAAACTTTTCCTCTAACCGGAGTTTATTGACCTGCTTTTGAATCGCTTGGTCGGTAATTTGCTGTGAATTCGGTGTAATCCATTCCATTGGTATCGAATAGGCGCTATTCCAGTAGAGGTCGAACTGATCGGCAGTTTGTTGTACCGCCTCACCATAGAGCAGAAGATCAAAATCACCAAACTCAACTTGCGATTCAAAAGAGAAGTATTCATTGCCGATATTTCTACCTCCGACAATGGCGGAAACACTGTCTGCAATCAGAGACTTATTGTGCATACGACGATTAAGACGTTCAAAATCGCTAGCAAGAGCGAACCAACGGGAGTCGCGATACTGATGCGGGTTAAATAAGCGGATTTCTATATTAGGATGTGCATTGAGGGCAGCCATCACATCGTCGTTTCGCTTTTGCATATCGTCAAGCAACAGCCTTACTCGAACACCACGCTTTGCCGCTTCATACAAGCGCCACGTTATTAGCTGACTCGTTTCGTCACCACGGTAAATATAGTATTGAAGATCAAGGCTTTTCTGGGCGGACTCGATCAAAGAGGTTCGAGCAAGAAGGGCATCGTGTCCCTGATTTAACGGTGCAAAGCCAGTTATGGACTTAGGGTCTCTCCCGTAAGCTTCAAAGTACTGCGCAAGAACAGAATCCTTTTGATAACCGAGCTGAAAGCTGGTGGACTTTTCACTGGCGTCATTCAACGATACGGATGAGCATGCCGATAAAATAGTGAGCAGCGAGGGGAAGAGCAACTTGGCGAGCGTTTGTAACAAAGCACATTTCCTTGTCTTACAGAGTGTTACCTACTCCAAATTATAGACTTAAGCTGACGCCACATGCACCCAGAACCGTTTGATAACGAGCGATTAATCAATGAATTGCCATAGAGCCTGCACTAAGTTCAACTTTTAGAGCGCAGATAATCATTTATTTTAATTATCATTATGGCCGTATTGGTCATAATCACTAATATCTGGTGATTATGACCAATAGCACACTGGATAAAATAATGCTTTTTATATAACCATATGATTTCTAATAAATAAATGCTTGGCATGTCATTTGCTGTTTAGAATAAAAGTTAAGTCAGAGCAACTTGCGCAGTTGGTTAATTTTTTGTTAATTTTATTAACTTTGAATTGGCAATAACTATCTAGTTCGCTGCTTAAAAGACTAGGCAAGTGCCGCTTTGATGTTTATTCAAATTCAATTCTCTCACCACCATGCTTACCGGGAGCAATGGACTGAATAAAAGTGTGGTGTTGAAAACAACAATAAAAAAGGATTTTCGATGTTAGCAAAACCCATATTACGTTGGCTTTTACCCTTCGTCGTCGTTGGAGGCTCTTATGCAGGATATGCTGCAATTGCCGCAACTGCGCCGGAAAAAGAGTCAACCAAAGATGCAATTACAGAACCTACTGTTCAGGCTTCTTCTCTTTTTCCTACCGATCACAAAGTGGTGATTACCAGTCACGGTGAATTAGTCCCTTTTGAAAAAACACACCTTTCCGCGCAAGTTAGTGGTGAAGTTAAAAGTTGGCACCCGAATTTTGTGACGGGTGGCATCGTAAAACGAGGAGAGGTTCTTTTCACAATTGAAAGTGACAACTATGAAGCGTCGGTTTTACAAGCTGAAGCCGATTTAGCTAGTGCACGCGCAAACTTGATTGAGGAACAAGCGAAAGCCGAAGTGGCAAAACGTCAGGCAAAGAGACTGAGCGATAAGCAAGTGACGGATCTGTATTTACGCAAGCCTCACGTTTTGAGCGCACAAGCGCAAGTGAAGTCGGCTCAAGCGGCACTCAAACGAGCAAAAAGAGAGTTAGAAAATTGCAAAGTAGTTGCACCTTACGATGCGCTGGTTGTTGAGCGTGATATTGGTGTTGGTCAATTTGTTACATCTGGTTCTCGAGTTGCCACGTTAAACAACATCGAAGTGGCAGAGGTGCACGTACCCATTGCCGGTTTTGATAGTGCATTTTTACCCGAATCCATTGGTGAACTCACTGCGACAGTGACGCAGCAAGGTGTGTTTTCTACCACTAGAGAAGGTCGAGTAGTTCGTGATCTAGGCATGATTGATAGCGCTACCCGAATGATTAACATGGTCATTCAAATCGCGGACCCATACGGTGTCGATAACCAGCAGCCTCCAATTAAATTCGGCTCCTACGTTGAAGTGAGCTTCACTGGTAAGGAACTTAAGCACATCTACCGCTTGCCACAGGAATTAGTTAAAAACCGTACCGTGTGGGTGGTGAATGGCGATAATCAACTTCAACCCAGAACTGTCACGGTTTTGAGAGCAGAAGGTGAGTTTTTGCTGGTGGGCGAAGGCTTAGAGCAAAGTGATAAGTTGGTACTGACCTTACCAGAGTACCCTCAAAAAGGCATGGCGGTACAAATCGCAAAAAAGAGTGACGACTCCGAAACCGTCGTACAGTAAGTAGGAGTTTGTCATGGAAGATACTAAACAAAAGGGCTTAATTGCCTATTTTGCGAATAACCCCGTCGCTGCCAACCTTTTGATGGTGTTCATCATTATCATGGGTGTGGTGAGTTTTCTCTTTATTCAAAGGCAGATGTTTCCGAATATTGAGGTGAACTACATTGATGTTCGTGCGGCTTATCCTGGCGCTTCTCCTCAAGAGATAGAAGAGAGTATTCTCGTTAAGGTCGAGGAATCGATTAAAGACGTCACCGGGATTAAAAAAGCAGTCTCAACGGCCTCTAGAGGTAGCGCGTATGTTTCTATCGAGGTAGACGTTAATGCCGATATCAAGCGTGTCTTAGATGATGTAAATCAACGTATTGATACCTTGTCTAACTTACCAGCGGGTATGGAACCAATCAATGTTTACCAAGTTGAATGGCGCCAAGATGTAATCGAAATGGGATTAGTCGGGGACCGACCGCTCGAGGAGCTTAAACCGATTGCTAAGCAAATCGAAGATGAATTACTTCAGTTAGAAAACGTCATGCTGGTGTATCTGAGTGCGCCAGAAGAAGAAATAGCGATTGAAGTTGACCCACTTGTTCTTCGTAAATACGACCTGACGTTGAGCGATATCAGCAGCGCGATCAGCCGTTACTCAGCCAACTTTTCTGCGGGCGAAGTAAAAACAAACTCAGGGATGATTGCAGTAAGGATTGAAAACCAATACTACCGTGGTGATGAGTTTAGAAATATTCCTGTAAAGCTTGGCGCAAATGGTGCAAAGGTTCTGTTGCAAGATATTGCCACAATAAAAGATGGCTTTACGGAAGAAGAGCGCTACTTTGAATACTCAGGTCAAAATGCGATCTACATGTCTGTTGAAGCAACTCGTGATCAGAACATTATCCCTGTTGCACAGTCCGTTCGTAATTATATTGAAGCAAAAAACAAGACATTGCCGCAGGATGTTAAGCTCAAAGTCTTGGTTGATACGACTTATTATTTAAATGGGCGTCTCGACATGATGTTGAAAAACTTGCTGCAAGGCGCTGCATTAGTCGCGATTATGCTGACCATTTTCCTACGTTTCCGCTTGGCTATGTGGGTAATGATCGGCTTACCAGTGTGTTTCCTTGGTGCGGTGATGATGATGCCAGCTTTGGGTATTACAGTGAACATCGTCTCGCTGTTCGCTTTCATCATGGTGCTCGGTATTGTAGTTGATGACGCCATCGTGATGGGAGAGAGCGCTTACAGCGAAATTGAAGAAAAAGGCGGTGGCGTCGAAAACGTGGTTCGTGGTGTAAAACGTGTTGCCACACCAGCCACTTTCGGTGTGTTAACCACAATTGCGGTGTTTGCCCCTTTCTTGTTGTCTAGCGGTATTGATAGTGCCTTCTTTTATGGTATCGCGGGGGTCGTGATTCTTTGTTTGATCTTCAGTTTGATTGAATCAAAGTTGATCCTACCAGCGCACTTGGCGCATACCCATTTTAAGCCAGTTAAACCAGGTGGCTGGCGTGACCGATTTAACCAACGTTTTTTTGGTTTTGTAAATGGTCCATATCGTAACTTTGTAACAACATGCACCCATTGGCGCTGGACAGTGTTTGCGGTGTTCTGTGGTTTACTGCTGATCAGCGCGGCTTTGATCAACGCGAATTATGTTCGGGTGATCCCTAACCCTAAAGTGCCGACTGACTATCCTGCGATCACTATTGAAATGAATGATACCGTTTCAAGTGAGCAGACAATCAGTGCACTCAAGACTATTGAACGTGTCATGCAAAAGATCGAATCTGAGACCATTGCAGAACATGGTCAAGGAATGATTCGTGATGTGCTGTCGTACAACAGAAGCCGCACCGAAGGTCGTGTATTAGTACCTCTGGTTGATGAAGAGTTACGCCCGTTCAATACATTTGAACTGGCTCGACGTTGGCGTGAAGCTATGCCTGTTATTCCAGGTATGAAGAGCATCAAAATCCGCGAGCAGAGTGCGGGTGGTGGTGACAGGGATGAGTTTGGCTACTTGTTGTTTGGTTCTAACATCAATGAGCTCAACGAGGCTGGGCGTTACTTGATAGAGCGTTTACAGCAGGAAGAAGGGTTATATGATATTTCATCTTCTATTGATTCTGGAAGCAAAGAAGTACTCCTGTCTCTTGCGCCTGTAGCGTACGATCTCGGTCTGGATCTTACCATGATCGCAGAGCAAGTTGGTGGCAGCTTTTATGGTGGCGAAGCACAGCGCATTATTCGTGATGGTGAAGAAATTAAAGTTATGGTGCGTTACCCGCAATTGACGCGTGAAGCATTCTCATCATTGCGTTACGCTGTGATTACCACACCAGCAGGTAAGAAGGTCATGCTAGGTGATGTGGTGAAGATCAACGAGCAGCCGGGCGTGAGTAGCATTCGACGTGAAGGCGGGTATCAAACCGTTTATGTCTATGGTTCGATAGACGAAGAATTGGTTGAACCTCAAGAAATCGTGAAGGTCATTGACGACAATATCTTACCGGATATGAAGCAAGCGTTCTCGAGTGTGAAAACAGAATTGGGTGGTGATATTGAAGAGCAGGCTGCGCAGCGTAATGAACAGATTTTGTTCTTTATTGCAGGCATGATCATCGTCTACATCTTGTTAGCTGTACCGTTAAAAAGTTATACCCAACCTTTGATTGTAATGTCCGTCATTCCGTTTAGTCTGACGGGGGCGATTTGGGGCCATTTCTGGCTAGGTTTAGACATCAGTATGATGTCGACATTTGGTTTGATCGCCGCTGCTGGCGTGGTTATCAACGACTCTCTGGTTATGACAGATTACGTAAACCAAGTGAGAGAAAAGGGTATGAACATCAAACAAGCGGTTGTTGAGGCGGGTTGTGCTCGTTTTCGAGCTATCACGCTCACCTCAATAACGACGTTTGCGGGTGTATTGCCGATAATGTTTGAAACGAGTTTGCAGGCGCGTTTTGTCATACCGATGGCTGTCGCTTTGGGCTTTGCGGTGTTGTACGCAACGGTTCTGACTTTAGTGTTGGTGCCTTGTTTGTATTTAATGCTTGAAGATATGAAAAATATTTTCAGATCGATTAAGAGGTTTATCCATCGTTTGATTAATCGTTTCAGAAAGTCGCCAGTGACGTCGAGCGTTGAAGCAAGCGTATCGAGTTAACAAGCTTGATGTTAACGATTAGGAGCAGCCTTCGGGCTGCTTTTTTGTTTCCGCATTTTGATTCAAAGTGATTTTTTAGTGGGCAGTTACGTAGTTATCTGATGAGAAAACTGCCTGACAAAGTATTTCTAATGTGTATGTTTCTAATGTTTTAAATTCGTATGGTTAATTTGACACTTGGTTAGCGAAATTTACCAGACGAAGATAACGTTGAACATGAGGGTTTGTTTAAGTTGTTGAAAAATAACAAAATAAAAGTTGGCATCGTATGTGCAATATATAAGTTGTAATTAAAATTAACTGCTAATCCTCAAGGAGCTTATTATGAAAAGCGTATTTCTATCTACTCTAAGTCTTATTGCTGTAATGTCATCACCGATCGCTGCTGCTAACACTTTAGACAAAGAGGAGTGGAGCTCAGATTTACGTCAGGACTTTTCTGAGATGAAACATGAAGCTATAGCAGATATTCAGCAAATGAACATGGATGCCATTCACGCACGTGATGAGCGTATCGTGAAAAACATTAAAGATGAGCAAGAACAGTTAGTAAAGGTAACGTGCCACAAAGAGAAAGCAAGCAAGTCATAAACGCCGATAAAAGAGACTAACAGACGAAAATGAATCCAATACGAGTTCGGTGTTAGTTAGCAGTAAGCACTGACCTTGTTGCTCTACTTGCCAGCCTTTTAAGGCTGGCTTTTTTGTTTCTCATTTCATGGGTAGGGATCAGATCCTCAAGCTCATTATCAATAGTTGGCGTGTTTGATGAGCTATTGCTGGATGGAGCGGATGTAACTTTTAAAAGTGTAGATTTCAGTAAAGTGGAGGTGATGTTAGATATTTAAAATTTAGAAAAGATCCGATCTCCTTTTTGACCTTCATAATACCTTAGTATGTGGCTTACCTTTACTTGAATTAGAACTCATATTGCAGGCTCTCGTTTAAAGGTATTGATGCATATTTGAAGAATAAGAGATAGACATATGAGTTTTATTAAAATGTGTAAAGATGGTTTTAGAGGGAAACCAGATTTTGCACACTTGTTACATAATGTATTCCAGATAGATGACTTAGTGCTGTCATTTGAGTGTCCGAACAACATATATGAAGGACATGTATACCAAGATTTTATTGAATTACAACGGTTCAATATTGATTCAAAAGTAGAGCGGCATGAAAAGTTTATAAAATTGGCCACGATTTATTTCTCTTTTCAAAATAAAATAATAAATCCACTATTACCAATCAATAAACAAGGTGGTTTATATATTCGGTTAAGGATTAAATCTTCAGATAAATATATTACTAGTGTTAATGAACTATCTTCATTTATAGAGAAAGAGTACGTGGATTTTTATCATGCTGTAGAGTCACCTGACGGCTCTCGAAAAGGTGATCATACAGAGTTGATGAATGATGCCATTGCGTACGCAAATCATCGTTGGGGAATGGACCCGATAAACGAAGAAAAAAAGAGAGCGAAAGAAGAGTTCCTTGTAGGAGAGTTTCTTCGTGGTTACCCTCCAATCAAATGCCAAGATATCAAGATTGGTGAAAATACATTTTCAAAATATGTAGAAGGAAATTTGGAGTATAAAAAAGACTATCGAAGAGTGTACAATTTGCCTATCAAAAATGAGTTTTACTTTAGTATTGAATTTTTATATGAAATCGAGCCTATGTTTGCTCAAAAAAAGTTTTTAGATTGGGTAAGACACGCGGATGAAATCTTTGAAAAAAATGTTTTAGAGTTGCTAGCACTGTCTCCGCTTATTGATTCACATACTACCTCCAAATCCGAAAGGTTGACAAAAAAAAGTTGATCCAGAGCGTTCATACTTAACTTAAAGAAAAAAGCCCGCGAAAAATGCTTTCACGGGCGAAAAAAGGGCACCAAATTGGGTGTCTATTCATTTTGGAGGTGGTCGAACGTCCATATAAAACTGACAATAGGCTTGGTGAGAGGCTTACCACCAGCACGACCAACGAGGCTAAAGTTAACATTGTTGTAATGATTGTTAAAATGTTAATTCTTCAATCAATGTTTTCATTATCGTGAGTTTAAATTGTGAATGTGTTGCCTGCGTGTATTTTTACTCTGTGAAATTCCGTTTTTGACAATAAGACATATTATAAATCTTGTGTTGGTTATTTGATTTGGTTATATAAAACTCAACATACTTAATCCTTAACTGTTCATATTCACACTTAATGAGACACAATAACCCTCTGTTTGTTAAGTGATTGTGTGTTTTTTAACGCATTGGTATTGAACAAAAAGCGACCTAAGCCGCTCTTGTGCATTTTGATAAGTTTACTTATCAGTCGTTTTAGATTTCTTCGTGCTTATGGACTAGGCCGAAGTCAGCTAAAATGGCATACGCAGCAGGGATCATAAACAACACCAGCAGAGTGGATGCGAAAATACCAAACACGATAGAGATAACCAGTGGTTGGATAACCTGTGCTTGCAAACTGGTTTCAGTCAGTAACGGAAGCAAACCTGCTGCAGTGGTCATTGATGTCAGGAATACTGCTCTAAAGCGTTCCCGACTGGCTTTGACTACTGAGTCGTGCACATTATCCCCTTCATCGACATGATGGCGTATGTACTGAACTAACAGAATCGAGTCATTCACCACAATCCCCGCTAGTGAGACAAAGCCCATCATACTCGGCATACTTAATGAGTGACCGAGTAGGATGTGTCCCCATACCACGCCAATAAAGGCGAGTGGAATCGCAAGCATGACGACGAATGGTTCCAAATAACTGCGGAATTGGTAACTCAGAATCGCAAACACGCCAAATAAACCAAGCAAGAAGCCTTTACCCATTGATGCGCCAGTTTCAGCGGTATCTTTGGCTTCGCCTTCAAAATCAAAGCGAAGACCAGGATACTTTTGCATAAGCTTTGGCGCCTCATCCTGTTGGAACTGACGAATAATGGCGGTTGAGTTGGCTTTCGTATTGTTGATATCGCCGAATACGCTCACAGTCCTCAAGCCATCAATGCGCTGGATTCTTACGTAATTACGTTGGAAATCCAAAGTCGCAATGGTTGCGAGGGGGATTTGACTGCCATCGGACAAGATAATCGGAAAGTTTGCCAATTGCTGTAAGTCACCGGCTTGTGCTTTATCGAGGCGAACTTCGATTGAAATGTTTTCTACCCCAACTTGGATCTCGTCTGCGGTTTGGCCAAAGAAAGCTGCACGCAATTGATTGGCGATGAGTTGGCCGTTAATCCCGTAAGCTTCTGCGCCCGGACGCAGTTTTACCAAGACTTCTTCTTTACCCATACGCATGTCATCCAACACGCCATGGACACCGTCAAACTCATTTAAGTATTGTTGAATGTCGATAGAGGCGGCTTTGAGCGCATCCAGTTCATCATGCTTCGCTCGAATTTCAATCGCTCGTCCACCCGGCCCCATGGTCGGTTGTTTAAATACCAGCGAGATAGGATCGGCAAGTTCACCAATGTCTTCACGCCATGCGTCGATAAATTCATCGATGAGTGTGTTACGACTCTCGGCGCCCAGCAAATCCAGACGTACCGTGGCAATGTGAGGGCCAGATTCATTCGCGTCGGCGTTAGCGTTGAATTGACTGGTAATGTGTAGAACCAATGGATTGCCGTCTTCCACTTTCTCTGTCCATTCTTTATCTAGCTTTTGAGCGGAAGCGACGATCTTATCGACGACAGCTTCCGTTTGAGACAGAGAAGAACCCGGAGGAAGAATAATACGCGCTTCTGCAATGTCGCCATCCAATTCAGGGAAGGGTTGGAACTTGAGTAAACCACCTACTAACGTGGCCGCGGAGATAAGAAGCAAGGCAACCACGCCACCCATAAAGGCATAGCGATACTCGACCACTTTATCTACTGCGTTGACCAAGGTGGTGTTGCGGAAGTTTTCAAAAGAAGCGAGCAGCTTTTGTTTGAACTTCGGTGTTTTTCGCTCTTGCTTTTGTTTATGTAGCGAATGAGAAAGGTGGTTAGGTAGGATCAAGAAGGCTTCCACCAAACTCAAACTCAAAACGAGGATCAGAACTTGAGGAACTGCTTTAAGTACCGCACCCATTTCACCTTGCAGGAATAACAAGCTACCAAAAATACACACCGTAGTTAGGAAGGAAGAAATTACCCCTGGCAGTACCTTTTTCACTCCTTTGATAACGGCATCATCGATCTCTTCTCCTCGGTCGAGGTGAGCGGCAATCGATTCGGCAATAACGATGGCATCATCCATCATGATACCGATGGCCATGAGTAACCCGACCAAAGACATGATGTTGATGGACAGGCCAAGTTGCGCCATCAAAAATAACCCACCTAAGAAGGCTACGGGCAAACCAGCTGCGACCCAAAAAGAGTAGCGAAAACTAAAGAACAACCACATGGTGGCGAAAACCAGAATGATACCTTGCCAACCGTTTTTGACCATCATGGTCAGGCGATCCCAAAGCACAGATGAAAGGTCATTGGTCATTTGTAGCATCACACCGTCTGGCGCGATAGCTTGTTGTTCTTCGACAAATTGAGCAACCCGTTCCTTGATACGCAGTGCGTCATCTTCTTTGTTTTTGCTGACTTTTAGTAGGGCAGAAGGGTGACCATCGAAGAGGACTTTCTGTTCGTCCAATTCAAACCGGTCGGTAATCGTCGCAATATCTCTTAGACGGATGATTGAGCCATTTGTACCAGAGCCCACGACGATAGTCTCAAGCTCTTCCGGCGTCACGCGTCGTTCGTCAAAGCGGATCAGAAAGTTCTTATCTGGCGTTTCGACATTGCCACTTGGCAACTTGACGTTTTGACGACCAATCTGGTCCGCAATATCACCAACACTCAAACCAAGTTGTCGGATAGCTTGAGTGTCTAACTCTACTCGGTATTGGTGGTCAGAGAAGCCAGCAACTTCAACCAAAGAGACATCGTAATCGATTTTTAACGTGCGTTTAAGCTGTTCGGCATACGCTTTTAGCTCTGGCCATGTGGTATCTGCGGTGATCGCGACATCCACAACTGGCTCGTTCCAATCGAGCTCTTGGACCACAGGAGATTCAATCTCTTGTGGGAAGTCGTTTATCGAGTTGATCTGGGTTTGAACATCAACCAACATGCGCCCAATGTCGGCTTCTTCATTCAGTTTTAAGATAAGACGCGCAGAGCCTTCTATCGCTTCACATTGCGTTTCTTCAATGTTAGCAAGGCCATCAACAGCATCTTCCATTCGGACACAGATACTCTCTTCGACTTCTTGCGGGGAAGCTCCTGGGTAAACCACACCAGCTAGGATGTAGGGCGGATCAAACTCAGGAAAAGTTTCACGCTTAATCGTGGAAAGTGAAGAAATCCCCAATATCAGCAGCGTTAGCATCAGCAAGTTGGCTGCTGTTGGATGCTTGGCGAAGAATCGGATCATGAATCAGACTCCTCAATAGTGGCTTCTGACTGTTCAGGTGACTCTTTCAATAGCATGCCGTTAATTGCGGGCAGCAAATCGTTGATGATCAGCTTCTGACCTCGCTCTAGTTCACCATCGATCACCACTTGGTTATTGCGGCGATATAACACTTCAACCGTGACGACTTGCAGACGGTTGTCATCTCCCATCAGGTAAATCTTATCGCCATGAAGCGCACGCTCTGGGATGACCCAACTCGGGTTCTCTTGTCCCTCAATCAAGGCACGCACAAACATGCCGTTCACCAATGGAGGCGCAGACGTTGGGTTTAATGCACGGTAGTCTTGTTCAATTTCCAGAATCACACCGGCAGTCGCTTGGCTTGGATCAACCGTTTCACTGATGCGTGCAACTTTCGCAGGCCAGCTTGCAGAGAGGTTACCGCTGCTGAGTTCAATGTTGGCATGAATCGCATTCATATCAGGTTGTGGAATACCAGATTCATCGCGGACAAACTCACCGATGCTCGCCGCCAAAGTTTGCATGTCATGAATGGATAGTTGAGCTTCCACTTCCATGACATCAATACCATGTCCTGTCACCATGGTTTGTTGGAGGTTAACCACTTGCTTTTTCTCAATTTCTACGTCAGCAATACGCAAATCGTAAGGAAGCGTGATGATGGTTTTATCAAGCGAGCGTTCGGCCTCATCCACTTTTGATGCATTAACTTTAACTAGGGCTTCCGCGACTCGTTTCTCATCCGGCATCAAACCAATTTGATTTTCAATATCCAGCACTAATTTACGTTGAGAGAGCGCGCTTTGCTCTTGCTGATCTACATCCGATTGCGAGGTTAGGCCTTTTTTACGTAGGTTTTGTTTACGGTCTAACTCTTTGTTGGCGATAACCAGACGGTTGGCTTCTATCTTGAGTGTGCTTTTGAGATTCGCTTCTTCTTGGTTCAGCTTAGCCAGAGAGGTTTGAGCAGATTTGAGATCGGCTTGAGCTTGAACCAGTTTCAGTTCGTAATCGAGTGGGTCGATTCGCAAGATTTCTGTCCCTGCTTGCAACACTTGTCCTTTTTCCAGCTGCGGATGGCGGTAGACCACTTTCCCCGTCACTTCGGCTATCGCTTTCCATTCCACTTTTGGGGCGATCTTGCCAAACCCTATGGCTACTGGAGCAATGGCTTTGAGCTCAAGTGGAATCGTCTCGACCAACCGTGCACGATCTCCAGCGGGTTTTACGGGCAAATCTGGTTTGAGGCTAATCGCCAAAAACAGAATGACGACCCCCACCGCAAGAGCAGGAAAGAACAGCAGCTTTTTATTTATCTTCATATTGGTCGCCCGAGTCTAAAAATCCATGTTTCATCAGTTGTATGTTGTGTTCGAATAATCGGTTCAAGAAGGCTTCAGAAAGTTCAATGCCATGAATGGCGAGCAGTGCTGGTGGTGCCATAAAAGGAAATACCATCAAGCTGATGTAAGAGACGCGACAAAGTTGAGGGTCGGCGTCTTTTCGTAAAACGCCACTGTCGATCAACTTATCAAAGATCACACCTTGCATTGGCTTACTGATATCTGCGAAGACTTTTTCGAGCAGTTTGCGTTGGGTTTCCGATGGGGGCATATTCATAACTTGGGCAACTAAGCGTGGGAACTGTGGTACCTTGATCATTTCGCGGTAGTAGGTGCGCATTAGATCGAGAAAGTTTTGCTCGTTACTGTTGGATACCAACGTCTGCATCTGCTTTTGCATCGGTGACAGTGTTTCGCGCAACATGGTCTCGAACAAGCCTTCTTTGTTGCCAAAGTAGTAACGAATCATCGCCACGTTCACGCCTGCTTTCTGCGCGACTAGGCGAGTAGAGACCTTGTCATAAGCCATAATGGTGAAGAGTTCGCGCGCGTGGAAAATCAGTTTTTCCCTTGCGTCGATATTATCTGTGGGTCTTCCCGCCCTTCGATGCGCTTCCGTCACAATCTTCTCTCAAAATATTAAACATTTGATTAATTATAAGACGCTGATTTCTCATGCGACATGTGAAAAATTAATCAGTATTTAATCAAGTGATTAATTTGTGAAGAAGAGAAGTAAAAAAGAGCAGAAAGAACTGCTCTTTGAACAAATAGAAAAGTATTTACTTAGGAAGAACGGGCTTGTGAGGCTATATCACCCCCAACTTAACACACTCCAATTCGGTCTGTTGGCGTGTTCTTTTAGTTGTGGGCATGGATTTACCAGATAAGCGTAGTTCGCGTATTCACAAAGTGGTAAATCGTTGATTGAATCGGTATAGAAATGGATTTCGGAATAAGGCTCAGGCTGATTTTCTAGCCACTGTTTTAATCGCGTGACTTTGCCTTCACGATAACTCGGGATACCGTCGATTTCAGCAGTATAACGGTTGTTTTTCTCGATTAAATCAATTCCGAGTGCGGTTGGAATATTAAGACGGCGACCAACGGCTTCCACCAAAAAAGTGACGCTGGCAGAGATGATAACCATATCTATACCATCACGAGACAGTTGCTCAATCAGGGTTTTGGCTTGAGGGAACTGTTTAGGCAAAATATGGCTTTCAACACATTCTTCAACCAAGGCGTTTACTTCTTCAATCGGCATGTTTTCTAGTGGCTTCATGGAGAACGCTAGGTAATCTTCCATGTCCATTTTGCCTTCAGAGTACAAGGCCATTAGACGCTGATCTTCCATAATAAATAAAGGATCAGTCGCGATGCCTTTCTCAACCATAAACTCGTTCCAAATCATTGCGCAGTCAGCGTTTATTAGGGTTTCATCCATATCAAAAACATACAAAGGTTTGGACATGTTTAGGCTCTCACTGGTTGAATTTCGTTTAGGTTAAAGAGTAGTTCTAGTTGGCTGCCATTCGCTAGTAAGCGTTCTGAAGAGCGGTTAAGTAAGTCAACAGTGAGCTCACACTCTTCAACGTTCACTTGATAGCGAATAACATTACCTAGAAGCTGGTGGTTGGTGATCGTACCTACTTGTGGCGCTGAGATGTGGCTATCATATTGACGACCTTGCTCTTTTACATATATAGACTCTGGGCGAATCGCTACTTTCCATTCGGTATCAATGTTGAAGAGTTGCTTGGCTTTATTGGCCTCTACAAGGTTGTAGTGCCCCATGAAACCGGCCACAAACTCGTTAGCAGGATGAGTATAAATTTCTTCAGGTGTTCCTGCTTGAACAATTTCCCCTTTACTCATTAGGAAGATACGATCAGACATAATCATCGCCTCTTCTTGGTCATGAGTTACGAAGATAGTGGTGAGATTCATCTCTTTCTGAATGTCTCGGATTTGCTGACGAAGGTGTTTGCGGATTTTGGCATCAAGCGCAGAAAGTGGCTCATCAAGCAATAATATGCGAGGTTTCACCACCAATGCTCGAGCGAGTGCGACACGCTGGCGCTGACCGCCAGAAAGTTGATGCGGATAGTGTTTTTCTTTACCTGCCAGATCCACCAGTTTGATGACTTTAGCCACTTCACGTCGAATATCATCATTCGCAAGCTTTTTCATTTTTAAGCCAAATGCAATGTTGCCTTCGACGGTCATATTGGGAAACAGCGCATACGATTGAAAGACCATCCCAATACCACGCTCTTGCGGGACTTGATGCGTGATATCTTCTCCGTTTACCCAAACCTCGCCTCCATCGACAGGGTTAAGCCCAGCAAGGCTGCGAAGTAGTGTCGATTTACCACAACCGCTAGGGCCCAAAAGCGTAATGAATTCACCTTGCTCGATGTTAAAGTGAATGTCCTCAAATACGGTGTTATCACCAAAACGTTTAGTCAGATTTTTCGCTGTTACGTAGCTCATTGTTTGACTCCTCGGCTGAAACGACTTGCCAACCAAGTCAGTAAAAAAATAAATAGGAAGTAGGTCATCACTAAGGCAGACGTAAAGTGGCCGCTCGTCTGACGCATGTTATACAAGTAGATTTGCAGGGTTTCATAACGTGTGCCGACTAAAATATTGGCGAACACAAACTCTCCCAATAGAAATGAAAATGAAAGGAAAAGCGATGCCATCAGTCCTTTTTTGAGGTTAGGTAAAATGACCATCAAAAACGCTTTGGTTGTGCTTGCTCCTAGCAAGTGTGCAGCGTCCATTAAATCGTTAAGGTTAATTGCTTCGAAGCTATTAGAAATCGCACGATACATGAACGGTAACGCGATGGTGAAGTAAGTACCTACTAGAATCCAAGGAGTACCGATAAGGGAGATTTCACTGTCAGCATAAAGTTGAAGCAAGCCGACGGAGGACACCACTGGTGGTACAGCGAATGGTAGCAAAATCAATACGTTCATGAGCTTATCGAGCCTTGGAAAGTAGTAAAACACCACGAATATCGCTGGAAGAACCAAAATCACACTGAGGGTTAGCGAAGCAATACAAATAAACAGCGAACGCCCAAATGCTTGCAAAAAACGCGGGTCGGTCAGCAATTTAACGTACCAATCAAAAGTGAAACCATCCGGAAGCACTGTAGCGCCCCAGCGTGATGAAAGCGAATAGACAAAGGTCGCTAAAATCGGGATGAGCATGATCCCAACAATGGAATAAACCACTGTTTTATGGAGTCGCGTATTAACGTTGTTCATGACTACTTCCTACCTGCATAGCTTTTCGAAATGAGCCATTGGTTAATCACTGTGATAAAGGCAAGTAACGCCATTAGAATCACCGAAATTGCAGCGGCGAGATTAGGTTCAAGGAACAGGTCTCCCGATACCAGACTCGCAATTCGAATTGTGATGACGTTATAGTTACCGGAGGTCAGCGCATAAACACTCGCATAAGCGCCAATTGCGTTGGCTATTAAGATAATAAAGGTACCGAATAAGGCTGGTGAGAGCACTGGCAGCGCGATTTTCGCCCAATACTGTGATGTTTTGGCTCCCAGTAGCGCAGCAGCAGCTTGCCAATCATCACTCAACGCGTCGAACGCAGGGTAGAGCAGCAACACCGCCAGCGGGATTTGGAAGTAGATGTAAATGGCCAGCAGGCCCCATTTACCATAAAGGTCGAAATCACCGAGTAAGCCATACTGCTTGAGCAAAAGGGTAATCGCCCCATTGGTGCCCAAAATAATAATAAAAGCGAATGACAGAGGTACGCCTGCAAAGTTGCTGCTCATGTTCGTAAACGCAATCACACCGTCGCGGACTTTAGAATCGACTCTGCGCAGAGAAGAGACCAACAGAGTCGCAATGGCTAAGCCAAAAATGCTCGACCATACAGCTAACCACAAACTGTTGCCAAACGCCTGCATCATAAAGGCGGAGTCGAGCACTTCAATGTAGTTATCGAAGGCAAACTCGCCATCGTAGATAAAGCTGTTTAACAGTACCCAAATCATCGGTGCGAGTTGAAATAGATAGAAAAACAGTGCGAAAGGCGCCAACCAAATGGCTGGCTTAAAGCGCTTTAACCAAGTACTTGCCAAATTTGAACGTGATTCGCTGGAGCTTGGGGAGAGGACTGAACTGCTCATAGTGCTAACAATTCCTGAGTGTATGGCTTCGTGTGGTCAAGGTTTAGCAATTGACAAACGGTGCCACAAATATCAGTTTGCTTAATATGACAATCTTGATGGGTAAACTTATCACCAATGACAAACAGGGGAACTTCTCGCTCTTCAGGTAAAATCCCACCGTGAGAAAGATCGTTGTTCATGCCATGATCGCTGGTCACAATGATTTGATACCCATCAGCAAGCCATTGATCGATGTAGTTGGAAAGAATAATGTCTGCACCTCGCGCACAATTGCGGTATTGGCGAGAGTCTAGGCCAAACTTATGTCCTGTATCGTCGATATTCATCGGATGGATCAGTAAGAAATCAGGTTGATAGTTGCGGCGTAAATACTCTGCGTCCAGGAACAAGGCTTCATCAGGATAATGATCCCAATGGTAAAAGCAGCCGTGCTGGATATTCAGGGTTTCATCATGCGTGAAACGATCGCGAACAGGTTCAAATGGCGCGCGATTATAAAGCTCACTTACCCAGTGGTAGGCAGCCGCAGCGGTCACTTTTCCTTGGGCTTTTGCCAAACTGAAAATGGAATCGTGTTTGGATAGACGAACGATATTGTTGTTTACGATGCCGCTTTCTACAGGGCGAACGCCCGTTAAAATGCACTCATAAAGTGGGCGAGACATAGAGGGCAGCTCACACTGCACAGGATAAAGCGTTGCGCGAGTTTCTTGTTGGGAACGACTTTGTTCTAGAAGACCATTGAGGTAGCCCATGCAATCACGGGCTACCTGATAGTTCAGTCCATCTAGAACAACAAGGATTACCTTATTGCTCATAACGACTTACTCTTATTGCTGGTGGATTAAGACACTTTCTTGCCATTGACGTGGCAGCTTACGTGCGGACTTTTCCCAAGCTGAGAAGTCAGTCACTGGGTGAACATTGCTGTATTGGTCATTAGCAATTAGCTTGTCTTGCACTGCTTGAGGCAGTGTGATGTTGGTGCGGATTGGACGCGCATAACCTTCTGCTAAGTTGATTTGCCCTTGATCGCTGAAGATGTATTCACGAGCAAGCTTTGCTGCATTAGGGTTCTTCGCGTATTTATTGATTATGGTTGTATAACCAGAAATCACAGAGCCATCTTGAGGAATGCTCACTGTAAAGCGGTCGCGGTCAATTTTGTCGCGGTAGTTCAATGCATTGAAGTCCCACATGATCGCCACTTCAACTTCGCCTTTTTCTAGGTTGGCGATGTTCGGATCGGTAAATGAAAGACGACCTTGCTTCGCGAGTTCAGAAAAGAATTTGAGCGCAGGCTTGAGGTTGGATTCGTCCCCACCGTTGGCGAACGCTGCGGCGAGAACCGCGTTGTTTGCCTGTGCTGCTACGCCTACGTCACCTACGGTCACTTTGTAGTCGCCTTTTAATAGGTCATCCCACGTTTTTGGCGCGTCTTTTACGAGGTTATTGTTGGAGATAAAAGAAATAGTGCCAGTGTAAGCAAGTGCCCAATGACCATCTTCGTCTTTTGCCCAATCTGGGATGTCATTCCAAGTTGTTGGTTTATATGGCTGAGTGACGCCTTTTTTAACCGCTACACGTGCGAAGGCAAAGCCTACGTCACCAATGTCTGCGGTCGCGTTTTTCTTCTCAGCTTCGAATTTTGCGATTTCTTGAGCCGAGCTCATATCCGTGTCTTGGTGCTTAAGGTTGTAATTTGACTTTAAATCAGCCCAAGTGTCTTTCCAGTTTGCCCAACTGTCAGGCATACCCACACTGTAAACCGCCCCTTCTTTTTGTGCTGCTGCTACCAAAGATTCAATATCGGCTTCTTTCGCTACTGTTGGCGTAGCGAGCGTTACCGCAATGATTGCCGCTGGTGCGGTAATTGAACGACTTAGCAAAGTTTTCATTGTCTCCATCCTTCTGGACTAGGTCAGTAAGTTCGCTTTGTATGCTATGGATGGAATGTGACGATTTAGCGCAAGTAATTTGACAGTTTTGCTGATTTTATGTGGCACTTATATTTCATACGTTCAGTATGTGTTCTGTTGATTAATGTCATATTTTTGTTACGTAAACGCCTTATGTTATTCGTCAAATTATCGTTGGACTAGATCAGAATGAGAGCGACAGGCACCGGACAATTTGGTACCCAATTAGGAAAAATTAGAAGCAGCTTAAAACAGCAGATTCTTTCCGGCATCATGTCGGAAGGACAAAAACTGCCGTCAGAGAGAGAGCTCAGTGAGCTGTTTTCTACAACTCGAATCACTATCAAAGATGCGTTGGTGTCTTTGGAAACGGAAGGTCTTATTTATCGAGAAGAGCGCCGGGGTTGGTATGTATCTCCTGAGCGTATCTGTTACAACCCGTTGTCTCGTTCTCACTTCCATCAGATGATTCGAGAGCAGCATCGTATTGCAGAAACTAAGTTACTCAACGTGCGAAGTGAAATGGCCGCAGGTGAGTATGCCAAATCGTTAGAGGTGGAGCGAATTACCCCAATTTATGTAATTGAACGGTTACGTTTTATTGATGGGCGAGCGGTATTGTTTGTTGAGAACGTGCTCAAAGCGGCACTGTTTGAGGGTATATTGTCTGAGAACCTCACCATGTCCCTGACGGGCATTTATCGTGAGAAGTATGGTTACGAGACAAAGCACTCTCGTTTTGATGTGATTCCAACGTCAGCTCCTGCTCATGTCGCTAAGGCGTTGAACCTAGCTGAAGGACAACCCGTTCTGAAAATTCGGCGGGTAAACTACAAACAAGATGGGCATTTAATGGACTGCGAATTCGAGTATTGGCGTCCAGACGCCGTGATGATTCGCATTGATAGCGTAGGATAAAGCGCAGAATTAAAAAGAGCCCAATGAAGGGCTCTTTTTCGCATATTGGTTAGAGAGGCGGTTTAAACGAGGCCTTGCTCTTTCGCCATTCTGCTTGCAATGCCGGGTGCTTTCCAAATGCTTGGCAGCAAAATGAAAGACACAGGTACGGCAGTAATTACAATGAAAGACTGCAATGCAGAAATACCACCAGAGCCCATTGAGATAAGCGCAATAGCGACAATACCCATAATCAGCCCCCAGAACGAGCGAATCACTGCGTTTGGTTCTGTTGAGCCCGTCATCACTACACTGATTGTGTAAGTCATCGAGTCACCCGTCGTCACGATAAATGTTGTCGTTAAGATCAGGAACAGAACCGAAATGATCATTGGGTAAGGTAATTCACCAGTAATCGCTAGCAGTGCTGCAGGCAAGTTAAAGCCTTCAAACGCAGATGAAATCAAACCAGGGTTATCAAGTTCAAACGCAAGGCCACTGCCACCAACGATACTAAACCAGAAGCAAGTAATCAGCGGTGCCGCGATGCTAATAGACATGATTAATTGGCGAATTGTACGACCACGAGAGATACGAGCAATAAAGATCGCCATCATTGGGCCATAACCGATAAACCAACCCCAGAAGAATACTGTCCACCAACTTAGCCAGCCTGTATCACCACGGTAAAGTGCCATAGGGAAGAAGTTATCCACCATACGACCAACGCCTTGCACGTAGCCATCAACGATAAAGCTTGTCGGCCCGAAGAACAGGATGTAACCAATTAATAGTACAGACAAAATGATGTTGTAACGACTGACGATTTGAATACCCTTGCTCAAACCGCTCAGTGCGGAAAGGGTATACATCAGGATCGCCGCCATGATAACCATGCTTTGCGTTACGAACGTATCTGGCAGGCCAAACAATGAGTTTAGCGCGTAGCTAATTTGTAAACCTAAGAAGCCGATAGGACCGATGGTTCCTGCTGCTACTGCAATGATGCTACATGCGTCAGCAACATCACCAATCCAGCCTTTAATGGCTTTATCACCAAAAACAGGGTAAAGCAGAGTACGCGGCTTAAGAGGCAGGCCTTTATCGTAATGCAAGTGCATTAAGACAATGGAAGATAGACCACCAAGGATCGCCCAAGCTAAGAAGCCCCAGTGCATAAAAGACTGAGATAGGGCATTGATTGCGGCAGTTTTCGGTGAGGCTTCCCCGTATAGAGGCGGAGCAGTCACAAAGTGCGCGATAGGCTCAGCTGCGGCCCAGAACACACCACCACCTGCAAGTAGAGTACAGAGTACGATTGACAACCACTTAAAGTTATCAATATCAGGTTTCGCTAGACCACCTAGGCGCACATAACCAGTGCGACCAAACGCAAGAGCCAAACCAATTAGGAAATTCAGAAGAAGCAGTACTTGCCAGTAAGCTCCGAAATATTTAGTAGCAAAGCCGAAGCCGGTGTTAACCATTGCGGTTAGAGAGTCGGTATTCGTTAGAGCAAGTAAAACGAATAGAGTGAGGAAGCTACCACTTAACCAAAAGACAGGATTGGTGAGTTCGAGGCGCTTGAGTAAAGATGGGGGATGAATAGCAGAATAGTCAGCATCCTGAATAGGCGCTGTGTGGGAGGCGGCATTCGTCATATTTGACATAATTACTTCGCTTTTTAGGGCTATGAAGCCGTGCATTTCCCCTCACATCGTTTCAACGAAAAGTGTGAGGATGTTCAAAAAGCCGATGATGTTAACATGTCGAAGTTGCAAATATAACCTTAGATTTCGATTAATTTTTAACAGGTTAGCCAAGTTGCTGATTTTTGGGTAGAGATCAAAAGAAAGAGTTTTTACGTGAAATGCACCGCATTTCGTATGTAATTAACATTTCCCTTGTTTTTGCATGGGATTATCAGGATTACATTGAGAAAACATGTTTTTCCCAAGCTAAGGTTTAACTCAATGGCTCACTTCGAACTTAACGGGCAGTGGATGCTTACCTCGCCACAGCGCCCCAATCTTGAAATTCCAATGTTTATTCCGGGCGATAATGTGTCGGCGCTTTTACAAGCAGAGCAGATTCCAGATCCTTATTTTGCCGATAATGAAAACAAAGTTCGATGGATTGAAGAGTGTGAGTGGCATATCTCGCGTGAGTTTGAAGTCGACGCGTTTACGTTGTCTGCCAAGCAAGTTTGGATGACGCTAACTCGTGTCGATACCTTGGCAGCTTTTTATATTAATGGTGAGTTAGCACTAACTTGCAGCAACATGTTTACTCAACAACGTGTGGATATTAAACCGCATTTAAAGCAAGGTACTAACACGATTCGGGTTGAGTTTGCTCGGGCGGATTTAGAAGGTATCGCAAGAGCAAAAAAACTGCCATTTCCTATTCCATCGGCAATGGGCAACAACCAAATTCCACACATGAACTTGATCCGCAAAACACAATGCCATTCCGGATGGGACTGGGGCATTTGCTTGATGGTATCGGGTATTTACGACCCCATTCAAATCGACATTGTGAATGAGCTTTGGCTCAAAGGCTTCTCGACAGAGCAGCAATGGCAAGCCGATGGGAGTGTGTTTCTTGATGTAGTAGTTGAAGTGGAAACGGACAGTCAACGCCATGAAATGATGGTTGAATTTAATGGTGAGCGTCAATGTATTCAAACAAAAGGAAGTGGTCACTATCATTGCCAGTTCCACATTTTGGAGCCTCAACGCTGGTGGCCATCGGGTTATGGCGAAGCGTATCTCTATCCCATTTCCATTTCTTGCAGAGAGCAAAAGTTAACGCACAACATTGGTTTGCGTCAGTTAACCCTAAATAACCAAGCTGATGAGCACGGCTCTGCAATGGAATTTATCGTCAATGGCGTACCGATTAATGCTAAAGGTGCCAACTGGATCCCTATTGACGCAATGCCGGGGCGAGAGTACGAAACACGTTATCGCAACCTTTTGCAAAGTGCGGTTGACGCCAACATGAACATGATTCGCGTATGGGGCGGTGGTCAGTACGAGAGTGAAACCTTTTATAACCTTTGTGATGAACTTGGCTTGTTGGTGTGGCAAGACATGATGTTCGCCTGCTCGTTGTACCCATCAAACGACGAGTTTTTAAAAGAGGTAGAAGAAGAACTTAGATTCCAAATCCCGAGGCTCAAGGAGCACCCATCAATCGCACTTTGGTGTGGTGACAATGAAGTGATTGGAGCTATTGGTTGGTATGACGAATCTAAGCGCAGTAAAGTCAAATACACGGTTAACTACGATCGCCTCAACCGCATGATTGAGAAGGAGATTACCGAGCAAGATAGCACTCGCCGTTTCTGGCCAAGTTCCCCATGTAATGGTGAACTGGATTTCGGTGATGCGTGGCATGATGATAGTAAAGGCGATATGCACTTTTGGGACGTTTGGCATTCAGGAAAATCATTCAGTGCCGACCTTGACGTGAATCCTCGTTTTTGCTCTGAGTTTGGTTTTCAATCTTGGCCATCTTTTGCTGAAGTTAAGCGGTTTGTCCCTGAGCAAGACTGGAATATTACATCCCCAACTTTCGAACAACATCAGAAGAACCCTCGTGGTAATAGTATTATCACAGAGATGTTCACGCGCTATTTTCGTTTTCCCTCTGGATTTGAGAGCATGCTGTATTTAAGTCAAGTTCAGCAGGCAATCGCGATCAAAACTGCTTGCGATCATTGGCGTGCCATTTCTCCAGTTTGTCGCGGCATGCTGTACTGGCAACTCAACGACAATTGGCCTGTCAGTTCTTGGTCTAGTTTGGAATACAGTGGTCGATGGAAGCAGTTGCACTACCATGCAAAACGCTTTTTTGCGCCGCAGTATTTGGTATTTTCCGAGCATACAGGCAAGTTGAGCCTACATTTGCTCAATGATGCAAAAGAGTCCGCAAGCGTCAACGCACTGCTTAAGTGGGTAGATTGGCAAGGGGAAGAAAAGCAATGTTGGAGCTTAGAACAAACAGTCATAGCAGACAGCAATACGATTTTGTGGCAGTTGGATGAATTGATCGAGAAGGATGAACTTACGTCAGGCTTCTTCTATGTTGAAGCGCAAATCGGTGAAGACAGAATAAGCAACACATGGTTTAGTACTCACGAGCTAAAAACCTTGCCGATAGCGAAAGCCAATATAGATGTCTCTATTGAAGGGAGGCGAATTACATTGATTGCGGATAAGCCTGCGTTTTTTGTTCATTTGGAGAGTGATGCTGATGGAAGGTTCAGTGACTCTAGTTTTACTCTGTTGGCCAAGGTTCCAATGACGGTTGAGTATTTAGGTGATCATGTTTCAGGTATGCAGCAGTCGTTGAGGGTATACCACCTTAATGATTAAAGCGGGCATAGAACATCTATATGCTGATAACTAAAAAGGGAGCATTTGCTCCCTTTTTAGTTATTAAGTATCCGTTATTAAGCTCAGGTTGAGACAGAAGTTTATTTAAGTTTCTGATGGACCCGATAGCTAACGACAAAGCCAATGTAGAATAGTGCAGCAAGAGTAATCACTGCCGTCGCGTACGCCAGCAGGCTGTTTAACCCTAAACCAAAAGCCAAAGTAAAGGCGATACCATGAATGGCTTCCGCAGGGATTCGGTACCAAGCAGAGTGGACGGAAGATCCGAAGAGGATAAAGGTACTAAGTAAGACAATCGTGCCGCCTATAAAGCCGACCCATCTGCTGTTGTTCATGTTGCAGTCTCAGGGGTTACCGAGGTAACGTAACAAAATATTTCAGGATCGTATTATACAACCGATCATCGCGAAAAGCGCTAGAGAAATTTCGCGGATAAAACAGAGTGTTTTAATTCGAACAAAAGAATACGACATAGCCAACTTAATACAGGAATAACAAAACATGTTGAGATTTATACAACGTCGCCGCATTAAGAAAGTGATTAAGCTAATGAGTACCAGATTGATAGTGGGATACGGCAGTCGTGAGTACTTTTCGGTTGGTCAGGTAAAGACGAGCACCAGTGAGTTAAGCGCGTGCCAACAAAAAATTGCGTTGGCATTATATGCGGATCCGCAAGATCTTGATTTGGAAAATCAACCAGAGTTGCAAGCAATACGCTCTGACGTGGCGCATGATTTCTTTTCTGGTGCCGACTATACCGCTCAAGATGTGCTTAATTTACTCGGCTCTGGTGGCTGGAAAGGCGGCCGAATGGAAGATGGAATGTCTCATCATTTTGGTATGCACAGTCGCTATTAAAAACATGCGTTAATTTTATAAATTCGATAAATATTTTTGCTGTTAAAGATTAATTAAATTTTCTTTCAATTGGGTAACAATTACCTAATTATGCACCCGAATCCCAGCGCGTCGCTGGACTGGTTGGATTGCATACCATGAAATTAATCATCAAAGGATTGGGGCTGAGTGCTCTTGTGCTCAGCATGTTTGCTCATGCAGATAGCAAAACGTTGAACGTTTATGCATGGGGTGGCTATTTGCCGGAAGCATCGTTAAAAGCGTTTGAAAAACAAGAAGGCGTTACGATTAATTATTCGACATTTGAGAATAATGAATCAATGTACACTAAGCTGAAATTGCTAAAAGGTTCTGGCTACGATGTGGTTTTTGCTTCTGCGTACTTCATTGAAAAAATGGGTCGAGAAGGGCTGCTTTCGAAAATAGATCACGCTCAAGTGCCAAACATGCAAGACACAATGGACGGCTTACTTGGCCAAGCGCACGATCCGAAAAATGATTACTCTCTGCCTTATATTTGGGGCATTACCGGGATCAGCTACAACGAATCCATGGTTGAGCAACCAGTGAAAAAATGGGCTGACTTATGGGAGTCGCAATACGAACAACAAGTCATGTTGATTGATGATGTCCGCGACGTGTTCGGTATGGCGCTGAAGAAAAATGGCCATAGCGTGAACACCAAAGATGAAGCTGAAATCGAGCAGGCTTTTGATTCTCTAGTCGCGCTGAAAAACAACGTATTACTGTATAACTCAGATGCGCCGCAAGTCCCTTACGTGTCCGGTGAAACATCGGTCGGCATGCAATGGAACGGCAACGCATTCCAAGGACAGGTTGAAATGCCTGAGCTGAAGTTCGTGATGCCGGAAGAGGGCGCGGTATTGTGGATGGACAACTTCACTATTCCGTCTGGCAGTAAAAACAAAGCATTGGCGCATAAATTTATTAACTTCATGTACCAATCAGAGAACCAAGCGGAAATCGTGACCAGTTTGGGTTATGCGTCGGCAACGAACGCTGGGCGTGACAAATTGCCAGAAGAATTGAAAAACAACCGTACTATTTTCCCTTCATCAGAAGACATGAAAAAAGGCGAGTTTATTAATGATGTTGGCGCAGAAACGTTAGCGATTTACGAAAAGTACTGGCAACGTTTAAGAACGCAATAAGCAACGCCTTTGCCTATTGTTAGGCTTAAAATCGTTCAAATTTGAATTCCCCTCATCACGAAAGCGGTGAGGGGAATTTTTTATGGGCTTTGTACTTCGAGTGTTACTACGCGGCACGCTTCACGACGCAGAAGTGCTTTTTACCGCGTTGCAGTAACCAATATTGATCAAACAGTGGGAAGCTTAAACTCGGGTTATCAGCCGCCACTTTTTCACCGTTTACACTGATGGCGTTGTTGCTGATGTGTTCGCGTGCAACACGCTTCGAACTTGCTAAGCCCGACTCAATCAACAGCTCAACCAAATCTTGTTGTGTGCTCTCAATGCTTGGTAAACCATCCAACTCCAACTGTTTTAATTCACCCAAACTCAGTTGTTGCACATTACCGCTGAATAAAGCTTGAGTGATACGCTCGGCACTGGCTAGGCCGTCTTCGCCATGAACAAATCGCGTCATTTCCTCAGCGAGAATACGTTGTGCTTGTGGCTTGCTTTGGCTTGCTTGGTCTTGCGCTTCAATGCTGGCAATTTCTTCGCAGCTCAAGAACGTGTAGTAACGCAAGAAGTGGTAAACGTCGGCGTCTTCTGCGCCAAGCCAGAACTGGTAGAACGCGTAAGGAGAGGTTTTGCTAGGATCTAGCCATACTGCGCCGCCTTCGGTTTTGCCAAATTTGGTACCATCGGATTTGGTGATCAGCGGCAGAGTTAAGCCAAATACTTGCTCACCATTTTGACGGCGAGTTAAATCGATCCCGCTGACGATGTTTCCCCATTGGTCATTGCCACCGATTTGCAAACGGCAACCGTATCGACGGTTTAGCTCGGCAAAATCGTACGATTGCAGTAGGGCGTAGCTAAATTCGGTGAAGGAGATACCTTGGTCAGGTCGTTGCAGGCGTTGTTTTACCGATTCTCGGTTGACCATAGTATTGATCGAGAAGTGCTTACCCACATCGCGGAAGAAGTCGATCACATTGATCGCTTTCATCCAGTCAGCGTTGTTCACCATGATCATCGGCTTGGTCAGTTGGTGGTTCATCAACTGCTGAATTTGATTAGAAAGATCGTTTACCCAGCCTGAGACGATTTCCTCTGAGTTCAGACTGCGCTCAGTCGCTTTAAAGCTTGGGTCGCCAATCATGCCCGTTGCACCGCCAATCAAGGCAACAGCTTGGTGTCCGGCATCTTGAAAGCGCTTAAGCATAATCAAAGGCACGAGGTGGCCGATATGCAAACTGCCAGCTGTAGGATCGAAGCCGCAGTAAACGGTTTGTGGCTGTGAGAGAAGTGTCTGAATTTCTTCCAAATCGCTGGCTTGTGCAATCAAGCCACGATCTTGTAAATCTTGCAGTAATGGTGTCGTCATTCTTCTTGTCTGTCTTAGTGGTTGTTACATTCAGACTAAAACGCGACACCTTTTCTCGATATATCCCTTAAGGGACAGTTTTTTATCTTGAATGGAGAATGAGGTGATTGAGGAAAAGCTGGAATAACTCACTCAATGAAGACACATTTAATTGCGAGTAAATTCGCTTTCGATGATTTTTGACCGTGCCTTGAACTAAGTGTAACCGCGCGGCAATTTCTTTTGTGTCAAACCCTTGAGCGAGAAGCGAAGCTACCTCTTGTTCGCGACGGGTGAGTGATTCTACGCCAAACGTTGCTAAAGCTTGCTCAATGGCTAATCGCATACTGCCAGAATAAGCACTCTGTGCAAAAACAGGCTCAGAAAAGGTAAATTCCGTTTGTTTCCAATGCTGCTGACAAAGCGACTGAATTATCGGGAAATAGGGCTTTAGCTTATTGATTTGTTGCTGAGAAAAGTATTTTCCATCAGTCATATATCCGAAGTACAGCATGACCCAACGGCCAGATTCAACTTCGACTAGCATGCTAAGCTCGTCTTTCCACCCTGTTTGATGATAGAACTGCTCGCAGTATGAGGTGAAGTCAACGCCTTTACGCGCCACGTCTTTGAGCGTAAATACGCCTTGTTGCTTTGTCTCGTTTAGTTTGAGAAAAAAAGGGTCATTTTGAAATGAGTCAGTAAGGTAGCGTTGAAAAAGTAACTCTCGCTCGTTCTCAATTGAGTCGTAGAGATAAATAGGATGTTTACCTTCTCGGTAACCTAAAATAACTGCGCAATCAAAATGAAAAAGAGTGCGAATGACACGCATAAGTTTAGGAGTAAAGTTAGGCGTGTTAAGAGCAGAAATTGCTTCTGCTAGCAGATTATTAAAGTTATTGTCAGGCATGGGATACCGAATTGCAGGTGGTTTTGCGCAAGCATAACCAAAACCAATCCAACGAGAAAGGGAAGTCGCCATCTTCTGGTGACTTCCATAGAGAAAGTTGTGTAAGTGCTCAGTTTTGAGGAATCATAGCCCCGTTAACTTATTGATAAGGGTGCATAACAACGGTTTTATTTAAGCAATTAGTTGCTATGCATTACTGCGAGTTAGTGAGCTCTTCATTAACCCAATATTTAGAACCAGACACGTTAGCATCGATGAGCAAACCTTTAGCGTTCAGCTGATAGACGGCGACGCCGCTGTTAAATTGTTTTGAAAGTTGCTCTGAATCTTCGCCCGCAACAGCAGAGGCTTCACTTGTGGCCTCCCATCCTTCGTTGACGAACGTATCAAAGTCTTCTTTGCTCTCAAACAGAACCACTTGTTGGTAAAATTTGCCGCCAGCCCCAAGTGCAACGCCCAAACCAAACATATTCATATAAGTGCGTTCTTCTGTTTCCTTATTCACTGCGACTCCTGACCCTGAGTTGGTGTGAAACAGCAAAGATAATTTACGAGAATCAAAGACCGCGTAGCCGTACGCGTTGTCGTAAATAGCTTTTGCCTCCGGCTTTTCATTAAATAACTTGAGCAAAGCGCTATCTGCCATTAAGTCCACGGCTTGGCGAGCTTCTTCTGGCGTATCGCCTTCCATCAGCTCATCAATTTTTTTGTCGGCAGCATCTATCCATTCTTTGCTTTTCTCGATGCTGGCTTCTGTCCATTCGCCTGCGGTATTGATCGCTTCCTCGGACCAATTCGTGAAATCTTGCCACGCTTGTTTTGAAAACGCTTTGGTGTCGTCCCAAGCATCTTGGGCAGTATCAGAAACTGCGTCGCCAAGCTCAGACATTTTATTGGAAATTTCATCCCAATCGGCATAAGCAGGGGATGCCAGGAGCATCAATGTAGTAAGGAGTGCGATAGGCTTTTTCATCAAATTCTCTCTGGAGTTATCGATATACCATTCATTTTAGGTCATCAGACTTTGATAATGAAATTGACTAAATGACGAACTTGAGAGAGGAATCACGAACTGATTGTGAAATGACGTGTGAATAACAAAGCCCTCACAAGGGGAGTGTGAGGGCTAGAGTTTATCGTGTGTTACTTGCTGCTAACTTTACCGAGTTTTAACCAAGTATCGATAACCGTATCTGGGTTTAGTGATACAGAGCTAATACCTTGATCCATTAGCCATTCCGCTAGGTCGTCGTGGTCTGATGGGCCTTGACCACAAATACCAACGTATTTGCCTGCTTTTGTTGCCGCATCAATCGCCATCTGAAGCATCACCTTAACCGCTGGGTTGCGCTCATCAAATAGATGTGCGACATCGCCAGAGTCACGGTCAAGACCAAGCGTTAGCTGAGTCATGTCGTTTGAGCCAATCGAGAAGCCATCAAAGTACTTCAAGAACTCATCGGCAAGGACCGCGTTGGATGGCAGTTCGCACATCATGATGACTTTAAGACCCTGATCGCCACGGCGCAGATCAAACTTCGCTAGCAAATCAATCACTGATGCTGCTTCGCTTGGTGTACGCACAAATGGGATCATGATTTCAACGTTTTTCAGACCCATTTCGTTACGAACGCGTTTGATTGCTTGAGTTTCTAGCTCGAAGCAGTCTTCAAACACTGGAGAAATGTAACGAGACGCGCCACGGAAGCCAAGCATTGGGTTTTCTTCATGCGGTTCGTATGCTTTACCGCCAACCAAGTTGCTGTATTCGTTAGACTTAAAGTCAGACATACGAACAATAACGCGTTTCGGCCAAAATGCCGCAGCAATGGTTGCGATACCTTCTGTCAGTTTGCTTACGTAGAAATCGATAGGATCTTTGTAACCACGAATACGCTGAGTGATTTCTGCTTTTAGCTCATCGCTTTGTGCATCAAAGTTAAGTAATGCTTTCGGGTGGATACCAATCATCTTATTGATGATGAATTCAAGACGAGCAAGACCAACACCTTCATTTGGAATTTGTGCGAAGTCAAACGCGCGATCAGGGTTACCCACGTTCATCATCACTTTTGTTGGTAGCAGTGGCAGTTCATCAACAGAAGAGCGTTTTACGTCAAACTCAAGTTCACCTTGGTAAACGTAGCCCGTTTCACCTTCAGAACAAGATACGGTCACGGTTGCACCATCGGTTAACTTGCTTGTCGCATCGCCACAGCCAACGATCGCAGGAATACCAAGCTCACGAGCGATGATGGCAGCGTGGCAAGTACGGCCACCACGGTTGGTTACGATTGCAGATGCTTTTTTCATCACTGGTTCCCAATCTGGGTCAGTCATGTCTGTAACTAGCACGTCACCTTCTTGGACTAGAGACATTTGGTCCAGAGAGTCAACCAAGCGAACCACGCCTTTACCGATGCGCTGACCGATTGCACGACCTTCAACCAAAACATCTGCTTTGTTTTGTAGTTCGTAGCGCTCAATCACATTTTGTTCCGTTTGCGAACATACGGTTTCAGGACGCGCTTGAACAATGTACAGCTTGCCATCAATGCCATCTTTTGCCCATTCAATGTCCATTGGACGCTGATAGTGCTTTTCGATGATCATTGCTTGCTTTGCGAGCTCTTTGATCTCGTCGTCGTTCAATGAGAACGTGTTGCGCTCTTCATCAGAAGTATCAACGATATCAACTTGTTTGCCGATTTCTTGGTTATCTGAGTAGATCATTTTGATCAACTTAGAACCAAATGTTTTCTTAACGATTGGGTGTTCGCCTGCTTCAAGCATTGGCTTGTGAACGTAGAACTCGTCAGGGTTTACTGCACCTTGAACGACCATCTCGCCTAGACCCCATGAAGAGGTGATGAAGACAACTTGGTCGAAACCCGATTCAGTGTCTAGTGTAAACATAACACCCGACGAGGCTTTATCTGAACGCACCATACGTTGGATACCCGCAGATAGCGAGATGCCACGGTGGTCGAACCCTTGGTGAACGCGGTAAGAAATCGCACGGTCGTTAAATAGAGAAGCGTAAACGTGCTTAGTTGCTTCTAGTACTGCGTCGATGCCTTTCACGTTCAAAAACGTTTCTTGCTGACCAGCAAAAGAAGCATCAGGTAGGTCTTCTGCCGTAGCAGATGAACGAACTGCGACTGAAAGCTCAGGATTGCCTTCGATCAGTTCTTGGTAATTTTCACGAATTTCTTGTTCAAGGTCCGCAGGGAAAGGGGCCTCTAATACCCATTGACGAATGTTTGCACCTGTCTTACGCAGAGCTTCTACATCTTCAACGTCTAGTTCATCGAGTAATTGGTGAATACGCTCATCCAAACCTTCGTGGTCAAGGAATTGGTTAAACGCGTATGAGGTTGTCGCAAAACCATTTGGTACAGAAACGCCTGCGTTTGCTAGGTTAGAAACCATTTCGCCAAGTGAAGCATTCTTACCGCCGACTTTGTCGACATCATCCATGGATAGGCCATTGAACCAGAGGGTGTTCTTTTGCATGTCTTTCTCCAGAAACATTGCAGCTTAGTAGGGGGACTTAAATCGATCTAAACAATCGCATGTTGGCTGTTATTACACGTTGACCATACATTGCTTCATTTAGATTGATATCAAAGGCAAACGATTACGTTCTGGCTGAAAAAAATTCAAAAGAATTTTTAAAGCTGTGGTGAACCTAACTGAAAGCCAAACTGATTTATTAATATTATGTGTACCATCCTACTCAAAAGATTTTGAAAAATTAAACAGAAATGCAAATAAATAACCAAAGTCGTGATGTATTCTATGTTTCTGACGGTACGGCGATAACATGTGAGACATTAGGGCATGTTGTTCTCGGTCAATTTCCGTTCATTCCTAACGAAAAAACCTTTCCGTTTGTAGAAAGCCAGGACAAAGCTACTGACGTAGTCAAAGAAATTGAAACTTCCTACCAGCGCAATGGCGTCAAACCTCTGGTCTTTTTCTCAATTGTCGTTCCAGAAGTACGTGAAATGCTGCTTGAAGCGCCGGCATACAGTTACGATGTGTTGGAGAGTATTGTGCAGAAAGTGCAAGACGACATTCAGATGGCACCAAAGCCTAAGTTGCAGCGTTCTCGCAGCGTGGGGAAAGATTCCGACACCTATTTTGACCGTATTGCGGCTATTGAATACACATTGGCGCATGATGATGGCATCACGCTAAAAGGGTTGGAACAAGCCGATATTATCCTGCTGGGAGTATCGCGCAGCGGAAAAACGCCGACTAGCTTGTACATGGCGATGCAATTTGGTTTACGTGTTGTGAACTATCCGTTCATTGCGGAAGATGTGAAGATGATGCGTTTGTTGCCTGAGTTTGAGATCCATCGTCATAAGTTGTTTGGGCTGACGATCGATCCCGAGCGCTTGACTGAAATCCGTGAGAATCGTTTGTCTGGAAGTGATTACGCTAGCACAGAGCAGTGCAAGCTGGAGCTAGACACTGTTGAGGCGTTGTTTAGAAGAGAGGCGATCCCATATATCAATACGTCCTCTCTATCTGTTGAGGAAATTACTACGCGTATTCTGGAAAAAGCAGGAATGAAGCGTCGCTTGTTTGGCTAACAAGAGACGCTCATGTCGCTATGTGTAAGAGGAGGTGAGGTGTGTACCTCCTCTATCGAATGAACCTTAGACAGAATTAATAGTATTGGAACATCTTTTGGATGTCTTGATAGTTTTTGGTCTGAGTCAGTGACAGCATCAGTAAGATACGTGCTTTTTGTGGGTTCAATGTACCAGCGGCAACAAAGCCGTATTTTTCGTCATCAATTTCAGCATCCAAAGTGGTTGAGCCGCTAGGCGTTCGGGAGCTTCTTACAACAACAACGCCATCTTTACTCGCTTTCTCTAGCTCATCAAACACAGTGTGGTACAAGTTACCATTACCGACACCAGCACTTACGATGCCGTCAAACTTCGCATCCACAAAGGCTTTCACTGGCAAATTGGAGGCATTTGCATAGTTATAAACAATACCGACCTTAGGCAACTTAGTAAGCTTTGATACATCGAATGGGGTTTCTGTCGTATGTTTACGCTCTGGGCTTCGTTGATATTTGGCATCGCTATTATGAATGTAGCCGATAGCACCAAAGTTGGGTGACTGGAAAGTGCTGACGGAGGTTGTATTGGTTTTTGTCACATCTCGCGCATCGAAAATCGTGTCATTCATTGCGACTAGCACGCCACGTCCTTCTGAATCTTCATCGGTGGCTGTTACGACTGCATTGTATAAGTTGACTGGTCCATCAGCACTCATTGCGGTGGAAGGACGCATTGCACCGACGATCACGACAGGCTTTTTGCTCTTGACGGTCAGATCAAGGAAGTAAGCGGTTTCCTCTAACGTATCCGTACCATGAGTAATGACGATGCCGTCAACATCATCTTGAGCGAGTAGCTCATTAACTCTTTTCGATAATTTTAGCCACACTTCATCATTCATATCTTGTGAACCGATACTGACCACTTGCTCTCCAGAAATATCGGCAATCTTGGTCATACTCGGCACCGCAGAAATCAATGATTCAACGCCGACTTTACCTGCTGTGTAGTTTGACTCTGTTGCAGATTGACCTGCGCCTGCTATGGTGCCGCCAGTGGCAAGAATTTTAATGTTCGGAAGATCGGATTGCGCGAAAGACAAAGAACTAAGGCACAAACCAAGGGTTATCGTACTGAGGCGGAAAAGATTTTTCGTCATGGGAATCACCTGCTGTTAGGTTGGATGTTGGGGAACTCATCTATCCTAAAAACAGCGGGTTAGATTTTTTGAGTACTAGTTCAACAAATTGCAGATGAAGATCGTGATCAACTAATCACTTAAAGAATATCAAATCAACCAGTTAACCTAATTGACGTGCTTCTTTAACAAGTGAGATGTGCTAGTAACGTGCACAACGTGTTAAGTCCTATAATTTATTGATTTATAAATAAAGGAGGTAGGAGTCTCGTGATGAGGTTATTAAACATGAATTTAGCCGTGCAATTTTCCAAAGTTTACAGTGTAAAAAAAAGCGGCTTTACCCCGGAACAGATAAAAGCCGCTTGCCAATGATGTGTTAATTCACATCTTATCGCATAATCATTTGTTCACGACCAGGACCCACAGACACCATTTTTACTGGTACGCCCATGAGTTCCTCAATGCGTAGAACGTATTTCTGTGCTGCTACTGGAAGCTCTTCAAACTTACGACAACCTGTGATGTCCTCGCTCCAGCTTTCCATCTTCTCGTAGATTGGCGCAAGAGAGGCAGTTTGAGGCCAGATTGGGTTTTCGCTGTGGTCGCCTTCGTAGCCAACACAGATTTTCAGATCGTTAAGGCCAGTCAAACAGTCTACTTTCGTTAGTGCAATTTCAGTTGCTGCTTGCAGTTCAACGCCATTTTTCGTAGCGACTGCGTCGAAGTAGCCCATGTCGCGTGGACGACCCGTAGTTGCACCGAACTCGCCAGCAAGTTCGCGGAAAGCGTCTTGCTCTTCCATTGCAGTGATCAACGTACCAGTACCCACTGATGAGCTGAAGGCTTTTGCAACCGCAATAACGCGTTCAGGACGCAGTGCCGGAAGGCCACTACCGATACCCGCGTACATTGATACAACGTTAGAAGATGTTGTCCAAGGGTACTCACCGTAAACAAGGTCACGACCCGCGCCAAGCTGCGCTTCGAACAATAGAGTTTTGTCTTTCGCTTGTAGTTCTTTTAGAGGAAGCGTTACGTTGCAAATTGAATCGCGCCAAGGTGCAGAGACTTCTAGCAGCCAGTTCGCCAGTTCTTCAGCGGTTTGTTCAAACTCGAACGTCGGGTAAAGTGCACGCAGTTGCGGCAGTTTCCAATCCATCATGAATTGAAGGCGTTCAACCAATACTTCTGGTTGCTTCAACCAACCAACTAGGATGCCTTTCTTCATTACGCGGTCACCGTAAGCAGGTGCAATACCTTGACGAGTTGAACCGTATGCTTTGTCGCCTAAACGTTGTTCTTCTAGCGTATCTTCTAGTGCGTGTAGCGGTAGACACAGTGTTGCGCGATCAGAGATGCACATATTCACTTTTACGCCTGCTTCTTCAACTTCCGCAATCTCCTGAGACAGCAACGCAGGGCTGATAACCATACCCGGACCTAACACTGCCAAACAGTCTGGGTTGAATACGCCACTTGGTAGCTGGTGCAGCTTAAACGTACCTAGATCGTTAACCACGGTGTGACCCGCGTTGTTACCACCTTGGAAACGAATGCTCGCAGAAGCTTGCTCTGCCAAAAAGTCAACGATGCGGCCTTTGCCTTCATCACCCCAGTTTGCACCCACAACAACGATAGACGACATAATTTAATCTCCAAAAACAGATGCAAAAATCTTAAGGTGTTCGCCATAATAAGAGAAATTAATTATACTCATTAACTTGATAAGAATCTCATATCGGAATTGGCAATGTTAGATTTGAACTGGCTGCGAACCTTCGTAACTCTTGCAGAGGTAAAACACTTTGGTAAAACAGCGACGGAACTCCACATGACACAGCCGAACGTAAGTTTGCATATCAAGCAGCTGGAGCAAGCCACGCGCACGAAATTGATTGAGCGAAATCCTGTGCAGTTGACGCAAGCGGGGAAGCGTTTGTTAGCTACGGCGCAGCGGATGCTTAATGAGCTGCAAATTTGTCAGTCGGATCTCAATGCCATCAACGATCTTACGCAGGGGACGCTTTCTATTGCGGCGAGCGATATTGTTTCACGTTTACTGCTTATCAAACCATTTCAGCAATTCAAAAGTGAATATCCGGGGATCGACTTGGCATTGTTCAATACCACATCTTCTCAAGCGGTGGATTTGGTGAAAAGTGCGCGTGCCGATATCGGCTTTGTTATCGCACAAAAAGAGAGTCAACCGCTGCATTTTACGCCTCTCACGCAAATTCACTGGTGTGCGTTTGGCGATAACATTTTTGAGTGGCAAGACAATCGAAAAGAGAGCCAGACGCTGATCCTGCTAGGGCACGATACTCGAACCCGAGAGCTGATTGATGCGTCTTTACCTGAACTAAATCTGCCTAAGCATCGCGTGATGGAAGTGGGCAGTGTGGAAGCACAAATCGACTGGGCGGAAGCGGGGTTTGGGACTGCTATTGTGCCGGATTTTTCGCTCGATCCGAGATTAAAGCTTTCTCGAGAAGTTACGCCTTTGCCAAGTTTTCCAAACACTGATTTCGGCTACATCGTGCGTCAAAATCAGGTGTTATCCAAAGCGGCAAAACAGTTGTTGGCTTGGGTTGGCGAGAATGTGTCGGTGGTTGAGGGCTAAGGCGATGAAAGAAAAGGCCATGAAAGAGACGAAGATTACGATTTCGCTCCCATCCTTGATTCACCGTATTGGGGGCGACCATGCCAAGCGAGCGAAAACACTCGCAGCAGAAAAACAGTGCGATCTTAAGCGAATTAGACGATCTCGTCATTGGCAAATCTCAGGCGAGGCTTTGGATGTAAAAGCGTTTTTAGAGCATCTCAAAAACGAAGAAGCAGAGACGATGCGATTTGCGATCAACAAGATCGAACAAGCTCTACTTGCTCACCAAGACAAATTGGAACCTTTGGACGTGAAGTTGATACGTTTGGTGAGACAAAACCCAAACATCACCTTAGCGGAGCTGATGGCTGAAACGAACTGCACGTTAGTTCAAGCTCGCACGGCACGATTTGATGCTGAGTTGCTTTAAGATCGGTTTGTGGTTTACTCACTTTATTAACAGATGTTAGGGTACCGATCAAAATCACTCACTAAGACCATTTTATTATGGATATTTGGCAGCTTCTCCTTTTTATCCCTGCTTGCTTTGCTCTAAATATGGCTCCAGGCCCAAACAATTTATTGGCAATGAATAATGCTCGTTGTTACGGCTTTAGGGCCGCGTTTACGGCCAGTTTAGGCAGAATTGCTGCTTTTTCAGCGATGATTGCGTTGTCTGCATCAGGTCTGGCTGTGATTTTGTATACGTCAGAAATGCTATTTTTGGCAATAAAGCTGGTAGGGGCGCTGTATCTACTGTGGATTGCGTTCAACCTTTGGCGTTCAGAGTCCAGCCCGATCTCTGACTTGGACAATTCGCGCAATTACGCAGGACTTGCGAAGCAAGAATTTACGCTTGCTGCTGGCAACCCGAAAGCGATACTTATTTTTACTGCATTCTTGCCGCAATTTGTTGATGCCAATGCCAACGTTCAAGAGCAGTTTTTTGCCCTTGGCTCCACGTTTTTGATATTAGAAATGGTCGCCATTTCAATCTATGCCATCTTTGGTTTGTACTTGAGACACTGGTTTTCAAATCCAAAAATGGCGAAACGTTTCAATCGCGGATGTTCGTTGTTTTTAGCAGCATCAGGTGCGAATTTGCTACTAAGTAAGCAATAACAACACATCATCTCTGTAGATTATTTTTCTATAAAAAGAGCCGCTGATGTTACATCAGCGGCTCTTTTCGTTGATGCATCGATTATTTATTGTTACCACATCAAATCGTCAGGCACGACGAAATCTGCGTATGGATCGTCTTCTGCTGGAATGTCAGATTCTGCTTCTTTCTGTTCGATGATGACGGACTCATCACGTTGAGCAATTTTATTCGCTACTCCACGTGGAATGACAACATAGCTTTCACCAACAATTGCGATTGCCAAAATACCTTTGATCAACTGCTCGCGGATAAGTGAATCTACATAAAGTGATTTCACTAGCGTACCGTGAGTGAAGTTGTATTTGATGTCGCCATCTTTTAAGTCGATCTTGTTCATCTCAATCAATTGATTGATCTGCGCTTTGATCTCTTTATTTAATCGCTCAGCATTTTGTTGCTCGCTCAATTGTTTATCACGCTCTAACTGTTGGCGTTTATTCTCTTCAACCGCCGCTTTTACTTCGCGTGCTTGAACGCGTGATTTTTTTGAGCCTTTCTTCGCTTTCTTTAGTTTCTTTTCATTAACTAAGCCAGCTTTCAGCATTTGTTCTTGAAGGGTAAGTTTTGCCATGTTTCATCCAGTTAGTGCGCAATTTTGGGCATTTTACCCACTATTGCCACTTGTAGTAAATAATAGTGCTTTCTATGGGTCTAAAATGTTTGGTTGGCTTGTTGTCTCTTTAATGGAAAGTGCAAAGCGGGCCTTCTCCAAAGCCCGCGAGCATTACTGAAATCTAGGTGGGTTATGGCTGCCACTGTTTAGATGTGACGAGGTTATCCATCACTTTGTTTACCGCTTGATGCGCTTTGTCGACAATGGTGTCTATATCGTTACGGTTCGCGATAAGCGGTGGAGCAAATCCGAGGATGTCACCATGTGGCATGGCGCGAGCGATTAAGCCTTGCTCTAAACAGGCCGCCGCGATTTGCGGGCCTACTTTCAAGTTTGGATCAAAGTGTGCACGGCGGAGCTTGTCTGAAGAAAACTCCAACGCATGCAACAAGCCAACGCCACGAGTATCACCGACCAATGGATGATCGTTAAACGTCTCCGCCATGCGTTGCTGCAAGTAAGCGCCGACTTCGGCTGCGTTTTGCACCAGGCCTTCACGTTCAATGATATCGAGGTTGCAGTTCGCGGCTGCCGCTCCCATTGGGTGACCAGAGTAGGTATAACCGTGTCCGATAGCACCCCATTGGTCGGTGCCGTTTTCTAGCGCACTCCAAACTCGTTCACCGACGATCACGCCAGACAGCGGTTGATACGCTGAGGTTAACCCTTTCGCTACCGTGATGAGATCTGGTTTCATGTCGTAGTGGAGTGAGCCAAAATCGGAGCCGAGGCGACCAAAGCCACACACCACTTCATCCGCAATCAAGAGTACATCGTATTTGTCGAGTACTTTGCGAATCGCCTGCCAGTACCCTGCTGGTGGTGGCACAATACCGCCAGTACCGAGCACTGGTTCCGCAATCATTGCTGCTACCGTTTCTGGGCCTTCTTCCAAGATCATCGCTTCGAGTTGATCTGCGCAATATTGAGAGAATTCAAGCTCAGACATACTCTCGTCTTCACGGCGATAATAATATGGCGCGATGGTGTGTTTGATACGCTCAAGTGGTAAATCAAAATGGGCGTGGAACAGCGGCAAACCTGTCATTGAACCGGACGCGATACTTGAACCATGGTAGCCGCGGTCACGCGAAATGATTTTTTTCTTCTCTGGTAGACCACGAGCATTGTTGTAATACCACACCAACTTAAGTTGAGTTTCGTTCGCGTCGCTGCCTGACATGCCGTAGTAAACTTTGCTCATGCCTTCAGGCGCCATTTTGATGATGCGATCTGACAGTGTCACGAGCGCTTCGTTCGTATGACCGACGTAAGTGTGGTAGTACGCCAGTTCTTTGGCTTGCTCATAAATCGCATCGGCCATTTCGGTCCTGCCATAGCCAATGTTTACACAATACAACCCGGCAAAGCCGTCTATCAGCTCGATGCCTTCTGAATCGGTGATGCGTATTCCGCTTCCGCTCGAGATAATTCTTCCCGGAAGCTCCCCGGCCGCATACTGCTTCAGGTGGGTTGAGGCATGAAATACTCTCTGACGATCGATCTCTAAAAGTTGTTGGGTTTTGTTACTCATGATCCTTCTCCTCGAATAATTGGATATCCATATTTCGTGCCTCAACTGCCACTGACGGTTGGTAAAGCGCCTAAGCAGCAGTATTTGATTTCACTGTATTCTTCAAATCCGTGACGGCTTCCTTCTCGTCCAAGACCAGACTGTTTCACGCCGCCGAATGGGATAGGGTGCCCTGTCATTTTGACGGAGTTCACGCTCACCATGCCAAACTCCAAACCGCGCATGCAGTGCCAAATTTGGTGAATATCGTGACCATAAACATAGGCAGCTAAGCCGTACTCAGTGTCGTTGCTCATTTCAATCACGGTATCTAAGTCTTGGTAAGGCAATACGCCTGCCACAGGACAAAAATTCTCTTCGCGATACACCGCCATTTCAGGGGTGACATCGGCTAGCAATGTCGGCGCGAAGAAGTTTTCGCCTGGTACGGGCTGGTGGTATCCCGCTACCAATCGTGCGCCTTTGTCGAGCGCGTCACGCACCAAATCATGCGCTTTATCCACCGCAGTGCGATTAATAAGCGGTCCCATGGTGGTTTTTTCGTCTAAGCCACTGCCCAAAACGATGTGGCTCATTTTTTTGGCAAATGCTTCCAAAAATGCTTCGTACTTATCGTCAGGGACGAAAATACGGTTTGCGGCCAAGCAGTCTTGTCCTGCGGTTTGAAACTTCGCATCCACGGCGGCTTTGGCTGCTTGCTCGACATCCATATCTGGCAGCACGATGAAAGGGGCGTTACCACCTAGCTCCATACTGCACTTCTTCACGGTTTGTGCCGCGTCGCGTAGCAATAGTTTGCCTACTCGAGTTGAGCCTGTGAACGAGAGCGCTTTGACTTTATCGGAGTGGCACAAGGTTTGTGACACCATCACCGCATCGCCAGTGATCACGTTAAATACACCAGGTGGAAAGCCAGCTCGGTCTGATAACTCTGCCAACGCTAACGCAGAAAAAGGCGTTTCACTGGCGGGCTTAATGATCACCGGACAGCCTATTGCTAGTGCGGCAGCGGCTTTGCGTGTGATCATGGCATTAGGAAAGTTCCAAGGCGTAATCAGTGCTGCGACACCAATTGGCTCGCGCACCGTTGATAGCTGCGCATTCGGAATATGACTTGGGATGGTTTCACCATAGCTGCGGCGTGCTTCTTCGGCAAACCAACGAACAAAGGATGCGCCGTAGTCAATCTCACCTACAGCATCACCTAGTGTTTTTCCTTGCTCCATCACCATCAAATGAGCAAGATCTTGCTTTGATTCTAGAATCAGGTCGTGCCAACGCATGAGAATTTCAGCGCGCTCTTCTGCTTGCATTTTTCGCCATTGACGAAAGGCTTGGTCGGCTTCATCAATCGCTTGATAGAGTTGTTGCTGAGATAGCTTAGTGATGTAACCGATGACCGTGCCATCTGCTGGATTATCCACCGGATGAAATTGATCACCACTTACCCATTTGCCATTCACGTACGCTAAACCTCTCACCAAACGTACGTCTTTCATTATCGCCATCATGTCGTGCGAGGCTTTTAATTCTTCAGCGTGTAAGCTGTGCAGTGCTGTCATGAGTCCTTCTCCCAGCATCGTTGTCCATAATGAAACTGTAATGGAGAAGTGACCGAAATAATTTCTGATACCGAGGTTTAAAACGTCAGAACTTTCTTTTTAGTGCCGTTAAATATGGTGTTTTTTCTGTTCACGCCTGATACGCATTTTCCCTTTTATAACAAAGCGTTTTGGTTTACTTCGAATGTGTCCGCATCACGTTTGATTGTTTTTGTCACAATGTAAGTAAAGTAGCGCTCAATGCCCACATCTGAGTCTAACCAGTTGTCGATAAGCCGCTGATATTGGTCGATATCTTCTGACTGAATTTTAAGGATGTAATCGACACCACCGCCCGTGGCATAGCAATCAGTGACTTCTGGTGAATGTTGAACCAGTTGCTCGAAGCGTTTGAACGCTTGGGCGTTGTGTTCTTTGAGCGTAACTTCAACCATAACCGACGTTCGTTTGAACAAAATATCGGTATTTACTTTTGCTCCATAGCCTTCAATGATGCCTGCTTCTTCCAGTTTTTTGACGCGCTCCCAGCAAGGGCTCACGGATAGGTTGATGGCCTCGGCAAGGTGAGATTTGGTGATACGACCATTATCATGAAGTATTTGTAGAATTTTTACGTCGTAGCGATCGAGGCGCATTATGAGTCTCCCTGTTGAATACTAATCATTTCATGAAAGGCTGATGACTGGTCGCTGTTATAAGGTGCTTTCCAGTTTGCTTCTGGTATGCCATTTGTTTTGATTTCTTTAGTTGGCTTTTCAATCAGCCTATCTCGCCGCAGTCTTCGGCTATAACTGCGATAGTGTCACCGATATTCACCATAGCAGGAAAACGACGTGCCGCGAAAATACCATTGCGCTGTGACTTGTACTCAACGGGGGCGGTACCTGTGCGCTCGGTCGAGAAGATTCTCACTAATACATCGCCCTTTTTGACGGTATCGCCAAGATCAAATAAGTATTCTGTGATGCCGTGGTGTTGGCTTTGCACATAACAACTTGCATCAGGCATATCTAATAACTTAGTTGGTTGGGTTGGTTGTTCGTAGTCACCGGGCAAGTTGCCTGAGAAGCGCAAGAAGTTGCGAATGCCACGGTCGGAATAAGCGATGGTTTCTGGAGTGCTGGTTCCGCCTCCTCTTAGTTCGGTGGTAACAAAGATTTTTCCCTGAGACTCCACGGCAGTGTCATACAGGCTGGTGGCGTCCATTTCGAGCAAGATCATGGTGTAAGGTGCGCCAAACAGTTTTGCACCTAATATGCAGGCTTCTTCTTGATCGAGATTGTTGAGACGATGGGCAGCGGCGAACGGAACGATATCTAACGTTTTACCACCTGAGTGAATGTCTAACGCAAAATCGCACTTAGGAACTAGGTAACGAGTAAAATAATCCGCAATTTTCTCGGTCACTGTGCCTATGGGGTTGCCGGGAAAGCTGCGATTTAAATTCCCCTTATCGATAAACGACGTACGTGAGGCATTTTGTACCGCAGGTAAGTTCATCATGGGTACAATAATGACACGACCTTGGATTTGATCTGCCTGAAGCGAGTTCGTCAATTTTAGCAGGCTGGTGATGCCTTCGTATTCGTCTCCGTGATTACCGCCAGTAAGCAGTGCGGTTGGTCCGTGACCATTTTTGATCACGGTGATAGGTATCATAATACTTCCCCAAGCGGAGTCGTCATGTGAATAGGGCAGCGTTAAAAAGCCGTGCTGTACACCTTCTCGGTCAAAGTCTATGGTGGCTGTGATCGAGCTTTTTTGCATATCAAGTCCTTTTAGTTCTCAGACCTAGCTCAACAGAGCCTGAGGTTTGAAAAATTAGTGTTTAACAAATAAGTGGCGTGGAAAGTCACACAGCGTTTTTGCTCCATCATGGGTAATGACGATACTTTCCGTTGTTTCTAACCCCCAATCTTTGAACCACAGTCCCGGCATAAAATGGAATGTCATGCCTTCTCTCAAGATGGTTTTATCGGTGTCTCGCAAACTCATGGTTCGTTCCCCCCAATCTGGCGGGTAGCTCAAACCTATTGGATAGCCACAACGGGCGCCTTCGCGTGAGAATCCCGCTTTATCGAGAACCTGGTTTAGTGCATTGGCGATGTCGGCGCAGGTATTTCCGGGCTTTGCCACTTTTAGGCCTGCTTCAAGTCCTAAAGTTAGGGCTTCGTCGGCTCGTTTGAACTTGTCGTCAGGCTCGCCAAGAAAAATAGTGCGTGAGAGTGGGCAATGGTAACGGCGGTGCGCCCCTGCGATTTCAAAAAACGTCCCTTCGCCTTTCTTGAAGGGTCTGTCATCCCAAGTCAGGTGAGGTGCGGAAGCATCAGAACCTGATGGCAAAAGCGGCACAATCGCGGTGTAATCGCCAAAGTGGTCTTCATGCCCGAGCACGGCTTGGCGGTTAATCTCGGCAACAAGGTGGTGTTTCGGTAATCCTGGTTCAATCATGTCGAACGCGACGCGGTGCATATTTTCAACAATGCGAGCGGCACGGTACATGTACGCCAGTTCTTGATCGGATTTAACGGCGCGGCACCAGTTGACTAGTCCAGTTGCATCGAGAAGTTGAGCATTCGGTAGGTGCGTAGTGAGTGATTCGTAAGCGGTGGCGCTAAAGTAATAGTTATCTTTTTCTACGCCGATGCGACCACGATCCCAAAGGCGCGAAGCCAGTACGGCTTCGACCAGGAAATCCATCGGGTGTAGCGGCGGATTCATTACATAATGGTCTGGATAGTAGGTGATGTTTTCTGCCGACATATACGCAGTCCTGTATGCTCCGTTGGCATCTTGGCAGCGTCCAAACCAAACGGGTTCATCAGATGGACCAACAACGACACATTGTGGCACGTAAAAAGACCACCCATCATAGCCTGTTAGCCACGCCATGTTAGAAGGGTCATGAATGATAAGGACATCCAATTCTCTTTCTTCCATCGATTGCCGAACTTTCGTTAACCGATCCTGGAACTCATCCAGTGTAAAATGCAAAGCAACGCCTCTCATATTTTCTCCTTGTTAGAAATCCGACGCCTTATGGGCCTTCGGAGACGCTGAGGTATTTCTACCTTCTACCAGCTAGCCAGATCTGCGTTAAAAATGATTGCAATTTACCTCTGGGGTTGTATTTGGATTGAACGATGCTGTTTAACATGTTTGTTTAACCCATACATTTCATGTCAATCATTACAATTGTGGTTTATTTTTGTGCATTTCACCTCGTTTTGTGAGTTAAAGTTCGCCAATTGTTAAATGGAAGTTACAATGAGGTTAAAAATGAATCAATTAAAATATTGTGTCATGACAATTTCTTTGAACCCGATCATTCGGCCAGGCATCGCTAAATACATCTCCATTGGTAACTATCTTGTCGAATGTGTCCGCAGTGGTTATCTAAAACCGGGGACTCGATTACCCACACATCGTGAGTTTGCAGAACAAATTGGCGTCAGCGTACAAACGGTGAGCCATGCATATGGTTATGCAGAGAAAAAAGGGGCGATCGAGTCTTGGGTTGGGAATGGTACTTTTGTCAAATCAGGTTTTGTGGATGAAAGTACGGACACGGAGTTCATGCTGACACAAGAGATGAAAGAAACGCCGGATGAAATTGATATGTCGATTGCACATCCGGTGGTGACCGATCGCCACATTACGCTTTTTAATCAGGCGTTAATGGAGATTGCTGGGCAAACAAACAATCGTGGTTTGATCAGTAAAGCAAAGCCGGTAACAGGTCAGCCTCATCATATTGAGTCAGGAGCACGATTTCTAAGTAGCCAAGGGCTGGATGTGGGTGGCGATCAAATATTACTCACAAATGGAGCATGCCATGGTTTAACGTTGGCTTTAAGCACAGTTGTTGAACACGGTGATTTAGTTGCTTGTGGTCACTTGGTTGATCATGGCTTGATCTCTCGCTCGAGAATGCTTGGATTTAAGTTGCAACCACTTGAAATGGATGAGTTTGGTATAACGCCGGATGCATTTGAATGGGCATGTAAACACAAACCAATCAAGGTATTGTGTTGCACACCGAGCATGGCTAACCCGACTAGTGCGCATATGGATGTTGAACGCCGAGAGGCGATAGCGAATATTGCGCAGCAATACGACATCTATGTCATTGAAGATGACGTGTATGGAGCACTAGAACCTAACCGTGTCCCACCCCTTGCCACATTGTTACCCGAACAAGCTTTCTATGTCACCAGTTTAACCAAAGTTGTAGCGCCAGGCATGCGCACTGGCTATCTGACGGTCCCACGTCATTTTTTGCAGCACGCGATTGGTCGTTTAGCGGCAACGAGTTGGTCCGCGACTCCATTACCATTTGAAGTCGCCCATTTGTGGATCGAAAACGGTACGTTAAATCGACTTATTCGCTTTCAAGTCAATGAGTTTGCTAAGCGACAGCGAATAGCAAAAGCCGCTTTAGAAGGGCATGTTTATAGCTCGCACCCGAATGGACAGCACATTTGGTTGAGACTACCCGAGCAGTGGAATAGCGATGATCTGGTTGCTTCGGCTAAGCGTTCAGGGGTGCAGATCACGGGATACAAACCGTTTGTTCTCGATACTAATCAGCCAATGCCTTACGTGCGAATCAGTTTGGGAGCAGAAACAAACCGAGGCTACATCAAACACGGGTTATCTGTGATTGCTGAAATTCTCGATACCAACCCTCCCACCTCACATTTTTTGGTTTGAGCGATAGGTTATTTATGCTTTTATCTGATGGACTTAAACGTTTGTAACTGAGTTTTTTCTTGTCGCCATTGCCTCGGCGATTTCCCCGTCCAACGGCGAAAGTGGCGGCTGAAGACCGCAGTTTCTGCATAGCCCAGTTGCAACGCGATATCGGTAATACTCTGAATATTCTCATGCAATCGCTGTTCGGCGAAATCCTGACGCACTTGTTGTAAAAGCTGCCGATAATTTGTGCCCTGTTGTTTCAGCTTGTTTTGCAGCATTCTCGGATGCAGGTCCAATGCTCTTGCAACGCGCTCAACGCTGCATTCTCCGGTTGAGAGCAGACGGCCAATCATATTTGCCGCTTGGTCACTGAGATTATTAGGGTAACGGGTCTGCAGCTCTTTGAGGTGTTGCTGAAAATGGCGCTCTAGTGCGTCTTCATCTTGGTGGTTCTTAGCGTTAAGTAGACTCGCTTTAAGTAGGATACCGTCAAACTTATCACCGAAACGCAGTTTGTTCTGCTGGGCAAATGCGCTCTGTTCTGCCTCGAAGCTGGCGTGTTGGTTGAGGTGTAAAGAGAAGTGGCTCGCTTCAATATCAAGTAAGCTCGTAACAAACATGGCTAAGTGCGACACACTCAACTGCATCAACTGCGCGATACCGCGTTCGCTGTGCACATCAATATTGAGCGACAACCGTACCCAATCATCTTGTGGAGTCATGTTGAGAGTGACTCCTGACGAATGCAGATAGAGAAAATCATTCACCCGCACCAAGGCTTCACCGACCGTTTCTGCGCGGGAAACCAACATCGGCAAATCACCTAAACTTTGCAGGTTTTGGCGCTCGGCGAGCAACGCACCAAACAGCGGTTGCTTACAACGAGCAGCCGCTTCCTCCAGCAATTCCGCCAACCTTGGATAAGCGAGATACGTATCGGGATTGCGAAACTGCGCCGCAGACAGCCCGGCGGCAGCCATAATCTCAACCGGATTCTGCCCCAGTTCGGAAACCAAGCTATCAAATTTATCGGCAGCGCCACTTCGTACGATATACATGTCTCGATTTTTAAATGTTAACAGGTTGTAAATCGCAATGTATCAAATTTACTTCGTAAAAGGTCAAGTGAGTGCCAGTGAGTTGATCTAAGTTACATTTCGATAACAACAACGCATGGATGAGAAGCTGTATGGAACTTATCAATAAAACTGCCATCGTGACTGGCGCTGCGGGTGGAATTGGGCAAGCTATTATTGCAAAGCTAAGAGAGCAAGGAGCCAAAGTGCTTGCTGTCGATATTTCAGAGCAATCACTGCAAATGTACACAAGTTTTGACTCAAAGCAGTTGGGAACCTTTGTCGCGGACGTCACCGATTACCAACAAGTTGAAGCTATGGTGAAGTGCGCGGTCGAACAGTTTGGCTCGCTTGACATCATGGTCAACAACGCGGGCATCGGTGCACCGAAACCTCTGCTTGACCACGACCCAATTGCCGATTTTGAGCCGATCTCTAAGGTCAACCAAAATGGCGTTTACTACGGCATTCTTGCCTCTGGAAGACAATTCCAAGCGCAAGGCACGCCGGGCGTGATCCTCAATACTTCTTCTGTTTACGCACGAATGGCGTCTGAGATGACCTTTACCTACAGCGTCAGTAAAGCCGCAGTCGATATGATGACCAAATGCGCCGCATTAGAACTCGCACCATTGGGTATTCGTGTTTGCGCTGTCGCTCCGGGACGCGTTGATACTCCGATGTTAAGGCAATACGAAGAGATTGGCCTGTGGGACCACATCCGCAAAGAACAGATGCGTCAAAACTTCACACAACCAGAAGAGATTGCTGATGTGGTGGCGTTTCTGGTCAGCGAGAAAGCCAACTGTATCAACGGTTGTACCATCAGCGCATCTGACGGTTTCGAGAATTTTAAGTACCCACTTATGGGATAGGCGAGTACGCCACATTACAGCAATAGCGAGGATGTAAGTTATGTCATTACCAGAAGTTATTCAGCACCAAGATTTCTTATTAACTCTTAATACCAATGAGGAGTCGCTCATCAAAGACTCGTTACCGGGTGTGGATGTTTACCCGTTGTTTCTTGACCCAGAAAACGGTACTTGGGTGATTCGTGCCAAATTCAAACCGGGTATCACTCTGCCTAAGCACTTCCACACTGGCGTGGTGCATTTCTATACGCTGAGTGGCGCTTGGCACTACATTGAGTACCCAGATCAAGTCCAAACTTCTGGTAGCTACTTATATGAGCCGGGCGGTTCGATTCATACCTTTCACTGTCCAGAAGAGTCGGGTGGTGCAGATGGCTTTATGGTGATCCAAGGTGCGAACATTAACTTTGACGACGAGGGTAACTTCATCAACATCATGGATGCAGGTTGGATTGAGCAAGTTGTGGTTGCCGCTGCCAAAGCGCAAGGCTTCACTGCGCGCTATATCAAACCGGGTGCGATTGCTGGCCTAAGCGATGAGCTAGCGGAGTAACCCCATGCAACAGATGAACAGTATCATAATGCAGGATGGTAGTGTCCGCCTGCAGCAAGTCGAAATCCCCAAACCTGCAGCGGGACAAGTGTTGGTTCGCAGCCTTGCCTGTGGCATTTGTGGCTCCGACCTTCACATTACTCGACACGCGGATGAGGTATTTGATGTATTCCACCAGCTCGGGTTGATGCCTGATGAAGCCGGTGAGCACGCTCAAGTGATGTTGGGGCATGAGTTCTGTGCGGAAATTATCGAATACGGTGCCGATACGCAGCAAACGTTGTCCGTTGGTAGCCGAGTCACCTCAGTGCCGATGTTGCTCAGCCAAAATGGCGCGGGCGTTGGTGTTACTCCGGGTACTTATGGCGCTTACTCTGAGTACTTCCTGCTTGATGAAGCGTTATTGCTACCTGTCCCAGACGGAATGCCATCTGAGGCGGCGGCACTGACTGAACCACTGGCGGTCGGTTTGCACGCGGTCAATCGCAGTGAAATCGAGACGGAAGAAACCGCGCTGGTTGTCGGTTGCGGTCCTATAGGGCTGGCTGTGATTGCTGCACTGAAACAACGTGGCGTGAGCAATATTCTTGCGGTCGATCTTCAGGAAGAGAAACTGCAACTTGCTAGTGAGTTTGGCGCAAGTCGATTGATCAACCCGACCAAGGAAGACGAGATCGCCGTCGGGGCACAGTACGCGATGAACTCACGTCTGGTCATTTATGAGTGTGTGGGCAAGCATACCTTGATTGACGATTTTCTGCGCCGCGCTCCTGCCCGAGCGCGAATCGTCATCTCGGGTATCCATACTACACCCGCAATCATCAACTACGCGTACGCGACGGTAAAAGAGCTCGATTTGAGATTCTCTTACTACTACCAACCGCACGAGTTTGAGCAATGCCTACAAGCGATTGCCGAACATAAGTTGCCTTGGCAGAAAATGCTCACCGCCAAAGTGGGAATCGATGGTGTCGAAGACGCATTTACAAAGTTAATGACGCCAAATGACCACATCAAAGTGGTTATCGAACCTTGGCGCAGCGGCGCGTTAGAAGTGATTTAACTCTTAGCCAGATTAAGCTAGCTAAAACCAATTTTAGTTTGGTGACAGCCCCAACCGTAGCAGCTAGGTTGGGGCTTTTTTTGTTAGGCCTGTTCTGCGCATTCCTGTTGCAGAGCAGGGTAATCGGTGTAGCCTCGTTCGTTTCCGCCAAACAACGTTGAGCCATCGAGTTCTGCCAACGGATGGTGATGTTGCAAGCGAGAGACTAAGTCTGGGTTTGCTACGAATGGCCGTCCGAATGCGACAAGATCCGCGTAGCCTTTCTCTAATACTTCGTTTGCTCGTTGAGGATCGTAGCGACCTGCGACAATGATAGCGTTGCGAAAGCGCTTTCTAAGTTCGACTCGAAACGTCTCTGGAATGGTTGGTGCATCGGCCCAATCGGCCTCGGACAAGTGCAAGTAGGCAATGTCGCGCTCCTGTAGTTGCTTTGATGCTTCCAAGATTGTTGGCACGATATCTGGGCAGTCCATATCTTTAAACGTAATGAATGGTGCCAGTCTCACTCCAACTCGATGCGCTCCAACAGAGGCGATAACTGCCTCCACTACTTCGATAAGAAAACGGATACGATTTTCTCGTGGACCGCCGTAGTTGTCTGTTCGATGGTTTGAGTTGGTTCTTAAGAACTGATCGATCAGATACCCATTCCCGCCGTGGATTTCTACACCATCAAAACCCGATTCAATGGCGCGTTTGGCTGCGTTCGCGAAATCACCGACAACTCGGTTGATATCCGCTTGTGTCATGGCGCGTGGCTCAACACAATCGACCATATTGCCGTTGCCTTGTTCATCTGCAATCCAAACTTGCGTCTCTACCGGAGCGAGCGCAGATGGTGCGATAGGCTGTTCACCATTTTGGAATGTTGGGTGAGAGACTCTGCCCACATGCCATAGCTGACAAAACATCGCTGCGCCTTGTGATTTGACCGCTTTGGTCACACCTTGCCAGCCCGCCACTTGCGCATCGGTGTAAACGCCAGGGGTGAACGAATAGCCTTGAGAATCGTCCGAAATTTGTGTGGCTTCGGAAATGATCAGCCCGGCAGAAGCGCGCTGTTGATAATACGTTGCCATCATCTCATTCGGGATGTTGTCCGGCTGAGTGGTGCGTGCGCGAGTCATTGGTGCCATGACAATACGGTTTTGTAGTGACAACGCTTTCAGTTGAGCTGGTTCAAACAGCTTATTTGTTCTTTGTTTCATGTTGCGCTCCTCAGATAAGCACTGGCACGTTGGTCGCTTTACGAGCGCTTGCCATCCAGTGAAGTACGGCTGAATCCCATTGCACTTCGGAAGCACTGAAGAAACCGCGCAAAATGGAGAACATAATGGCTTGATCAACCAGTGATGTTTGCTTTTCTGAACTTAGGTTGAGCAAGGGTTTGGTTTGTTCTATCAAAGCGGCGACTTCTTTCGCAATCGTTGGTGTATCGTTAATCAAGGCTTCAAAATTTAACGCTTCGGTTTCTTTTTTTGCACGCCATGCTTGTTTAGCGCTTTCTGTTGCAAATTCCGGTAACGTCATGTTTGACCAACGCGGATACCCGACTTTTTGTAGCGGTAAAAACGCTTGTTTTTGCCAGTCTAAAACCGGTGCTGAGGGTTGGCTGCTTTCATTGGAAGATGCCAATTCAAGGAAGTAGTTGATGATGTCTAAGCTTTCCGCCATCGCTTCACCATCGTCTTTGATCAAAAGAGGAACTTGTTTTGCGCCGATGATGTTTGTGGTGGTGCTCTCGTCGTCATAAGCAATGTTGATGACGTCGAGCTGAATATTCAGCATGCCTGCGACAAAACGGACGCGGGCGCTAAAGGGGCAATGTTCATAAATGTACAGTTTCATTTTTTGTTTCCTATCTCTGGCTGGGCAGGGCGTGTTGTTGTGCGTTGAACAGCGTTACGGCGTTTAACTTTGCCCTGTCACATAACGTTCTGTGTCTAAACAATGTCGATAGGGTCAGTATATGGATTCGACTTAATTTGATAATTGGGTTATATCTGAATTGATTGTTCAGTTTTTCCAAATAATAAGGGCGCGAAGGTGGATAAGTTTTCGGATATGACGTTGTTTGTCAGCATCGTTAAACATCAAGGTCTGGCAGCAGCGGGAAGGGAGTTAGGTTTGTCTCCGGCGACGGTAACGGCAAGGCTGCAAGCGATAGAAGAACGCTATGGCGTAAAGCTTCTCAACCGAAGCACACGCCATGTATCACTCACGGACGCAGGGGCAATGTACCATCAAGCTTGTCTGAACATCATTGATAGCGTGAAAGAGACGGAAAACTTGCTGCAAACGGGTATTTCGGAAGTGCGCGGAACGTTGAAAATTTCAGCTCCACGAGATATTGGCAAACAAATTATTTCGCCGATGGTGTCGGCTTTTTCTGAGCAATATCCGGATGTGACGCCTTATCTTTATCTTAATGACAATTTATCGAACTTGGCTGAATCGGGGCTCGATTTGGTGATTCGTTACGGCGAGTTAGCGGACAGCAATCTCATCTCGCGCAAGCTGGCGTCGAGTCAACGCGTGCTGTGCGCGTCACCTGATTACTTGGCGAAGCAAGGTGTCCCAAACTGCCCACAAGATCTCGCGGATCATCGCTGCTTAGCCATGGTGCGCAGCAATGAAGAATTAAAAACGTGGCACTTTAAAGATGAAGAGTCTCACCAAACGATCACGGTCACGCCAAAGCGCTTTTCTGATGATGGTGAAGTGATTCGACAATGGGCGTTGGACGGTGCGGGGATTGCGTTGAAATCGATTTTAGATATTCAGCAAGACCTAAAACAACAACGTTTAGTTACGGTTTTGGATAGGTATATGAAAAACTTCAGCGCCTTTTCGCAAGGCGCTGAAGCGGATCTGCATGTCATTTATCAAAGCCGCCAATATCAACCGAAAAGAGTTCGCCTTTTTTTGGACTTTCTAGTTGAGCAATTTAGCGCGCTGAGTGATACCAGCAATCAGATCTAGATGCGATTCAGAGGTTTCTCGGCGGTGGCGATAAATCCCGACGGTACCAGGGTTTGGTTCGTTTTCCATGGTTAAGCATCGTAAGCCAAAGGATTCCAAATACGGTTGCAGATGGCGGGTATAAGACATCACCGCGACGCTTTCTTTCAGTACATCAATACTGGCGAGCAGAGAATCCACTTCGTAAGTCGGTCGGTCATCCAGTTGCTGCCTTTCGCGTTCATTTTGTTTCGGGATTGGGTTATCGATGACGTGAGCGAATTTCTTAGCGTCATAAGTGACCGAAAGAGCGGGGTATTCGTGCAGCATCTCTTCGGTGACGGTTTTCCCTAGCAGTGGATGGTTTGGGGAAACAAAATAGGCATCAACCGTTTGAAATAGCGGAATAAACGTAACATCGCATTTAGACGACAAGCCGACAATCTCGTGGCCGATGAAGAATTCAATCTGTTCGTTGATTAATGAATCCATCAAGCCTAAGTGGTTGCCAAATTCGACGTGCGTAGATGCCGATGGCTGCTTGGTCAGATGGTCATTGAGTGCTTGTTTGACGAACAGCGGCCACCACGCATCGCCAGTACCCATTTTAATTTTTCCGACTTGGTACTGTTTCCGCTCATCAATGCTTTGCATCATTTGGTTGTATTCATGCTGCATCGCGTTGCTATGGCGATAGAGGATGCGCCCGTATTCGGTCAACACCATGCCATTAGGGTGACGTTCAAACAGCGTTACGCCGAGATTCTCTTCCAGCTTCTTTAAATTGCTTGTTACCGTTGGCTGGCTTAACCCTGCCATTCTTGCCGCAGCGCTGATGCTTTGGCAGCGTGCAACCAGTAAAAATTGCTGCAGAGATTTGTCCATTTTCTTTCCCCTCTAAGAACGAGGGGTATTTTGCACAATTTCATTTATAAATCACAAATCTGTAATCTCATTTGATTGAAATTATGCGCATTTCATAGATCTACATCACTGTTGGGGTCTGACGTATAGATGTTATCTATAGCTCGCTCCTGACTTCCTATTTTCCCCTCAAAAAGGTGTTCTTTAGACTGTCGCCAAAACAACAATCTAAGGGATGAACATGAAACCGAGTTTTATTGCGCTTGCTGTCGCGTCTTGTATTGGTCTTGCTGGATGTGGGTCAGATTCCTCTGATGCGCCAGTGTCAGTCGACAAACCAATTATTTCAGCCGACTTATATTTACGTGGTTTAAATGGGGATTGGGGCACGGCAGAGCATGCCAAGCTAAACTATTTGGGTAATAACGAGTACGAAACCGTACTGCGCGTCGCTCGAGGTAGCAATCAGTTCAAGATTGCTGATCCGGGTTGGCAGATCCAATACACCTACTTTGAGGAGCCCGCGGCGTTCGATAAAGCTCAGGAGTACCTGCCAAAACCAGACACGAATGAAGCGTGTATGAACGATGACTGCAACTCTGAGATCACGTTTGAAGACAAAGGGTATTACAAGTTTTCTGTGAGCTTTGCCGATGAAAGTCGCGCGACAATGACTGTGACGAAAGCAACGCAAGAAGAAGCGGAAAAATACTACTCTGATGCGATTCTCGACCCTGCAATGGTGCATCAAGGGCATCAGAGCAGAGAAGTGAAACTGTTCGCCAATTACGATGACTCGAGTGATACCGTGATTTTCTCGGTGAAAGATCCTAAAGCTGAACTGCGTGAATTTGGTATTTCAACGACGACAGAATTGCGTGATGCGCTCGACCAAGGCTTAGTGATTAATGAACAAACAGGGCCGCGAGTGGTGTCGGATGATGTCGCGTTTGATGCGTTGTTTGCGTTGACGATGAAAGAGCTAGACCAGCTTGCTGTTTCTGAAATCAAAGACGGCAATTACAACTACAACAACCCAATCAAAGCGGAAGTTTTTGAGACGGGCGCGAAGTGGCATTACGTGTGGACGCGTGATTTGGCGTACGCAGCAGACCTTTCGCTTGCATTGATGAATCCAACTCGCGTGCAGAATGGTTTGAATTTCAAATTGTCTGCTTTCCGCGACACGACCGATCAGCAATACGATGGCGAGCAGATTGTGCAAGATACGGGCACTGGCGGCAGCTGGCCAATTAGTACCGACCGCACGACTTGGGCGCTTGGTGCAGAACGCTTACTTTCGGCATTGGATGGAGAAGAGTACAACCAATTTGCCGAGCGCGCTTACAAAGCGATCAGTAATACACTTGAAGCCGATCGCCTGGCGGCTTTTGATGCGAAATCTGGTTTATACACTGGTGAGCAATCATTCCTTGATTGGCGTGAGCAAACGTATTCAACGTGGACGCCAAACGATGTCAATGCGATTGGTAGCAGCAAAGCGTTATCGACAAACGTGGTTCACTACCGCGCGATTCAGCTCGCGGCTAAGTTGGCAGAGAAGTACGATTCAACCAACGCGGTCAAATACACCGAGTGGGCTGCACAGCTAAAAACCGCTATCAACGAGCAGTTTTGGAATGCCGAACGCGGTATGTACGTAAGTTATTTGTTTGATAATGGCAAAGACATCGCGGTCGACAAATATGACATGTTGGGCGAAGCACTGGCGATCATCAGTGGTGTGGCAAGTGATGCGCAGGCGAAACAAATCATGGCCAATTACCCACACAGTGAGTTTGGCGTGCCGGTTTATTTCCCTCAACAACCAGACGTGCCTGTGTACCATAACCGCGCAATTTGGCCATTTGTTACCGCGTACAGCTTGCGCGCCGCGCATCAAACACAAAACGTGGCAGCAGCGAACAATGCCATTCAATCGTTGGTTCGTGGTACAGCGACCAATTTATCCAACATGGAAAACTTAGAGTGGCTTTCTGGTAAGTCATTCATCATCCATAGTGATCATGGCGAAGATCCGAGCTTGGATGGCCCAGTGATTAACTCTCAGCGTCAGCTTTGGTCTGTGGGTGGCTACTTGAACATGGTGGTAGAGACCCTATTTGGCATCCATACCGAAACAGGTAAGTTGGAAGTGAAGCCATTTATCACAAGTTGGGTGCGCAATAACTTGTTGGCTCAGTCTGAACAAATCACGTTGGAAAACTTTGCCTTCAAAGGAAAGAACTACTCGGTAACGATTGACTTGCCTGAAGTAAGCAAAGATGAAACAGGTTACTACCCAGTTGAAAATGTCACGATGGACGAAGAGGGGCATTTCCACGTGACACTGGGCGCGCTTGTGAATGTAGATAGCAGCATTACTTTAGTTTCTGGGGTGAAACCGTATGTGAGTGAAGATAGCCGCGTTTATTCTCCGCAAGAGCCAACATTGGTGGTAAAAAGCGTTGATAATTCGGTTTCGATTGACGTGATGAGCAAGTACAACGTGAACTTGTATCGCAATGGCGAGCTGATTCAAAAGAACGTGATTGCTCAATCTTATTCCGATACGCCAACAGGTTTTGCGTGTTATTTGGCTGAAAGCATTAACGATAAAGGTTTCCGCTCTAATCCGAGCCAACCAGTTTGTGTCGGTGAAGAGATCCGCATCAAACTTGATGGCGAATATCAGCCACTCAAAGACAATGTCTCAGTGGTTACGGTGAGCAAAGAGAGTGCCATCGTAAAAGGTGCAGAGTCGTTTACAGCTCCTGTAACGGGCACTTACCAGTTCGATGCTTGGTACAACAATAACCTGGGGCAACTTAATACTGGCATCACGAACACCGTGAAATTGTTAGAGGTATTGGATGATGCAGGTAAAGTGGTTGGTCAAGGTTACTTGCAGATGGGCCATATTGGTGAAAACCAAGGTATGCGTTACTCAACGCCAATTGAAGTGACGTTGGAGCAGGGGAAAACCTATCAGATCGCGCTGAAGGACCACTTCAATATGAGTTACCTCAAATCGAATGAAACCTACATTTACGCTGGTGGTATTGAGGGTGAAAAAAACGAAGCGCAAATCGCAGATATTCGAATCACACCTTTAATGTAGGCTGTTTTAACAAAGCTGCGTTCTAAAAACTGTGTTCTAAGAAAAACAAAGCCGCTGAGATTATCAGCGGCTTTGTTGTATTTGCTATCGGGGGCCGTTTACAGGTTAGTTTGCCGCCTGCGGACGAGGTTTACGGCGCTGACCTGACGGTTTGTTTCCTGCAGGTTTAGCATTGTTTGGCTTGCGGTTACCTGACGGTTTACCAGCGTTGCCACTCTTATTACCGTTTGGTTTATTTCCATTCGGTTTATTGCCATTTGGCTTGTTGCCGTTAGGTTTGCGGTCATCTGGTTTGCTGTTTGCACGACCTTGGCCTTCACGGTTGCCTTTAGGCTTGCCCGCACCGCCTTGGTTGGTGCTGTTTTTGTTGCCGTTGTTACCACCGTTGAAGCGACGTTTAGGTTTGTTTGCACCATTGCCTGCTTTCTTTTCGGCTGCTGGGGCGTTTTCACTTGCAGCATTTGGCGCTTTTGGTTTTTTCGGCTTCTTAGGTTTTTTCGGTTTGATTGGGCGAGTATCCAGTTTAGATTCTGGCACCACATTGGTTGGCGCAAAACCTTCCAACTCTTTACGTGGTAGTACTTCTTGAATCAAACGTTCAATCGCAAACAACTCAGATGCTTCTAGCGCACACACCAGTGAAATCGCTTTACCTACTTCGCCCGCGCGGCCAGTACGACCAATACGGTGAACGTAGTCTTCTGCCACTTTCGGTAGCTCAAAGTTCACCACTTGCGGTAATTGCGGAATATCAATACCGCGCGCAGCAATGTCCGTCGCGACCAAAACACGAATTTCACCCGATTTGAAATCCGCCAGTGCTTTGGTACGTGCGCCTTGGCTCTTGTTGCCGTGGATGGCAGCAGCCGGTAGATTTTGTTCGATCAGGAACTTCGCTAGACGGTTTGCGCCGTGTTTCGTTTTCGTAAACACCAGCACTTGCTTCCAATCGCCGTCTTTGATCAATTTAACCAACATCGGTGCTTTTTTCTTCACGTCTGCTGGGTAGATGCTTTGCTCAACCGTTCTCGCCGTCGAGTTTGCCGGGTTCACTGAAATCTCAACCGGGTTGTTCACCAAGCCTTTCGCAAGATCGCGGATCTCATCCGAGAAAGTCGCCGAGAACAGTAGGTTCTGACGTTGTTTTGGTAGCAGAGCTAGGATCTTACGAATGTCACGGATAAAGCCCATATCCAACATGCGGTCAGCTTCATCCAGTACCAGAACTTCTAGTTGGTCGAACTTCACTGCATTTTGGTTGTACAAATCCATCAGGCGGCCTGGTGTTGCTACCAACACATCCGCACCTTTGCGAAGACGCAGCATTTGCGGGTTGATCTTCACACCACCAAAAACAACCGCACTGCTTAGTGGAAGATGACGGCCGTACATAAACACGTTTTCTTGCACCTGAGCTGCAAGCTCACGTGTTGGCGTTAGGATCAGTGCTCGAACTTGGTTAGCACGAACGCGAGGGCCGTTCGATAAACGCTCAAGAATCGGTAGCGTAAAGCCTGCAGTTTTACCTGTACCAGTCTGCGCTGCTGCCATTACGTCTTTCCCTTCCAAAATAGCAGGAATTGCTTTTGCCTGAATTGGCGAAGGGGTGTCGTAGCCTTTCTCTTGAATAGCTTTAAGGATTGGAGCAGATAGACCTAACGAGGTAAAACCCATATGTATGATTCTCAATTGTAGAGTTAGATAACAACGCGCCGAAAACAAATCGGTGCGAAAAGTGCGACATTCTGAGGCTTTTACGCGCAGGCTTCAACTAATTCCGTCATGGATAAATATTTGAACTGGATCTCATTTCTTTTTGGCAGGCAAAACTGATAACTGGTTTGGTCGATCGATTGAATGGTTTTACGTTGGCGATGCCCATTCTTACATCGCTATCACGGTATGCAGTTTTAGTTTATCAAATGCTGTTCGGAGTGTGGGGGAGGCTTGCTCCTTTCATTACTCCGCTTTTGCATGCGTTAAAAACGCACTCGTCAATTGCTGAAAGAGCGAATCTACCGATGGGCGGTCGGATACATGATGGAAGAGCGGTGTGTGGACATCACCACGAATATCATCGCTGTGACCGCAAAGCTGATTACACATTCGTACTGGTTCGACAATCTTCTCGACGTCGGCATCAATCAGAATGCATGCTTGTGACAATACCACTTGTCCGCCGCCTTTTTTAAGTAAAACACGCTGCGCGGTTCCCACGACTTTTTGCCCGCCAATGTTGAGGTTGTACTCGCCATCGCAGTAGGAATAAGGCGTAGCATGAACATCCACTTTCACGCCGAGCTGTTTAAAGAAAACCGTTAATATTGCACATAAATCGAGATACGCTTTTTTGATGTTGTAAGGCTCGCCTTCTGGCCAGTGGTAAATGTGGGATAGATTGATAATACCTGGCACCTGAGGGACTGGGGCACCACCGGTTTTACGAGAAAAGAGCTTCCAGCCAGACGTATTTAACGCATGTTCTAACTCATTAGACACTGGCCATTTCTTACCCGCGGGAAGCACGAGCGTTGGACTTTTTACTTGCCAAAGCAATAGCACTTGCGAGAGTTGGTTGGACTGAACTTGTTTAATGAGCTCATCTTCTTTGTCAAATGCATCAGCGACTTCCGTAGCTGTGTAGCGAATTAGCTTATTTTTAGCAACCAAACTCTATCCCTCGCGGCTATTTAATCGTTACTGTTGTATCTCAGATACAGCTTTATTGCTAGGTCTGAGTGATTAGGCTTTTGCTCGCTAGCTGCATGATCACCTTTTGGATCTTTTCCGTTGTCCATTAATTCTGCTTGAACACGCGATAAAAAGTTTTTGCTAGTCATCACATCAGCCATTCATAAAATCTGCCATCTATGAAAAATTTTGGCGATATAAGTATGAAAAAGCGAGTGATGACTCTCGCGTTAGCGGCATCATTAACGGGATGTGTGACGTCCCCAACTCAAGAATCTGAGCAAGTACAGGTGCTTTGGGACAATGTGAATGCGATTGAAAACTGTGAACTAATGGGTACCGTGATCGGCTCAGAAGGACACTTTTACGACTACTGGTTTCACGCAGATAAAGACATGGTTTGGGGGACGCTAAACCAAATGCGCATCAAGGCGGCGGATTTAGGCGCAGATACCTTGTACTTGTATCAACCGTTGAGCTTTTCTACGTCAGTGACGATGTTTGCAAATGCTTACAAGTGCAAACAGTAGCGATTTTCTTGCTCATAATTGAAAGACAGGCGCTGCTCGCCTGTCTTTGATGCGTTCTACAAATACTGGCGACTTTGCGTTAATTGACGTTTGCTGTCGCCACCGCTGATGTATCAGAAAACGACAACGTAAAGTCTCGCTCGGTATTAAGTACTTTGGCTGGAAACTCTAAGCTCAACTGTGTATGTGGCGCGACTTCTGAAGCAATGCTAGTAACGAATTTTCGGGTTTCTCCAGGAGAGATCGATATGTCACTTCCACCTTGTGATGAGAGCTCAGCGATACCCATTGTTTCAAGTGTGTTACCTGCAGTATCCGCCAGGTGTAATAAAGATTCTGACTTGTAGATTAATTCTCCACTTTCTGTGCGATATGCATTAAACGAGTTGAAATTTGGTTGCAATGATCCTTGTGAACCAATGTTAGTAACGGAAAATGTCACATTAGCGCCATCAAAGTTCTCGACTCTTACGAGTACGTTACCGTCTTGGTAACGAGCGGCTGCAGCCGCGGTTGCTTGCTGTTTCTGCCTCTGTTTCTCTTTTTCAATGTCGCTTAACTGTTTCTGCTCATTAGCGATTCGATTCTTTGCCATGTAGTACGACTGATCGACCATTGCTATTAAAGCGGGGATTGAATACAAAGTGAGGCCTTCCAAATGGTCAAAGTCGATTTTGGCATGTTGAGTACGTTTATGATTAGAAAATTGGCAGTAACCATCAATCAAACTGATGAAAGCCACTTCAAAAGTGCCCTGTAATCGGCTTACTTCCTGTGCTGCTTTCTCTAGATTTGAGCGGACTTTCCGAATCTCTTCCAAACTCTTTTGTGAAAGACGACCGTTTGGCGATACGTCGTTAGAAACCGAAACCAGTTCTTCGGTCACAAATGGATTGTTTTCGGCTGGAATCACCGTAGTGATACGGTTGGATTTGGTGATGTCTTCGCCCAATAAAACCATCATTTTTTGCGATGCGGCAGTTGTGTTGCCCGCTAATACGTCACTACAGTTTGGCGACGTATTGGCATACACGGCGAATGCGGTAAAAAGTGAAAGTGTAACGGACCAGCCGATGGTGACGAGTCCTGTCGTGGTTCGAGTATTCATCCTGATAACCCCTCTGTCATTTGGTGCGATTCACTGACGTAATTGCCAATCAAAAGATTGGCTCGCGACATTCAGAATGGTTCTGGTCAACCCTTCGTAGTGGGTATGCCCACAGATGCTTTTTTAGTCGTTTATCAACCGCTAAGCCACGATTGATAAAGTGTCTGAAATTGAGAGCATTAACGCTGCGAAGTTGATGTCTTTGACTGAAAGATAGACGTAACTTTTCTAACCATCAAATACGTGATTGAGTTCTCATTTTTATATGAGTGAGAGGTTCAAGAGAAAACAGGCACTTACTGTAGAGAGTTGATTTGAAGGAAAAATATAAATTTTTTTGGGGAACTTTTTTGATGCTGCCTTTGAGACTTTTTTTGAATCTCAAAGGCAGGTTCTTACACTCGCGTTCAATTACAACGTGTTGAGGACATCCGCGAGTCGAGAGACAGCTGTCGTCAGTTCTTCTGGTGTGGCATTGGTAAAGTTAAGACGCAGAGCGGCTTTTACCTTTGAACCTTCTGGATAAAAGACCGGGCTAGGCACTACAGCAACCCAGTTTGCGAGAAGGTTTTTCGCCAGTTCGAAGGTGTCACATTCTGGAATCTCGACCCAAACGAACATACCACCATCGACGGGTTTGAGTACGCAACTTTCTGGCAGCTGTTTTTGTAGTTCAGCAAACATGACATCGTAACGTGATTTGTAAAGCGCACAGATGGTTGAAATGTGCGTTTCGAAGTTGTCATGTTGGAGCAGGCCATGCAGCAAAGCTTGCATAGGAATACTAGAGTGCAGATCGGCACCTTGTTTAATTTTGATGAGTGGCTCAAGGTAGCTACTCTTGCCCGTAACTACACCAATACGCAAGCCTGGTGAAGCTATTTTGGAGAAAGAGCGCAATACGATGGAGTGCTGTGGGCAGAAGTCCGAAACCAGTGGAAGCGCTTCACCAGAAAAACGCAGCTCGCGGTATGGTGCGTCTTCAATGAACGCCACGTCGTATTGTATACAAAGCTCGGCAACTTTTTGGCGAGTCTCTAGCGCCCAGCATACGCCCGTTGGGTTGTGAAAATCGGGTACGGCGTAGAACATTTTTGGTTGCTGCGTGGCAAAGCACTGTTCGAGTTCTTCAAGGTTTGGGCCACACTCGGTTTGTGAAACGGTCACGATGTTGGCTTGCACTAGACCGAATACTTGCATAGCACCAAGGTAGCTCGGTGCTTCCATCACCACTTTATCGCCCGGATTTACGTACGCACGCGCAATCAAATCTAGCCCTTGCTGAGAGCCCGTTGTGATCATAGCCAAATGAGATTCCGGCAGCTGGTAATAATCGGTCAAAAAGTTAAGTAGCGGGGCGTAGCCTGCTGTTGCGCCATATTGAAACACCTCTGGCATATTAGCGAGGTTTTCGAGCGTCGGTTTCATTAAGTCGATCGGGAAGGTTTTTTCGTCCGGCAAGCCACCTGCAAGAGAAATGACGTTCTTATCGCTCGCTGCTGCGAGGATCTCTCGGATGTAGGATGACTTAGTTTGTTGTAATGACTGTGCGATTTCCATGTGCTGTGCTTCTCGTAATTGTCTTTTTTTATGTCAGAAATAGTATAGGTAAATTGCCAAGCTTGGTGTGTCCATTTATGCTGTTAAATATGTCCATTTATGCTATTTAAGCGAAAGTTTACTCCGTGAGCCATCAACAAGTTTCCAGAATCAATGACGTGCTGTTTTACATTCACCAGGACATTAGCAGAGATTTATCGGCTAAAGAGCTAGCAGATGTAGCAGCCTATTCTGAACAGCACTTCCATCGTATTTTTAAAGATGTGGTAGGGGAGTCTGTCCATCAATATATCCGTCGAACAAGAATGGAATACGCCGCCAATCAACTGATGTTTGATACCAGCTCATCGGTGTTAGACATTGCTAACAAGTGCGGCTTTAGCTCGGTATCTTCTTTTAGCCGAGCGTTTAAAGCAACGTTCGCTATGTCTCCTGGTGCGTGGCGAAAGCATGATTTACAAGTCGCAGAAAAGCCGTATCTAAAAGATCCGGAAGTGGCTGCGGGTTATCATCGGGTTGCTAAACGCGAGTTGCCAGAACCTAAAATTATGGAGGTTCCACAACGCTTTGCGGCTTATGTGCGGCATGAGGGTTATAGCCGTTCCATTCGCAATGCGTGGCTGATTTTGAAGGCGTGGGCAAGCTCTGAGAATCGGGACTTTTCGGTTCAATATGGTTTGCATCACTCCAACCCCGCTTGGGTCGAGCTAGATAAGTGTCGCTATGTGGCTTGTATGGCGATTGATAAGCCGCTTAAAGTACGCGGTGTCGTGAATCAAATGACGATTCCGGGTGGTTTGCATGCTGTTTTTCGCTTAACAGGCGTATATGGAGAGCTTCTTCCTCAATTGAGTATGGTGTTAGAGAAGTGGTTGCCGAATTCAGGCTTTAAGCAGCGTTCTACACCCGCTTATGTTCACTATCAGAAAAACCATTTCCTTAGCCATGATGAGGCGTTTGAGCTGGACTTCTATCTGCCCATCAGCTTTTTCTAATTGGAGTATTTATTTACTATCCGTAAGGAAGAAAATGCTAAGCTCTATATGGTGATTTTTTACAAATAATTGAAAATTAAATGAACATCGATCATGTAAAGCTATTTGTCCGTTTGGCTTCGACACACAACATCAGCATGGCTGGTCAGGAGCTTGGACTTTCTCCTGCTGTCGCTAGCGCACACATCAATAAACTTGAGGACAGCTTAGGAGTTCGTTTAGTTCATCGCACCACACGCAAAGTTTCCTTAACTGAAGAGGGGCAGGCTTTTTTACCTCACGCGGAGGAGGTCCTTGCAACAGTGGAGGCAGCAAGGGGAGCTGTTGGCTCAGGGCAGAGTGCGCCAACGGGAGTATTACGTATAACCGCCTCTGCAACTTTTGGTCGCTTGCATATTGTGCCCGCATTAAAAGGTTTTATGGCGCGTTACCCAGGGTTAACCGTGGACTGCCGATTTTCTGATTCCATTATTGATCTGGTTGAGGGAGGTTTTGATGTCGCCATTCGTGTCGCTGAGTTGAAAGATTCTTCATTGGTTGCAAGAAAGCTTGCGCCAGATCGTCGTATTATCGTTGCATCACCAGATTATATTGAACAATTTGGGAGACCTAACAAGCCCCAAGACTTGGCGAATCATGAATGTATTAACTTAGTTGGAATGAATAATTGGTCATTCAATACAAAAGATGGAATGTTCAATGTAAGAACTTCTGGTCGTTTTAAAACCGATAATGGTGATGCGATGAGAGACGCGACGGTAAACGGGTTAGGTATTTCTATCAACTCGGTTTGGAGTGTTTATCAAGAATTACAAAGTGGTCAGCTAGTGGAAGTACTCGAAGATCACCCTTTAGCGATGGATGCTGGGATTTGGGCTGTGTACCCAAGCTCTCGTTTAATTGCGCCTAAGGTGCGTGCTTTTATTGATTACTTTGCTGAATACTATGGCACGCCACCTTATTGGGAGTTTGCGGAAAAGTGATAATAAGTTTCAATTATCGAATACATTGTTTTTAAGGTCCGAATAAAAACGAACCTCAAGATAATTCTTAATTGTTATTAATAGAGTTTGCTTAGGATTAATTCAATACTATCAATTATCTGCTGTGTTTTGCTCTGATCTAATGCATCAGGGTGTGGGGGCGCGAATGCTTCAATGTCATTATCGAAGTACATACCATGCGCTTGAGCAAACTCTTCTGATAGCGCAGCGCGAGTTAGAATATCTGCTCCTAAGCGGATATCACCACCAGCAACCCCATAAGCATCTTTAACCATCTTACTACCTAGGAATGATTTTGGGTTTACTGATACCAACATAGGGCCAGTGTTCTTAAGCTTTAGTCCGATTGCTCGTGACCACATCGTTAATGCCAATTTGCTTTGGGCATATGCTTCGCCATCTGACAATGGTTTATTACCGACTAAAGCGCTAGTGTTTACTGTTGTTTGTGCAGCTGAAGACAAATTAACCACACGACCCGTATCACCGAGCAACGGCAATAGCTCTCTAGTGAGTAAGTAGGGAGCAATGGTGTTGACTGCGAAGCGTACATCAAGACCCTCTTTAGTTCTTGGATTTGGTGTTGCGTACACACCAGCATTGTTAATGATGACGTCTAAACGATTGAACCGTTCTGTTATCTCCATCACTATCTGTTTTACCGCATTGGGAGAGGATAAATCAGCAACAAGGCTTTCAACTTTACCACTTTTCATCTCCCTCAAAATTTGCTCAACTTGTTGAATTTTCTCTATATTCCGGCCATGGATTATTACGTGTTGTTCACGGTTAATTAACATTTTCGCGGTTTCTAAACCAATACCGTCAGTAGATCCAGTAACTAGAATTGTCTTTCGCATGATCGCTCTCATTGTTGAGGGTTATTATAGAACGATCATAGTGGCATCTTTTGCATTCGACTATTGAGACTAAAAAGAAAACACTTTCTAGGAAAAATTGAAAATAACTTTGTTGTTCTTTTTGTGGACGGTGCGACGAATTAACGTCTCATTAGATGCTACGGTTATACATGTGGTGCTCAAAAATTAGGCACTGTTTTGTACTCAAATAATAGCCAAGAGGTCTCTATGTTAGGTGAAAATCACTCATTAACTCATGAATTCCCAGAACATTTGGATACCATTACTCAGCTTACCGAAAACGATGCATCATTTGCTGAAACCGTTAAAAACTACAATGCTTTAGATAAGGAAATCCGCGTACTAGAACTTCAAGGAAGCCCGATTGATGATCACGAAATGAACGTGTTAAAACATAACCGGGCTGAGCTCAAAGACTGGCTCCACTCGCGAATAATGGGTTCTTAGTAACGAAATGATCATCGGCTCGTAAATTGCGGGCCGATTTTAGTTCCAATGGACGATGCCAAGTTTGCAAACATTAGGAGTGCTGAGCAGGAGCTTGGAGCGGCAGGTGACCAGTTTTTACCCAAATGATCGTTTCTTGCTCTACAAAAGGAAAATGCTCGCTCATATGTGGGCTTCGGATCCAAGAGAGAGCGGGATAGGTACCTAGCTCGTCTCTAAACTCTCCTGACAATACGAAAATCTCTTCACCACCAAAGTGACGGTGTGGTTGAAATTTCTCACCTTTTGGCCATTTAACCAACGCGACATGTTCGTGCTCAAAATTATGTAGAGGCATGACTTGCAACCCACCGACACCACTCTGCCAGCTCGCTTGGTTTGTATTAATGCGAACTGTTTCAAGATCCTCAGATTCGAACTGATTTAGTTTAACTAAAATCACACAGCCTTCTTCGCTAAATGGTGCGTGTTGACTTCCTGGAGGGTTACGAAGGTAAGTGCCGGCAGGGTAGTCACCGTATTCGTCAGAGAATACTCCCTCGAGCACCAATATTTCTTCTCCTTGAGGGTGAGGATGAGTCGAAAACTGCGAATTTGGCTCGTATTTAACGACGCTGGTGGTATGCCCTGATTCTTTGGCTTCTCGTTCCAAAGGTTTGCGCCACACACCTTTGGAAGGGCTGGCGATCCATTCCTGTTGAGCAGTATCTATCACGATTCTTTTTGAAAAATCCATATTCAACATATTGAAATTCCGTTACTTATTTAATTACTAATTCTCATTAGTATACGTTTAAAAAACATCAATTGATTCATTTGTTGATAGCCTAATTCATGGATTGAGTACGAACATGAAATCGGAACCTAATTTAAATTTCTGCTTGTGTAATGAGAATTGTTATATTATAACATCGCAAAATTAAATGTTATAACATAACAAAAAGGAAAAAGTAGTGAATAAGAAATTGGTGTCTCTCGTGATCGGTAGCATTTTTGCATCCCCTGTTTTTGCCGACACACTATCGAACCCACAGATTGGTGTTGTTGTTGATGGCTACTACCAAGATGGCCAACGTCATAATTCTGAGCGCGAAGAAGGCTTTGGTCTAGGCCATACGGAATTAAACTTCTCATCGAATATCGACGACAAGTTTTACGGCGCATTGACCGCGGTTCTTGAAAGTCACGGTGATGAGACAGAATTAGAGCTTGAAGAGGCATTCATCGAAACTTTGGCATTGCCATATGGTGTAAATGTGCGCGCTGGCCGATTCCTATCTGACTTTGGTTATCTGAATAACCAACACATGCACACCGATAGCTTTGTCGAGCGTCCAATTGCTTATCGTACTTTCCTTGGCTCGCACTACTACGATGATGGTGTACGTGCAAACATCGTGTTGCCAACCGACCTTTACGTAAAATTTGGTGTAGAAGCGCTTAGTGGTAGCAAAATGTCTTCTGTCGAAGATGGTTCTGAAGTTGGCGTGTACACCACGACGCTGAAGCTTGGGAATGACTTCTCCGAATCTTCAAGTTGGCAGTTTGGTTTAAGTTACCTGCGCAACGAAAACGGCAAGGTTAAAGAGTTCGAAGATCACGACCACGGTCATGAAGAAGAGCATGATCACGATCACCATCACCATCATGGCGCAGCAGTGACAGGTGCGAACCTTTACGGGGCTGATTTTGTTTGGAAATGGGCACCAGACGGTAATTACAAATACAGCAACTTCACGCTATCGGCTGAATACATGCTGTTAGACGGTGTGGTAGACAGCAAATATAAAAACGATGCAGAGTCACCAGACAACTTAAGCGCTTACTATGTTTCGGGCGTTTATCGCTTCAACCCAAGCTGGTCAGCAGGTCTACGTTACGGCGAAGCAGAAAGCTACGATGGTCATGCACACGGTGACCACATGCATTTCACTGAGCTGAATGATAAAGAAATGGATGCGATGATCGCATGGGATTCTTCTCATTTCGGTACTATCCGTGCGCAATACACTCGCATTGATAACCAAGACAGCGAGACAGACAACGTGTTCACTCTGCAATATGTGATGACATTTGGAGCGCACGGTGCTCATGCATTCTAAGCTGACATTGAATAAATGCAGTTTGGTGATGATGGCGGCAGGAGCTGCCATCATCTCTTCGCCTGCTTTGGCTCTCAACATCTTCGTTTGTGAGCCAGAATGGAAAGCCTTTCTTGAAAGCCACGCGCCAGATGCCAGTATTTATTCAGCGACAACGGCTAAGCAAGACCCACATTACGTACAAGCTCGCCCTTCTTTGATTGCGAAGATGCGCCAAGCGGACATGGCAATGTGTTCGGGCGCAGAACTAGAGGTGGGGTGGTTACCTATGCTGCAAGTTCGTAGCAGCAATGCGGCGGTGCAAAATGGTGCGCCGAGCATGATCTACGCGACGGACTTCGTGCGCATGTTAGATACTCATGCTCACGTTGACCGTAGCATGGGAGATATACACGCTCACGGTAACCCACATGTTCAATTTGCGGCAAATGACATGATTCCATTATCTCGTAAAGTCACGGAGCGCCTAAAAGCGATTGATCCCGACAACGCACCAAGTTACCAAGTGAATGGTATGAAGTTTCGTGCTCATTGGCGTAAAAAGCTTAAAGAATGGAATGAGAAAGGGGCTGCTTTAAAGGGTAAGCAAGTTGTCGGTTATCACGCGACGTATCGTTATTTGTACGATTGGCTCGGAATGAAGCAGATTGCCGATCTCGAACCTAAACCGGGCATTTCACCGACCACATCTCACCTGCAATCACTTACCAAGTTAGATGCTGACAGTTTTGATGCGATTGTTTACTCTTCTCATCAGGATCAGCGTCCAGCGAACTGGTTGCAAGATCATACTGACAAACCTGTGATTCAACTGCCATTGACCGTTTCTGAGGGTGAAAGCTTGGATGGGATGTACGATCAGGTCATTGATGATTTACTGGATGTGTTAGTGCCGCCCGTTCCTGTGAAGATCTAAGTATGGCGGATTATGCATGGCTTTTACCTGCGGTTTTGTGTGGTTTAATTGCGTTGGTTGGCAACATCGTTCTGGGGCAACAAGTTCTTAATCGTCAGATCATCTTTATAGATTTGGCGGTGGCGCAAGTCGCGGCATTGGGGGCCGCACTAAGCCACTACTGGTTAAGCCAATACGCGCTGTTCTCAGGCTCATTCTTTGGCGAAATGATTGGCCCTTGGGTGATGTCTTTGATGCTTTGCGGTTTGATTGCCTTAATGGAGAAACGATACCAGCAACATTTAGAGCCTATGATTGGCAGCTTGTTTGTTGTGTCTGCATCGCTGGCGATCCTGCTAGTGAGTAAAGACCCACACGGCGGAGACTTTATTCAAGGCATTCTTAATGGGCAATTGTTATGGGCGACTTGGGCAGACGTTTGGCCTTTGGCACTCATTACCGCTGCGATGTTGCTATTGGTTTGGTTAAAACCTGCGTTTATGCGCGGTAGTGGTTTTTATCTGATCTTTGCTATTCTGATGCCCATTACGGTCAAGTTAACCGGCATTTATTTAGAATTTGCTTTGTTGGTGATTCCAGCTTTATGTGCGGCAGCATTGAAGGGAACTCGATTCTTTGTCGCCAGTATCAGCATTGGTATTGTTGGGATCTTATCGGGTATTGCCGCATCGGCTCGCTATGACTTACCGAGTGGTGCGAGTATTGTGATCACCCTGTTTATTGCTGGCATGTTGTTTAATCTCTTGCTTCAGCCTTTTCTGGTGAAAGTAACAAAACCAACTTTTGTAAGAGATTAAGAGACAAGTAATATTGGTCTGATGAAGTAGTATTTGATTAATCAGACCAATACTTTTCTATCCAAGTCCTCCAATCGCGTAACTTTGCGCCTTCCAACACACTTTCTTACGTTGATCTTGCCATAGTCATCAAGTTGCCTTGATTAGTTCACATCCGACTCCCAGACTGTTTCTATAGTTTTTATAAGATATAAAAGACCCTGCGTATGAGAAGCGCAGCTGTAACGCGACTAGGCATAAAAACAAAAAACGCTAGGGATACAAGCGAATTTGTAATCTCAACATTTAAGGAAGACCAAGATGAAACCGGAAAAAGTAGCAGTAGTCACTGGTGCGGCTCGTGGTATTGGCCAAGCGATTTGTGAGCAATTACTGGAGGATGGATTCCACGTAATCGGGCTAGACATATCTCCCGTGGAATGGAGTCAGTCGGCGCAGCTAAGCAGTTATCAAGTCAACTTGTGTGATGCCGAAGCCGTAAGTGAAGTAGTAGAAAGTGTTGTAGAGCAGCACGGAAGAATCGATGCTCTGGTTAACAACGCAGGCATCACTCGAGATGCACTGTTGCCAGACATGTTAGAGCAAGACTGGGACAGCGTGATCGACGTGAACCTGAAAGCGGTGTTCTTACTCACCCAACGTGTTGCTCCTGTCATGCTAGAGCAGGGTGCAGGTAGTATTGTTAGCATTTCTTCTATAGTGGGAACGGATGGTAACATCGGCCAGAGCAACTATGGCGCAAGTAAAGGCGGCGTCATCTCAATGAGCAAAGGTTGGGCGAAAGAACTTTCAAGAAAGGGTGCACAGATACGCGTCAACTGTGTCGCGCCAGGCTTTATCGCCACCGATATGACCAAGAACCTGCCAGAGAAAGTCATTCAAATGATGGAAGGCAAAACCCCATTAGGGCGCATGGGCTCAGTTCAAGATATTGCCAATGGCGTCTCTTTCCTAACCTCAGACAAGAGCGCCTACATTACAGGCCAAGTGCTCAAGATTGACGGTGGGTTGGTCTTATAGCTCGTTAATCAAAATCTAAAATAAAAATGCCTTTTACTTATGTAAAGGGCTTTTTTCTTTGAGGAACCCGACTTATGCGAGTACTACTAACTAATAGAAAGCTTCGATGCCGCTTCGAGTTCGCACTCTCATCGAATTCTTGAAGCAAAAGACCGATGCGTTTGAATAACGTCTCCTATGAAACTCAGTAATCCCTAAGCACAGTATTCCCAAAAGAAAAGCCCACCGAAAAGCGGGCTTTGCTCTCTTTTAGTAACGAGAAGAATAACTAGTAGCTCGCTTGAATGCTGACACCGCTATAGTTTGAGTAACCTTGAATCATGACGTGATAACGTCCACTTTGTGTCGCACTGACCGTACATGTTTCATTGTTACCGTATTTGAAAGGTCGGCAGTCCCATGCATTCAGTGCTGGTTTTGCTCCAAAACGGAGATACAAATCCGCATCACCACTTCCACCATACATTTGTACGGTTAAGCGCTGCCCAGCTTCTACATCAACATAGTAATACGCTACTTGACCAGTTGAACCACTTAAACCACTTACTGGCACGCCCGAGGTTAATTTGCCTTCTGGGTCCGGTGTTGGATCTGGGCCACCGCAGTCTTGGCCACAATCTGTATCCGTTAAGCTATAAAGTAGCTTGTTCACGCTGCCTCTTGTGTCCGTCACTTTTCCGCTAGTTGCGCGGCTAACGATCAAGGCCTCTACTTGGCTTGGAGACAGTGAACGGTTTTCTTGAAGATACAATGCTGCTACACCCGCCACATGTGGCGTCGCCATCGAAGTGCCACTAATGGTTTTGTAGCCACCGTCATACCATGCAGATTTGATTTGTGAACCTGGCGCAAATACATCCACACAACTGCCCCAGTTTGAAAAACTCGAACGTACGTCCGTGTTGGTGGTCGAGCCGACAGTTACTCCGGAAGCAACGCGTGCTGGAGAATAGTTACATGCATCGGCGTTGGAGTTACCTGCTGCAAGCATAAAGCTGACACCTGACTGAACCGCACTTTGCACCGCACTATCCAGAGCGACGGATTGGCCGCCGCCTAAACTCATGTTGGCGACTGAAGGTCCGGAAGCGTTCGCAGCCACCCAGTCCACACCGGCAATAACACCAGAAGTAGAACCCGATCCAGTACAGCTCAATACTCTCACGCCGACAAGGTTGACGTTTTTCGCAACACCATACAAGCTGCCGCCAATGGTGCCAGCTACGTGTGTGCCGTGTCCATTACAGTCACTTGCATCTGCATCGTTATCGACAAAGTCATACCCTGAAACTGAGCGACCACCGAACTCAACATGCGCGTTATTCACACCAGTATCGATAACATAAGCCGTTACCCCAGTCCCATCAAAGTTGGCACTGTAGTTGTTATCGAGTGGCAAGTTTCGTTGGTCGATTCGGTCTAGTCCCCAAATGGCATTGGTTTGATTTGCGTCTGCCGAGACTATTGGGTCAAGCGATAGGATTCTGTCTTGCTCAATGTAGTCCACACGAGGATCAGAACGCAGATCTTTTAGTTGCTCAGGACTCAAGTTAGCGACAAATCCACTTATCGAGTGGTCAAAAACCGACTCCACTTGTATCGAATACAAACCAGACATGCGGTCTACGGATTGTTGCGTGAATTGCTCGAATTCCGTTGAATTGCTCACCATCATTTGCGGCTGTTGAAATACCACAATATAGCGATCTGCAATGGCGATGTCGTCCGGTGCAAGCATCAAAGTGGCAGGCAATGTGTCGGGAGCTTGTTGTAACTCTGTACTGTCCGCAATCTCATTGGGTTGCGAAAAAGCGAGAGAAGAATGAAAACAGAGCGCGGAGGTGATACAACAACTTAGTAGTTTCTTTAACATAAAATGTTCCTTGAAATCATAGTCTTGTTGATTTTTACCTAGTACCAAACTGTCAACACGAAAACACAGACAATCAGCGTAGTGCGTGCTGAAGTGACGTTACACAAGTCAAACTAGACAATGAGCAATCATATGCATAACTGGTAATAATTCGCATACTCAGAAACATGATCAATAACCAAGCTTTATTGAAATTGAAATGCAAAGATTCATTTATACTTAGAGCAAAATCCCTAAAATAGAATAATTCTACACACCTGACATATTGCCTGTTATATGACTTCATCTTACCGATAATTTACGCAATAAAAACCTAACTATCCTTTTATTGGTCATAACTCAAATCGGTTGATAGATGTTAATATAGCCACCTGATTTCTGATGTTTTTAACTCATGGTTACTATCCAAGTTCAATATCGTTTCTGTAATAAAACAGAGCCCGTTCGTGAACATGGAAAAGGGCATTCTGGCTCTCCTCGCTCCAGATGTATCGAGTGTCGAAAGAGCTTTAACTCGATTACGTTTACGAAGCCCGCAAGCCAGATGTAAAAGAAAAAACTGTTGATATGTCAATGAATAGCTCTGGCGTTAGGGAAACAGTACAAGTGTTGAATGTCGTATACAACACAGTATTGAGTACTTTAAAAAATCTCGCCAAGGTAAGTAACCTCAATGCCTTTCGATAAAGCAAATATAAGACTAATTTGTAAACTTGAAAGGCTAGCTGTATTGGTTGAGGTATATGAGGAAAACACTTCCCCATTTAAGAACTGAAACACACTTTTGCCCCTTTTCGTGTTAGCACGGAAACTGTCCTGCTACCAGACTTGTGTTTCAATTGTGCCTTGTAGTATCGAAAACACTTACCACAAACTCTAGAGATTTATGTACTATACCACCTACTGGAAGCTTGATGGGTGGTATTGACGTGAACTTATCTCAAATTGATCTGAATTTGCTCTTTGTTTTAAAGCACTTGCTCGAAGAGAAGCATGTATCTAACACCGCTATGGCTTTAAATATGAGCCAGTCTGCGGTAAGTCGAGCACTGCAAAAAATGAGAGTTTTCTTTAATGACGAATTACTGGTGCGCAAGAAATACGGCTATGAACTGACTCCAAAAGCAGAGTCAGTAAGGCAAGACATCAATAATGTGATTACCAGTTTAGAAAAACTTGCCCATAGAGACTCGTTTGATCCGAGCACTGTATCAAGCACCGTTAAGGTTTACGGCCTTCTTCCTCAGATTAATACCTTAATGCCTAAGGTTATCGCTAAGATTCGGCAAGAGGCTCCAAACCTTAAGGTCAGTTTGGACTCAGCACCAAAACGTCATTTTGATGCGTTGGTGGCTGGAGATGTTCATTTCGCACTTTCCTCTCATCAACCGCCAAGCTCTGAGCAAAATATCTATCGAATGGTTGTTGCTAAGCGTACTTTCCGTTTGCTTATGAGCCGCTATCATCCACTGGCCGATTTAGAGCTAACTCCAGAGCGTTTGGCCGAATTTGACTTTGGACAAGTCTCTTTGCAGGGTGAGAAGCGATTGTCGTTTGAGCATAAATACCAAGAGCTAGGGTTAGCGAACAAAAAAAAGCGTTTATCAGCGCCAGTGCAACTGAATAACTTTAGTTCTGCTCCAAGTATCGCTGCGGAGACTGAGATTATATTTCATCTACCGACACCTTTTGCAGAGGCAGCTTGTCAAGACCCTCGCTTGATCGTTCGAGAAGTACCTGCCGAGCTACAGTTGGACTTTCAAGAAGTCTTCCTATATTGGCACAAACGCTTTAACGATGATCCTATGTGTGAATGGGTACGAGAGATCTTTAAACAGCTCTATGTTGGAACCGATACTTTAGCTTAAATGCTTATATCGGGTAATTCGTGGTTAACTATTCGTATATTGGATAGTGATATTCTCTTTTCTCGATAGTGATTAACTTGTCAGTGATTATGATAATCAGGTTTAATTGATAATAATTATTAAATGCAATTACATTTTAAGCCTATTCAATATGAAGCCTCTTTTCACATACTTTCTATTTTCTACATCAGTTGTTTCTGCTTGTATTACTGTACCTATGGTCGTTGTTGCAAATGACCAGTTACCTGAGACTGGTATCAATACAACAGCAATGGAAACCGTAGTGGTTACAGCCTCTGGTTACGAACAGAATGTCACAGAAGCGCCAGCAACAATAAGTGTTCTCACCCGAGAGCAACTTGAAAATCGCTCATATAAAGATTTGACTGATGCTTTAAGTGATATACCTGGGGTAACCGTTACAGGAGGTGGTGATGGCCAAGATATCTCAATTCGAGGTATGCCTGCTCAATATACGGCCATTCTTGTTGATGGCAGGAAGCAGTCTGGTCGAGAAACTCAAACTAATGGTAGTACGTTTACTGAACAAGACTGGCTTCCCCCGTTGAGTGCAATTGAACGTATTGAAGTTGTACGTGGCCCTATGTCAACCCTTTATGGGTCTGATGCTTTGGGGGGTGTGATTAATATTATTACGCGTAAAAATTATCAAGAGTGGCACGGAAGCTTGCGTGCAGAAACGACGCTTCAAGAAAATTCAAAATCTGGAAATAGCTATCAAGGGCAGCTTTACCTTGCTGGCCCTGTCATTGATGGTCTGTTGAGTACTTCTTTGACTGGACTGTATCAGGAAAGAAAAGAAGATGAAATTGAAGGTGGTTATGCAGGTAAGACACTCGACAACTATCGAGCTTCTTTGTACCTCACACCTACCTCGGATGACACTTTTACTCTGGAGTTCACCAATCATAACCAAGAGCGAGAGACCACTCTAGGTAAATCAGTGGAGCGAGAGTCTCAAGTTGCAGTACGAGAATATGAACGCCAATCTATTGGTTTTAGCCACGACGGAAACTACTCTTGGGGTACAAGTTCTTCATTTATCAGTAATGAAACAGTAAAAAATATCGGTGCAGATAAAGAAGTCGAGAATAGTCAAATTAATACGCAATGGGGTCTGCCTCTTAATGCTCACTACTTAACACTGGGCGCATCTTTCGAGCAAAAGGATCTGACTGATAATAAACTGTCATTGACCTCTAAAAACAAGCAATGGGCAGTATTTGCTGAGGACGAGTGGTATCTCACGGATACATTCGCTCTCACCCTTGGTTTACGTTACGACGACAATGAGATCTTTGACGGGCAATTTAGCCCAAGAGCTTACGGGGTCTGGTCTATTGACCCTAGTTGGACGCTAAAAGGTGGTGTGTCTACGGGTTATCGAGCACCTAGTTTGACACAAATGGACGAAGAGTGGGTTCAAGAGAGCTGTAGAGGGCGTTGTTCTATTTACGGTAATCCAGACTTAACAGCAGAAACCTCCATCAATACAGAGATGGGACTGTATTACGTTAATGAGCGAGACCTTTCTGCAAACATTACTTTGTTTTACAGCGACTTCAAAGACAAGATCGAAAGTGAGTTTGTCGATCCGACGTGTACTGATAGCAGAAGTTGCGACCGCACTTACGTCAACATTGATGATGCGAACAGCTATGGTGCAGAAAGTTCCGTATCTAAGGGTATTACAGAGTCAATTACACTAAGTGCAACCTACTCGTATACTCGTAGTGAAAAGAACACTAATGACGATGATGATGGCTTGCCTCTTGTACAAGCACCTGAACATATCTTCTCACTTAATGGTGATTGGGCAGTGCGTGATGATGTTGCTTCATGGGCCCGCATGAACTATCAAGGCAAAGAGAAAAACAACATCACTAGTGATAGCACAAGAACGTTGGCACCTTCTATTACTTACGTGGATCTCGGTGTGAACTGGCGTGTAACTAAGAATGTGAAGTTAATGGCAGCGGTTTATAACTTGTTCGATGAGCAAATCACAGAGGAAGAGTTTGGCTACATTGAAGATGGCCGACGCTACTGGTTAGCTGCTGAAGCGACTTTCTAATCTACTTACTTTTTTAAGCGAATAACAAAACAATGAATACGAAAATTAAGTCTGCGATGACCTCTCTGCTACTTATGCCCTTTGTCTGTTTGGCTGGGGAGTTCAATGTAGAGAAGGATATCTTGTTCAAAACTGTAGGTGAAAGAGAGATTAAACTCGATCTTTATACTCCTTCGGTTGAATCAAATACTCAGTACCCGTTATTAGTCTGGGTACATGGTGGTGCATGGAAACGTGGGAGCAAAGACGCCATCCCAGAAAAGAACCCATTATTACTTCAGTCTGTGTTGAATGAAGGTTATGCGCTAGCTTCAGTTGATTATCGTTTAAGTGGAGAAGCGATCTTTCCTCAACCAGTACAAGACATTAATGATGCACTGAACTATTTGTACGACAATGCTGAAAAGCTCGGTATTAAAGCGGACAATGTTGTGATAATGGGACGCTCTGCTGGCGGGCACCTCGCTGGCTTTATTGGTGCGACTAACTCGGCATACAACCAAGTAGATTTCTATGAGCCACCAAAGTACAAGGTCTCAGCCGTAGTAAGCTTTTTTGGCCCTACCGATTTACTTGAGTTAAGTAATAAAGGTGGCAAGAAAACCAGCAAAAAATCGTCTGTATCTCGTTTCTTAGGAGATATTCCAAACAATATTCCAAAGCTTGCCAAGAAAGCATCAACGACGAGTTATGTGAATGAAAATACTCCACCATATATACAGTTACACGGCACCTTGGATAAGCGAGTGCCTCTATCTCAAAGTGAGATACTTAAGGCTAAGCTTGATGAGCATGGAGTTACCAACCAACTTTTCATTGAAGAAGGTGTAGGACACAGTGCACCTGTCTTTGATACCGAGAAGTACGTTACTCATGTTTTGGACTTCTTAAATAAACACTTTCCGAACTAACGCTCTAGTCAATATAAGGCTTAAAAGTTCAAGGGGAAATACTGAGCCAACTGTGATTACAGTTGGCTTTTTCATGTATCTCTATTGGGCATTTTATCATTCTGATTAATGGGAGCGGCTGGCCCATTTTCAGGCAGTGGTTGAATAAATCTATGACTACTTTAGGGTATGTATTCTAACGTACTTCTGTCCAAAAAAGTGTTTCGTTAGCTTGAATTAGAACAACAAAGCGCTCTTCACAGAAAATGAAGGTCGTTTATCTCGTCTTAACAGCCTTTCAAGTTGTTTGAAATGAGGTATCGAGATCCGCTTCGCTCTTAGTTACGTTCAACCTTAGCTGCTACTTTTCATCAACAAATAGAGATGAGTTACCATCAAGTAGCATAGGGAAGCGAGTGAGCACTATTCTCTCAAATGAACACTAAACCCCTTCTTTGTAGCCTGTCACCTTCAAACTACTTCCTCTAGCGCTAACAATTAATTCAAATGTGCGCTGGTTAATGATTTTTCTGTAAGTAACACAATTGAACGTGATAGAAGTAACAAAATGGCCTCTTAACGGTAACGTTCCCGAAAAGTTTATATATTATCGCCCTCATTGATACAAGTGGTAGATACGCTCTGAGTACGAGCGCTCTGAAATTCAGACTTTAGATGGGTATTTAAAGTCACCATAAGTTTGCAATTTTACTTGGGAACGTTTGCAAATAACCTAAGTATAAATTTACGTGAGACTATGGAAATGAAACTACACACTTTGACGATGGCAGTAGCGCTTGGGCTGGTTACAGCACCTGCATTCGCAACAACAGATGTTGACGCTCTTGAAAAGCGAATTAATGAATTAGAACAGAGACTTGAACAGACAGAAAAAGTATCCACAGAAGTAAATGAGAAAGCCTCAAGCTTTGAGTTTCATGGCTACGCTCGTTCCGGGCTGCTCATTAATGACGATCTGAATGGTGCAGTGGGCACTGGTCCTTACATGACGGCAGCTGGTGCTATTGGCGCTCCAGTTGGGCGATTAGGGGTAGAGGATGATCATTATGTGGAAGCAAACCTTATTCACAAACGTTTTGCAGATGATGGTTCCAGCGCATTGTTCCGAATCATGTTGGCAGATAGTACGGAAACCAATAACGAATGGACGGCGAGCGAGAGTCAATTAAACGTTCGTCAGGTATATGCTGAGCTAAACAAGTTGAGCATGTTCTCTGAATCAAGTGCGTTTGCTGACGCGACGTTTTGGGCTGGTAAACGATTTGACCGTGATAACTTTGACATTCACTTCTTTGACTCGGATATTGTTTTCTTATCTGGCACTGGTGCTGGTGTGTATGACGTCCAAATGAGCGAATCATGGAAAGCAAACTTCTCGATCTATGGTCGTGATTTTGGTGAGATTGATAGCTCGTCAACGGATGTTGAAAACTATATCGCGACAATGAACAACCGTTTTGGTAATTGGCAATTGATGCTGAGCGGCATGACGTCTGCTGATAACAATGATCGCGTAGAAGGTGCAGCAGACAAAGGTTTACATGCGATGTTTGCCTACCATGGCGATAACTTCTTTGGCATGAGTGAAGGCTTCTCTAAAACTGGTATTTTGATGGGTGATGGACTGGGTGCAGAACTTAAAGGCATTGGTTCAAACGGTGATTTGCTAGAAGACGCAAAAGCCGTACGTTTGTTCAGTTATGGTGTAACACGCATCGGCGACAACTGGCGTGTAGCACCTGCGTTGCTAGCAGAACATAGCCAAGATCGCTTTGCTAAAAATGATGAATTTACTTGGGCATCGTTCAACATCCGCTTAGCGCAAGAGTTTACGCAGAACTTTGAGATGGTTTATGAAGGCTCATACCAATACATGGACCTAGACAATGCGATTGATAAAGCAAGTGGCAGTTTTTACAAAGCGACAATTGCACCAACGCTTAAGATGTCTACCGCTGCAGGTTTCTTTGACCGTCCGGAGCTACGTTTTGCAGTTAGCTACGTTGATTGGAGCGAAGACTTGAATGGCTACTCGATTAGCCAGGATGCGGGTGCTGCAACGATGGGTGATGGTGGTGAAGTTCTGTTTGCACTGCAAATGGAAACTTGGTTCTAAAGGGACCTAACCTACAAAGAGTAATAAGAAAAGCGCCAACTGATTTCAGTTGGCGCTTTTTCATTAACAGGACTGACGCTCAATAGTTTTGAAGGTTAGTACCATCTTACTCATTTCAAAACTTCTGTTGGCAATTCTATCTAGTAACAGTTTCGCACCATTTTCCCCTGCTTTATCAAATGCATAGTTAAATGTTGATAAGGTTGGGGTGCACACTGATGCGAGCTCATCATCACCAACGCCTAGCACTAAAACGTCTTTACCCGGTGTTAACCCGAGCTCTTGAATCGCTCTCATCGCACCGATAGCAATACGGTCTGTCGCACAGAACAAGCCATCTAGCTTAGGGTTCTTTGTTAAGTGTTGTTTTGCCAATGAATAGCCAGAATCGATGGTAAAGTCACCACGAGCATGGAAGTCGATCTCAAAACCATGGTGTTGCAGCGCTTGAACAAATCCTTCAGAGCGTTGCTTATCTACCGCGATATCGTCACCTTGCACACCAATAAAACCCATAGTTTGGCAACCTTTTGCAACCAGTCTATTTCCCGCTTCAAACCCTACTCGTGCGTCATCATGAATGATGCTTGGAATGTTAAACATGGAACCATCTTGACCGACGAGCACAACTGGAACGGCTGAGTTTTGAATTGCTTTTACCAGCTTGGAATCGAGGTGGGTGGCGTAAAGAATGATCCCTTCAACCCGTTTTTGGTTAAAGATCTGAATGTATTCCAGTTCTTTTTCGTGGGCTTGGTGAGTGCTAGCAAGTAAGACATGTTTCCCGGCTTTTTCAAGGACATCGGTTAATCCATCGACACCTTGGGATGTGGCATGAGAGGAAACCCGAGGAACAATGACACCAACCAGATTGGTCTTTTGAGATTTTAGATCTTTAGCGACTTGGTTTGGCACATAGCCACACTCCGCTACTGCTTGGCGGACCTTCAGTTTTGTCGCTTCTTTTACGCCATATTCATCGTTTATAACCCGTGACACTGTTGATTTTGATACGCCAGCCAGACGGGCGACATCATGCAGACTCGCCATTGTTCCTATCCATTCTGTTTTTCGTTTTTGGGATTGTTTGCAAAGAGAAGATGAAAAGCTCTTTGATAAGTAGCGATTCTAACCTCCTATACTGCTCTTAGGGAGAGAATTTGACGATCATTCTCACATTCTCTCTGCTTTATCTTTGATCATTTGGTTTTATTGAGCAAAAATCTGTTTTGCAAACGTTCCCGAAAATATCGCAAGCTCAGATAATAATCCAATGGGGTATGAAATGAATTATCCGGCAGTAGCAAAAGAGTTGTTAACTCTATTAGGTGGTAAAAGCAACATCACCGCACTTGCGCATTGTGCGACACGCTTACGCCTTGCCGTTGCAGATGAGCAAAAAATAGATGAACAAGCGATTGATAACCTTGAAGGGGTCAAAGGGCAGTTCAAAGTTGCGGGTCAGTACCAAATCATTTTTGGATCTGGCATCGTAAACCAAGTTTATGCAGAAATGGCGAAGTTGACGGGTATGAGTGAAATGTCCACCAACGACGTTGCGTCTGCTGGCGCAGAGAAACAAAACATCGTTCAGCGCGCGGTGAAAGGGCTGTCTGATATTTTCGTCCCAATCATTCCCGCAATCGTCGCTGGCGGTTTGTTGATGGGTATCTATAACCTATTGACTGCTCAAGGTTTGTTTATTGATGGCAAATCTTTGATTGATGCCAACCCAGGACTGACAGACTTGGCGAACATGATCAACACGTTTGCGAACGCGCCGTTTGTTTACCTGCCTATTCTGCTGGCATTTTCAGCCAGTAAGAAGTTTGGCGGTAACCCATATTTAGGGGCGGCGCTAGGTATGTTGATGGTTCACCCTGACTTGCTGAATGGTTGGGGATTCGGCGGCGCATCTGTGTCTGGCAACATTCCGGTTTGGAATATTCTTGGCTTTGAAATCCAAAAAGTGGGTTACCAAGGTTCGGTGTTACCGGTTTTGGTATCGGCATTCATTCTTGCGAAGGTTGAGCTAGGCTTACGTAAAGTCATCCCTTCTGTTTTAGACAACCTTTTAACGCCATTACTGGCGATTTTCATAGCGGGTTTGCTGACGTTTACTGTCGTCGGTCCGTTCACGCGTGATATCGGTTTCCTATTGGGTGATGGTCTGAACTGGCTATACAACACAGCTGGCTTTGTTGGTGGTGCGGTATTTGGTCTTATTTATGCTCCGTTTGTTATTACTGGTATGCATCACAGCTTCATTGCGATTGAAACTCAACTTCTTGCGGATATTGCGACGACGGGCGGCACCTTTATCTTTCCTATTGCGGCGATGTCTAACGTTTCTCAAGGAGCGGCAGCGTTGGCGGTGGGCGTGATGAGCAAAGATAAGAAGATGAAAGGTATTGCGATTCCATCGGGTGTTACGGGTTTGCTGGGTATTACAGAACCGGCTATGTTTGGTGTTAACTTAAAACTACGTTACCCATTTATTGCGGCAGTTTGCGCTGCGGCGTTATCAAGTGCGTTCATCACAATGTTTAATGTGAAAGCTCAGGCATTGGGCGCAGCTGGTCTTCCAGGCATCATTTCCATTACGCCAGAGAAGATTGGGTACTACATCGCGGGTATGGTGATCGCGTTCTTGACCGCATTTGTTCTCACCATTGTTCTTGGTATGCGTGACCGCGCTAAAGTCGGTAAAAAAGCAGCGGCTTAATCTGAACTCCTTAAGGGTGGAGTCCCCCAAAATCCACTTCTTTTCCTAAATGTTTGGGGTGCTAGCCAAGCACTAATGGCTTGGCTAGCCTTTTTCAATTTTTACTTGGTAGTGAAGGTGTTCAACACGTTGGACTATCAGGGCTTTAATTTTAAGGTAAGCAAGATGAATCAAGTGTGGGTAACTGGTGATGCTGTTGTCGATCTAATACCGGAATCCGAGACTTCTTTACTCAAATGTCCCGGTGGTGCACCAGCGAATGTCGCCGTAGCAATTGCTCGTCTATCTGGTAAGAGTGCGTTTTTTGGACGTGTAGGTGATGACCCATTTGGTCGCTTCATGCAATCAACGCTCGATCAAGAGGGCGTGAGCACGGAGTTTCTCGTTAAAGATCCCGAGCAAAGAACATCAACAGTGGTGGTGGATTTAGACGAGCAAGGTGAGCGCAGCTTTACGTTTATGGTAAAACCGAGCGCTGATCAGTTTATGTCTGTTGAAGACATCCCAAACTTTAAGCAAGGTGACTGGCTACACGTTTGCTCAATTTCACTGGCAAATGAGCCAAGTAGAAGCAGCACATTTGAGGCGATCAAAAGAGCAAAAGCCGCTGGTGGTTTCATTAGCTTTGACCCTAACTTGCGTGATGAAGTGTGGCAAGATCAATCAGAAATCCAAGCTGTCGTGATGAAGGCTGTAGCGATGGCCGATGTGGTTAAGTTCTCTGAAGAAGAGCTTTTGTTCTTGACTGACTCAACGTCGATGGCGCAAGGTTTACAACAAATAGCCTCTTTGAATATTGCTTTGGTCTTGGTGACACAAGGTGCGAAAGGTGTTTGGCGCGTCTTTGAAAGTCAGAGTGAACTGATCACAGGTCAAGTCGTTAGTCCGATTGACACCACAGGTGCGGGTGATGCTTTTGTCGGAGGGCTACTGGCATGCCTGTCTCGGCATGACGATTGGAAAAATCATCCTGTTGTTAGCTCTGCGATTCAATGGGCAAATGGCTGTGGTGCATTAGCGACGACGCAAAAAGGCGCAATGACCGCGCTTCCGACCCAGACAGAGTTGCTGCAATTTATTGGGCAATGATCTTCAGATCCAATTTCAGTTGAGAAAAATTATGAGCTTAAACAACCGTTGGACTGTAGAGCAAAGATATCGTCGACTTGAGCAAATCCCTCAGTGTGATATCGAAGAAATGACACTTTCACGTCAGCAAGATAAAGGCTTTCCTAGTTTTCATATCGCCCCTAGATTTGGGCTGTTAAATGACCCAAATGGGTTGTGCTATTTCAATGGTGAGCACCACATCTTTTACCAGTGGACGCCTGTGGGACCAGTCCATGGAATGAAGTATTGGTACCACCTTTCTACTAAAGACTTCATCCATTTTAAAGATCATGGCGTGGGTCTTCATCCTGACCAAGACTACGATTCACATGGTGTCTATTCGGGCGGTGCTTTGGTGGAAAACAACAAGGCTTTGCTGTTTTTTACTGGTAATAAGCGTGACCAAAACTGGAATCGAATTCCAACACAGTGCTTTGCCACCATGGATTCAGATGGCAACATTGAAAAGCATGGTGTGGTCATTGAGAACGAACATTACACGGAGCACTTTCGTGATCCAAAAGTTTGGAAGAAAGGCGACGACTATTTGATGGTGGTGGGTGCTCAAACCAAAACCGAGCATGGTTCAATGGCGCTCTATCAAAGCAAAGATTTGAAAACGTGGCAGCATAAAGGTCCTATCAAGACCAAGTTTTCTGACCTTGGGTACATGTGGGAGTGTCCTGATTTCTTTGAGATTAATGGTCAATCGGTGATGCTGTTTTCTCCACAGGGCGTGAGCAGTAATAATCCTTATGATTTCAAAAACATCTATTCTGTTGCGTATATCGTGGGTGATCAGTTGAACCTAGAGTCGATGATTTTAGAAAACCACCAAGATATTTTGCAGCCAGATTATGGGTTTGATTTCTACGCCCCACAAACCTATTTAGATGAGAATGGGCGTCGCATTCTTATTGCATGGATAGGGTTGCCAGAAATCGACACACCATCGGTCACACACCAGTGGGCAGGAATGTTGTCTCTTCCTAGAGAACTAACGTTGAAAGATGGTTTTCTTGTTCAAGCTCCGCTCCCTGAGCTGAAGAGTTTAAGAAAAGAAGAGGTGGTCTTTGCACAATCCCATACACTGGAAAGCACAAGTTGTTTGATCCAATTAGACCTTGAGGGCGATGGCTTTGAACTTGAGCTGAGTAACCTCAAAGGTGACAACATCGTCTTTAGTGCGACAGAGCACGAGTTTATGCTGGACCGTCGTCACATGTCTCATTTGTACGCAGAAGAATTTGGTGGTATTCGAAAAGCACCAAGATTGGACGCTAAGCAGACGATTGAGATGTATATCGACAATTCTGTCATCGAGATTTTCATTAATGGCGGCAAACACACGATGACCAGTCGTTTCTTTATTGATGACCTCAATACGGTAACGTTGAGAGGGTTGGAGCAAGCAAGGCTTTTCCCTTTGAAAGGTATTTCTGGTTTGTTTGAATCAGCTAAGTAACGGTTTCGAATACATTAAAACGCCCTTCATTGATTTAGTGAAGGGCGTTTTTCTTTCTAACTATCTAACTTAACTGCCTATCACGCACGTAAGTTGTTTGAACTAAGGTATCCAGAACAACTTCATTCTTGGTGACTTTGAAGTTTAGCGGTTGTTCTAAATCCCCAAATAGTGGCGCGCCGCCGAGTGTCGCTTACTCATCGCTGGCATCTCGAACCTAGTTCACATTATCGCGACGTTTTTACTTATAGCGTGAAAGAAAATCCCATAACCAAAGGTTCTAACTAAAAGAGATTGCAGGACTTTTATTTAGCGAATTCGACCTAATATCTTGAGTATGCCTAATCGCAGTTGGCGAAGAGGTGATGTTAATAATGCTTGCTGGCGCGTAAGACCCGTCAGTTTGAAGATGCATTCAAACACAATAAGGGAAAACAATGGCTAACGAATACATTCCACCAAAAGTTTGGACAAACGATAATGAAAACGGCGGTCAGTGGGCGAGCATCAACCGTCCGGATTCTGGCGCACGTCATGAGCAAGAGCTTCCAGTTGGTGAGCACCCATTCCAACTTTACTCAATGGGTACCCCAAATGGTCAGAAAGTGACGATCATGTTTGAAGAGCTTTTGGCGGCTGGCGTAACGGCAGCAGAATACGATGCATACCTGATTAAGATTGGCGATGGCGACCAGTTTGGCTCTGGCTTTGTGGCTGTTAACCCAAACTCTAAAATTCCGGCATTGGTTGACCGTTCGGGTTCTGAGCCAGTGAACGTGTTTGAATCTGGCAACATCTTGTTTTATCTAGCAGAGAAGTTTGATCATTTCTTACCAAAAGAAGGCGCTAAGCGTGCTGAGGTAATGAACTGGTTATTCTGGCTGCAAGGTTCTGCGCCATATCTAGGCGGTGGTTTTGGTCACTTCTACGCGTACGCACCAGAGAAGTTCGAGTACCCAATCAACCGCTTTACAATGGAAGCAAAACGTCAGTTAGATGTATTAGACAAGCGTCTTGCGAACAATGAATTCCTAGGTGGCGATGAGTACAGCATCGCTGATATCGCAACATGGCCATGGTACGGCAACCTTGTGTTGGGTCGTGCTTACGATGCGGCTGAATTCTTAGACGTAGAAAGCTACAAAAACGTTGTGCGTTGGGCAAAAGTAATTGATGAGCGTGAAGCGGTAAAACGTGGTCGAATTGTGAACCGTTCATGGGGTGAAGAATGGGAGCAGTTACCTGAGCGCCACAGCGCAGAAGATATTGATAAAGTATTGAAACTTAAACCATAAGTAATCTTGGCCTAGCTACGTCAAATGAGTTTAGTTTTATCTATGCTTATACAGTGACCTTAATCAAATCTATAGCGCACCATATACGGTGCGCTATTTTTATTCTCATTTAGTCTCGAAATGCTAATTTATATCACCTCTTGAAGAGCATTTAGTTCGTAGATGAATCTTTAATGTATTTATATATTATGATGCAAAACAAAGCTCATATTTCCATGTTAAATATGGACTGGTCATACTGCTTTGTAATAATTAAATTATTTAAAAATTATAAACTGATTTTATATCCATTATAAATAAAATTAATGATAATTAATATTTGACATAACCACTAAATTTATGTGGAATATGCGGGTTGATTTGTTTTGAAGAAATAAAATTAATTTCTAGTACTTTTATTTAAGACAAGCTTAGCTTTTAGCGATGTTTAATTATTAATGCTTATATCATGAAAGAGGATATGTATGATGTCGTCGTTTGAGTCGTACTGGGCTGGGATACGTCAAAGAATAGCCGCACAAACCGAAGGTAACCGCAGTTTAAAGTCTCTAGTCATTAAAAAGCAGCGTGTGAACTTAAATAACAGTGGGTTATCCTTTCGCGCTAAGTCCGGATGCCTTATCCCTCACTGTTATACCAAGTTCTCTGATGAGATAAACCTAAAAACATCGAAAAAATCGTCTCTTAGTTTTAAAAAAGGAAAGCTGTATTTTTCTCCAGTTTAATAATAAATGAAATTTGCATAAATTATAATATTAGGTTTTTAAATTTATCGATAATTAATTACGATTTTATGATGCGTTTTAAATATGTTTTCTTGGTAAATAATTAGCTGGGCTTATTGTTGCTTGTTTTTGTTGTTTCCTATTTAGATATGGATAAAAGCTCAACTACTTTTCCTATACCAACTTACTCCCTGAATTGGCTTGCGCGCTTTTTCTCCCCTCTAAAAAAACATAGCGTTACGGAATTATTTTTGCTCCTGTTTCATTCTTCAAGACGAAAGCTCTACCTACCTCTCATTATTTTCGACAAACATTGAGTAAAAGTAACCAATCGTAACAAGGTGGCTGTAACTGAGCGCCGTTTCAATATACTCGTTTTTTAACTAGGTAATCCCGCGCTTTGAATTCATTCGGGTACCGTTTGTAAGCCTTAAATGCTACTAAGATAAGATGTCATGATGAGAAAAAGTACTATATTACACACAGTGTTAATTACAGGGTTCGCTGCTGTATCCTCGTTGGCTTATGCTGCGCCTTCAGTTGTGCCAAATGCGCCGGAACTCAGTTCTCGTGGTTATGTTTTGATGGACTTCCATACGGGGAAAGTACTGGTTGAACGTGATGCCCACAAACGTTTAAACCCCGCGAGTTTAACGAAGTTGATGACTGCTTATGTAGCTGGTCAAGAAATTAATACAGGCAATATTACGTTGAATGATGAGGTTGTCATCAGCCGAAATGCTTGGGCAAAAAATTTCCCAGATTCTTCAAAAATGTTTATTGAAGTCAATACTTCCGTTTCTTTGTCTGACTTATACCGTGGTCTGATTGTTCAATCTGGTAACGATGCCAGTGTCGCTATTGCTGAGCATGTTGCGGGAAGTGAATCAGGGTTTGTGAGTTTGATGAATAGTTGGGCCGCCAAGCTTGAATTGTCTAACACGGCATTCACCAACCCTCACGGCCTAGACAGTGACGGTTTATATTCGACACCTTATGATATTGCCAAGTTGGGCCAAGCGATTATTCGTGACTTACCTGATATCTATCCGCTGTATAGCGAAACCTCGTTTACTTACAATGGCATCACTCAATACAACCGTAATGGCTTGCTTCGTGATCGTAGTATGAATGTCGATGGCATGAAAACTGGTTATACAAGCGGCGCGGGTTATAGTCTAGCGACTTCTGCAACACAAGGTGATATGCGTTTGATTGCCGTAGTGATGGGAGCGAAGAGTGAGAATGTTCGTGAATCAGAAAGCAAGCAGCTGTTGAGTTATGGCTTCCGCTTTTACGATACGGTAATGCCGACTGAGGCGGGTGCGGAACTTGCGAAAGCTCGAGTTTGGATGGGCGAAAAAGACGAGCTTACTGTCGGCGTAGCTAACGATGTTTATCTCACTTTGCCAAAAGGAGATGTAAAAAATCTGCAAGCGGAAGTTGAATACAACGGTGATTTAGTTGCGCCAATTTCTGAGCAACAAGTGGTTGGTAAAGTGCTTTACAAAGTCGACGGTAAGGTCGTAAATGAAGCCGAGCTCGTTGCATTGGAGTCCGTGGAGGAAGGCAGTTTATTCAAGCGAATTTTAGACTGGTTTAAGCAATTGGTCGCTAGCTGGTTCTAAACAGTAGCGAACTTCTGTCTATATCACTCTATCTTGTTAATGTTCTATTAAATCAATTTACTAAGACGACCAACGTGGTCGCCTTACGTTTTTGGAATACTCGTTGCGTTAAAACACAGGCCCTCTTGTAAGAGTGTGTTTTTACCTGACCAAGAGCGTTTTGTGTTTTTGGGTGCGAGAGAAAAGAAACTAGAACAAGAATGGAGTGACACGTGCACAAGATTTTATCTTTGACATTGATTTTATCGCTCATGGGCTGCGCTATGCCTTACCAGCAGGAGGTCGATAGCGGCCAATGTGTTGGAGTCATGACCTCTCAGGATGCATATGGTTATTTAAACCCAAACCATTACACGATGCAGGTACTCGCGCTAAAGCAAGAAAAAGATGTGAAAGATTATATTCGCTATATCGATCCTAAGCATCCGGTTTGGGTTAACTGGAAAAACAGCCGAGGCACGCGTTGGTATACGGTAACTGTTGGTGATTTTAAAACGAAGCAGGATGCCTACAATGCGCTTTCTTCATTACCAAGCCGTGTAAAGCAGTCATCCCCGTTTGTGCTGACTTTTGCGGAAATGCAGCGTAAGCAACAAACGAGTGTTGTGAGAATGCGTTAACCAACAAAAAACGGAAGCGATGGCTTCCGTTTTTGTATTTAGGAGTAAGCTTAAAGCGCCGCTAAAATCGTTTCTGCTTTGCTTGCTTCAAACTCTTTTGGCTCTTCAACGTTTAGCTTAGTCACTGTGCCGTTTTCAATGATCATTGCGTAACGTTGTGAGCGAATACCACCAAAGCCGCCTGTATCCATTTCAAGACCTAATGCTTTAGTAAAGCTAGCGTCGCCATCACCCAACATCAAAATCTCAGAAGCGTTTTGAGCTTCGCCCCACGCTTGCATCACAAATGCATCGTTTACAGAAACGCACGCAATTAAATCAACACCTTTTGCCTTTAGCTCATCAGCTAATACCACATAGCCTGGTAGATGGGCTTCTGAACAGGTAGGGGTGAATGCGCCAGGTACAGCAAAGAGTACGACTTTCTTGTTCGCAAACAGTTCTGTAACGTCGTGGTTCACCATACCATCGGCAGTCAACTCACTTAGAGTTGCAACTGGTAGAGCTTGGCCTTGTTGAATCATGATTATATTCCTTTTTGTGTGCTAGTTTAGCTTTCTCAGTCTAGCGTTTATAAATGCGGTTAACCACAGAGTTTTTGTAGGGTTTTAATACCTACGCGTTTGGCCTAAGGCGTGGCACTGATGCCTTTATTGCAAAGCTTCGTGCTGGTTTACGTATTGGCTAACAAGGTGACGATATTTCGCCTTTAACTCGTTATCGATAAAGCTGGCATCAATCGCGTTCATTGTAAATTGGGCAAGTTCACTCTTACTCATTGGATGTGCGTTGTTGACGGCCAGAAAGTTATCCGTCATGTAGCCACCAAAGTACACAGGATCGTCTGAGTTAATCGTTACAGCGACACCTTTTCGTAGCAAATCCACAATATTGTGATCTTTCATATCGTCGAATACACATAGCTTAAGATTCGATAACGGACACACTGTCAGTGGCATTTGGCTTTCGATTAAGGATTCAACTAATGCTTCATCATCAACACAGCGAACACCGTGATCCACGCGGCTCACGTAAAGCATTTCAATTGCATCGCTAATATTTTGTGCGGGGCCTTCTTCACCTGCGTGAGCAACGGTAAGTAAGCCTTCTTCTACTGCTTGTTTAAATACGCGCTTGAATTTAGCTGGCGGATGACCTTGTTCTGAAGAATCTAGTCCAACACCAATGATCTTATCACGGTGTTTCAGAATAGCCTGTAGGGTCTCTATGGCGCTCTCTTCTGAAAGGTGACGGAGAAAACACGCAATAATTTGCGAGGTAATGCCAAGTTTTTCGTGACCATCTTTTAGCGCACGAGCGATTCCATTGATAACAGTGTCAAAGTCTATGCCGCGTTCTGTGTGTGTTTGAGGGTCAAAAAAGATTTCGGTATGAATAACGTTGTCTTCTTTACAGTGCAGTAAGTATTCCCAAGTGAGATCGTAAAAATCTTGCTCCGTACGCAGAACTCCCGCTCCTTGGTAATAGAGGTCGAGAAATGATTGTAAGTCTGTAAACTGATATGCGCTGCGTAGTTCACTCGGAGAAGAGTAAGGGATCTCGATGCCGTTTCGTTTTGCTAATTTGAATAAGAGTTCCGGCTCAAGTGAACCTTCGATATGTAAGTGCAGCTCTACTTTTGGAAGACCTTGAATAAATGCGTTCATATTCCACCTTATGTGTATTGTGGATGCAGTTACTCTAAGAATAGGTATAGATAGAAATAAATCGAACGCTATCACAAAGAGTAAGACCCACGATGATCTCAACTCTTCGTAATCAGCACTTTGCGGGAACTGGTAGAGACCCCCAAACCATATCATTGGGGTTATACGAAGCAAACGAGAGGGATTATACGCAAAAATATCGCTTTGGCTATACGCAAATAACCTAACTGTCATTAGTCACGGGTTTTCCTGTGAGCGAAACGACTATTTGCAAGTCACTTGAGTATAGAGGAGCCAGTTGTTTTTGCGCGTGTGAGAGGCACGTGTAATTAGAAGAGTAGTCTAAAAGAGTGGAGATTCGTTTGAGCAAAGGTAGGTGGCGGTACCTTGCACAACGATAAAGGCAGAGAAAGCACTAGAGAGCATTTATAGATCGAATAACTTATCAAATTCTCTTTGTTCCATAATGTCTTCTATGCGGCGTCGAGTTTTCTGCTTTACCGCCGCCGCGTTTTGTTCAGACTCTTTTTTGTCTTTTTCTGACTGCTTCTTACTTTTTCTAGCCATTGGATACCTTCCAAATTAGTTGCATTATCCATTAATGCATGAAAACTGAATCAGTTAACAGTAAAACTTCCTAACTTTGAACCTGAATCACAGAGAATAGTTCCAGATTGCGTTTTCTCACAATATTCAAAATCGATCATGAAGCTATGAGAAAGAAGTTTCGGTAATACGTGCCTTCGTAAAATATCACCATTTAATTGATGTATTTTAGCGTTCCAAGAGGTTTGAGGTTGTTCTAAATTAAATTCAATTTCTAACATTTATTCTCCTGTTTTTTAGTGATTTTCTCTTTGTTAAGTAATTGATACCAATGCCTTTGACGGCCAGTTCTTTTTGAGGACATGATTTTTCCTATAAATAATAAATTAAGCAGTACTATTCAGTTTATTTTAGATAGCACAAAGCAATGCCTAAAATTAGGCTGAGTGATTGATGAAAGAATATTTTTGAAGGAGAGAGGTTTGGTGCAGCATGGGCATGCTACACCAAGAAAAGCAGTCTTATAGAGGAGTTACTTCAGTCGCTTGAGGACCTTTTTTACCTTGCTCTACATTGAAGCTTACTTTCTGACCTTCAGTCAGTGTTTTGAAACCGTCAGAAACGATAGCGTTAAAGTGTACGAATACATCTTGGCCGCCGTTGTCTTGAGATAGAAAACCGAAGCCTTTAGTTTCGTTAAACCATTTTACTGAACCAGTTACTTTAGACATAAAAATACCTTTGAATTAAACATTAAAATTATGATTTGTTTTGTGGATCTTTTCTAAGCTATTGAATGTTCAATCAAGAGGAAGTTGTACGCAGGTGTCTGAATTGGGGATTCAAGATTTTACTGAGAGGAAACTTAAACTAAATGTTGCATTAACAGCTCTCTTCTAAGAGCCAAGGCACACTATACACCTTGTTTAGAAAATAGCTACATTTATTTTAGATAAATTAAATGTGCTCATTATTAACTCGATAAATTGTATTGTTCGAAAAAGTTGAATAAGTAGAACGAATAGTATGGCTCATAATTTTAGCTCATCAACCTAAAATAGAACCTTATCGATAGCCATAGATTGAACATGCGACTTGCAAGCGGTCACAAAGATAAACTAGGAGAACTAGTATGAGTACATTCAGAGAAATTCGTCAGCTTATTCCTGCGCAACCTACTGCTGATGGTGATGGAGTGAAAATTCGCCGTGTAGCGGGTTTCAATCATGCTAGCTTTTCTCCATTTTTGATGATGGATGAACTCAAATCAGAAGACCGCGCTGACTATATCGGCGGTTTCCCTCCGCATCCGCACCGCGGTATTGAGACGCTTACTTATATGTTGAAAGGTCATTTCCAGCATCGTGATCATATGGATAATGTTGGTGAGCTTCGTTCCGGTGGTGCACAGTGGATGGCGGCAGGAAGAGGCGTCATCCATAGCGAAATGCCTATTATGAAGGAAGGCGAATTGCATGGTTTCCAAATTTGGATTAACCAGCCTGCGAAAAATAAGATGCAGCCAGCTCAATATCATGACTTTCAACCTGAAACGATCACTGAGTTTGATACTCCGAATACGGGGGTTGTACGTTTGATTGCGGGTCATATGACTATAAACAACGAACGAATTCAGGGGCCGCTAACAGAGACAGGTGTTGCTGCCACGGTAGCCGATTGGAGAGCGATGGGGGGGCAAGCTTTGAATTTGAACACGGATCAAGACAACAACATGATGCTCTATGTCTATAAAGGTCGTATTCAATTAAAAGGTCGTGAGATCAATCAAGGCGAAATGGCCATTTTATCGAAAGGTGAATGGGTTGAATTGCAGGCCGAAAAAGAGAGTGGTGCACTGATCTTTATTGGTGAGCCAATTAATGAACCCGTGGTGCATTATGGCCCTTTTGTCATGAATAGCATGGAAGAGATAGAACAAGCCATCCAAGATTACAACTCTGGGTTGTTTGAAACTTACTAGTTTGGACTGCCTACTCGCTTTTTCAGTTAGCGAGCAAATTAAAACAGTTTTGAGCCTGAATATTGGGCTCGACCAGAAGCAAATACGATAATCCACTGCCATCGAATTTGCGTTAGCCACGTTTAATCCACGTGGCTTTTTTCTACTTCTGACTCCATCGTATGATGGCTTCCTTTCCTGCTTCAATTCCTAACTCATAAGCATGACGCAGTGGTGCTGGCGATCGACTCAGCCGTTTCAACTTGAATGTTTCAGGAGGACACACTTGAATGATTTCGATACCAGGTGGTGGGTTGTTGATCAGCGCTAAGGTCTGATTGTAGCGAACTTCACGTGTCAACATCGGTTCAATTAATCCGGGCGTTTCTTTCAACATCCTCCTAGTTAGGGCGCTGAATCTTCCTCTTGGCTTTTGATAGCTTGCGGGCTGACTGCGTAAAACCATAATCTTTTTGGCTCCTCGATTTATTGCTTCTGCAACAGGAAGTGCGTCTGAGACGCCACCATCAACGTATCTAATTCCGTTCAGTGATACGCCATTTCGGTAAAGTACAGGCAGTGCGCTGCTGGCTTTCATTGTTTCTGCCAAGTCGTCGACATCAGGAAGGTGGTACTCCGCTTGCCCATTGTCTTGACGCGTCACGCCTAAAAAGAAAGGTCGTGAATCAGCTTTGAGCGCAGATTTATCGATGCCAAGTTCTTCGAGGGTGACATTCCACATCCAGTCTAAGTTCATCATATCACCACCACGTAGAAGTTGAGATGGAGAGATAAATTCTTTTCTTAAGCTGTAATCGAGGTAGATTTTTAAGTTACGTCCGGGCATTTTAGCTAAGTAGGCAGCCAAGTTGCTAGCACCCGCAGACACTCCCCAAAAGCTATCAAATGGAGAGAACTCGCTAGCAAGAAAATGATCGAGTATGCCGCATGAAAATACGCCTCGCATGGCTCCACCTTCGACAATCAATGCTCGAGAGCCTACTTTTTCCATCACTTCGCTCCACTCTTTATCAATCGGATAATAGCGTGCAGCTTAACGCATAATGGTTTTATACCCAAGTGGGCCAAAGGTCTAGGTTGCGTTCCTTTGAATAAAAAGGGCATCAACGGATGCCCTTGTCACTTTTAGCCTATGGAATTGCGGGTAATTGAGTCGCTAATTTAGTGAAGGAGACCGAGCGAATTAGCCCCCTTACATAGAGCCATACCTGTAGTCCCATACTGATCGTTGTTGGAATAGTTTGATGATCACTTGTTAAATAGGCATACAAACACTATCCAGAGCGTTGTAAGCAAAAGTAATGGGGTGAATACTTTCTGGATAGAAGCGCCATCAGTTAAATTGTAAATTTTGATGGATTCATTATAGAACGCTCGTTTGAATTCTTTGAAGCTAATGTCGCTCTTCGCATGCGACTGTTCATAGTGCTGGTGCGCAGCGTCCGATAGCTGGTATTCCAAGTCTTGGAGCTCGTACTCCTTGTTAAAAAACGCATCCCAAGCCGAAAGGCGGGCTATCGTTTTAGGAGATGGATCCCCATTTAGTTTCTCTAGACGCTTAGCATAAGCTGCTTGATATTTATCCACGGTATATTCCTGTCTGAATAGACGTTGAGTTAGAACATATGTAAAAAGAAAAATAAGTAATAAAAGGTTTTTTACGTTCTATACCTGTGATAAATGCTAAAAAGTTCAATGCTCTAGCACTCCGATGTCGCAAATGATATTGATGGAATTGCTCTGCGACAAATAAAATAATTACTCTAGATAACAACGAATTTTTGTTGTTTTTTAAAAAAACTGATCATGAGATTGAGTGGGGAGTTTTACCGAGAAGAATTTCGCTACTGTAACTCTCTATATTTACTCAAAAAGAGAAAATCTTAGAAGCTTTCTTTGATTGATGTGAGATATTTTAGGTCGAAAAGCATTAATTTTGGCTATGATTATAGTTCGTCTTTTTGTTGTTGAACTCTACTTCGAGGGGGAAAGAATCCATATTTCGAGCATAGGATAGCTCGCTTTTTCGTTACGTCGTTCTTGGAGTTTGAGTCAGTGACGACGCTATGAGTCTAGCATCTTGAACTCGATTGGGCGTATTAATTAATTATAAAAGTAAAGCAGTGCTGAGCTAGGATAAACTTCAACGTAAAGGTGACGGTATGAATATACAATCAGCCATTATTGAATATGCGATAGCGATTATAGGCTTACTTTTGACGGGCGTTACCCTCTGAGCATGACTGCCCAGAGGATAGAAAGCGCATTAGCTTTTTGCTAACGATTGATGTTGTATCGAGCCATTGCAGCTTCTTCTGACGATACAACCGTTTTACCAATTGGTGCGAGTGAAATAACCGCTAGCTTGAGGTGTTGGAGCGCAAACGGAATGCCGATTATGGTGACAAAGCATGCTGCGGCAGAAAGTACGTGACCGATAGCTAACCAAAGGCCTGCAAATACAAACCAAAGGACGTTACCAATAACGCCGAGCGGACTCGTGCCAATGTCCATTTCATTGGTCAATTCATCGCGTGAGATGGCCTCTTTACCGAATGGGAAAAAGGAAAAATTACCCATAACGATACACGCACGCCCCCAAGGTATTCCGATGATGCTAATAAAGGCCAAAATACCAAAAAACCACCATAGCAACCCCATAAATACGCCACCAAATACAAACCAAATGATGTTACCAAGTGTTCTCATTCTATTTCCTTTATTCTTGAATGTGATGATTCAGATACCTGAGAGCACCGTAAAACAAATCTAAACCGTCTGTTTTGTCGATGTGTGCTTTTGTGCCCTCATTCACCTGATTGATAGAATAATCGCCGTAGTCTTAACAGAGAATGAATGCCTTCCTTAAGGCAAGTCTTTTTAGTATAGAGCGTAATACTCAATCAAGCATATAGCCAAGAATCGCATTATCTAGAGACAACTTTCTCGAGATATTGACAAATTTGCTCTGCCAATCGATGGCTAGCAATGTTGCGTGTTACTACTTCATCAGCAATATTTCCAGACTCAACGACGCCAAACCAATCGAGCAACATCGAATGGAAACCTTTACTCGTTAGCATTGGCGTCCAGTCTTTCAAATTGATTTTTTGCTCTTGGTTAGCTTGCCATAGTTTGCCTTCAACGAAGGAGTCGAACTCAACTGCCTTGTTTGCATAACAAGCTTGAACGCGCTCTGTAGTGATACCGAAGTGGCGATTCATCGAGGCGTGGAGCAAAGTATCTCCATGTTGCCACTGAATATCTAAACGCGCCAACTGACCACCTTCAAGTTGATGAGTTACATAAGCATCTTTTAGATCGGCTTTGGCTGTGACGTTAACGCTGTCTAATGGGTGAATAAAATCATCAAATATAAAGGTACGAACATCCCCCGGTAGTTGGTGACGGTTCTTTTCCCAGCGTAGCGACTTTAAGTCAGATATGTTGCCTTGCTGCACTTGTGGCATATGTTGGTTGTAAAGTGGAATGTGACGACGGTTAAAGCCCACATAGAGTGGCTGTCTCTCTTTTTCGGCAATGTCGTACAGCTTTTCCACGTCATCAGCACTATTCGCTAATGGTTTGTCGACAAAGGTTGGAATTCCATGCTGCAGAAAAAATGCCGCTATTTGAGGGTGTACGCTTGTTGCCGCATGAATCATGACGGCATCGACGCCAAAGTGCAGAAGTTGCTGGTAGTCTTGGCAGATCTCTGAGATTCGATACTGCTTAGCCAGGCTCTCAAGTGTGTTTGGGTTGCGGGTACAAAATACAAGTTCGATATTTGGAAGCTGAGTGATAACAGGAAGGTATGCTTTCTGAGCGATATCCCCTAGACCAATAATACCAATTTTCATCCTAGTCCTTATCTCGATGTATGGATCGCGGACTGTCAGTATAACGCTTGGCGCGGCGATGAGTTTAAATACCTTGTTAGAAAAAGCCTGATTCACACTTTGAGCCAGGCTTTATTGAATGATTTAGGAAACGGCTCGGCAGGCTTTGAATATATCTAACTTGCTATCGTAGGCTTGAGTTTGTACATCCATAATGCCTAATAAAGAGTGGAACACGTTATCATGTGAGTATTGGCCTGCATTCTGTGCTTGTATATACAAACAGTCGGTATTGATCTGCTTCGCTTGTTTAAAGCCCGAAGACAGCCACATAATCAAAGGAACGCGTTTTTGGAAATCTGGTGCAAGGCCATAAGGCATACCATGTAAGAACAATCCGTTTTCGCCTAGTGACTCACCGTGATCCGATATGTAAATTAGCGCGGTATTATACTCAGACTCTAACGCTTTAAGTTTTTTGATGGTTTCTGCCAATACAAGATCGGTGTAGCGTATTGTATTGTCATATGTGTTCACTATTTGTTCGATGCTACAGTTTTCGATATCTGCACGTGGACAGTCTGGTTTAAAGAAGGCGTTGTCTCTTGGGTAACGCTGAAAGTAGGTCGGACCGTGGCTTCCTATAAGGTGCATGGCGACCACTCGGTTACCGTGCATATCCGCGACTTCCTGATCAAAATGATCTAATAGCGCCATGTCGTAACAAGTTTGGCCATTACACATAGGGCTTACTTGCTTTCGATCCACTTCGATTTTCTTGATCTTGTGGGCTACTTCTTTATCCCCACCGTCATTTTCTTTCCAAATGAGGTCAACCCCGGCGCGCTGCATTATATCGAGAGCATTGTCCTGGTTATCCGCTCTGGCGCGTTCAAACTCGTTTCGCGTGAGCTGTGAAAACATACAAGGCACAGATACAGCAGTCGCGGTGCCACAAGATGCGACGTCTTGAAATGAGATAACATCCAATTTACTAGTATAAGGGTTTGTCTCTCGTGTATAGCCATTGAGTTGGTAGTTCTGAGTTCGAGCGGTTTCTCCTACGACAAAAACCAGTAGTGTTGGTTTGCTCTGTGCTTGCTGTACGGCGCTATTTGACTGCTTTGCATCTGTGCCGATTTCTCGATATGGCTCTGGCGTGGTGAAATATTTCTCCTTCACATACCCGGTTGCGCTGTAAACGAACTGGGTGGGTATGATGATTTTTTTTAGGTGGCTATTGTTGCGCCCTACAGATGCGTAGTCTTGATAGTACACGCTGGCAATGACGGCGATGACAGCTAGCGACGACAGCATCGATACTAATTTGGTAACAGAGAAGTACAGTAATTGGTGACGTTGAGATTGCAGCTTGACCTTAAAGACAATTATCGATGGGATAACTCCCATAATCAGCGTCCAAATTACAGAGTGAGCACTCAGGTAAGAACTCGCCTCGCTCGAATCGGTTTCAACAATATTGGCAATCATTCCAGAATCGAAAAGTGTGCCATAGTTATAGCTTGCGTAGCTCACCATACTTGAAACAATGATTAAAATTATAAAGAACGGCTTGCCGATCCAAGGCCAACTAAATAAATTAAAAAGGAAATTGAGCGCGGCAAGAAAGAAAATTGGTATTGTGATAATAAATCCAATCTTGACATTATCTAAGTGTGTAAAGATGCCGATCAGTTCTTTATAAATAGGGATATTTACGACGAGAGCGAAATACAGCGCCAACAGGAAAGTAAAGGTAACGTAAGAGATACCTCTCTGTTGTAAATCATGTGTCTTCATAATGAGTGTCTTGAATAAAAATTAGAGCAAGAACGAAGCCCAAATAAAAAGGGCAAGAGTTAACGCAACAAATACTGCTGCTGAGCCAATATCTTTGGCTCTACCACTGAGCTCGTGCCAGTCATCGCTAACACGGTCGACAACCGCTTCTACGGCGGAATTAATGAGTTCGACGATCAATACCAAGAACAGGCTACTGATCATCAGCACTCTTTCGTATGTGGTGACAGGAAGGAAAAAAGCACAGACGGAAAGCACCAAGGCGAGAATCAGTTCTTGTCTAAAAGCGGCTTCGTGTGTCCATGCGGCTTTCAATCCTTGAAATGAATAGCCGGTCGCATCCATGACACGGCGTATACCTGTTTTACCTGGCTTCAAAATATGACCTTACTATTTAAGCATTGGGATGGAACACATATCCCAGAGAGGTAACGAGATTAATCGTTACAGCGTGAAACATTTGTGAATAGAATCCATCGCGCGATAATTTAAGAAAAGTGCTTATTTAATCAAGATCGTAGACGGTATAGCCTTTGTGCTGGAGGCATTTACGCAATACGAGAGATTGAGTTTTGGTTGAATCATTTGTTCCACTCAAAGCACCAGCTCCAGCTCCTACAGCACCGCCGGCAGCAGCACCGACAGCCGCTCCACCTAATCCGTCTTCTAGCGCACCAGCAGCTGCGCCGATCAATGCGCCTGTAACTGCCCCATTAGTGGCTTCAGATTTCGCTGCCTCTGATTTGTCGACATTTTCTGCATAGCCTTGGCAGTAAAGAAAGTCTTGTTCATATGTACTAGGGTCAACATTGGTCATGTCGACGACAGGTTTTTGGTTGTAGGCGCAAGCTGTAAGCGTAGAAGTAAGCGCCATAATCAGGATAAAAGATTTATACATGAGTACTATCCATTTAGTGTGTGAATCTTATGGATTAAATGTACACTGTTTTATTGTTGGGCTCTGTCGCTTGAGTGTATTGAAGTGTCGTCTTCTGTAAATGGGGTAGGAAGGATAAGTTAACTGTCTGATTTTTTGAGGCTAAGTGTGAAGCAAGCTCCTCCAAGAGGGCTATGGCAAATCGAAACTTCTCCACGTTGAAGCTCCATTATCTGTCTGACAATCGCCAAACCGAGCCCAAACCCGCTCGTCTTTTTGTTGCGAGATTCATCCGCGCTGTAAAATGGTTCGAATAGATGAGGCCAATGCTTTTCTTCAATACCTATGCCATCATCATGAACATTGATGAAGCAGCGGTGCTGATCGTGTTTTATCTCTACTAAAATCTGCTTATCCGCGTACCGCATTGCATTGCGCAGCAAGTTATCTAAGGCTCGCTTTAACAATTTTGGGTCAGCAAACGCGAGAACGTTTTCTGAGTTTACTTCTTGAAGCGAAATACCGAGCGTAGTCTCTTTTTGCCATCTCTGTCGTAATTCTTTGACTAAGTTGAATAGGACGACTTCTTCTTGAGTTTGTAATGCTGTGTCAGGACGCTCCATCTTTGCGTAGTAAAGCAATTCTTCAACCATTTCTTCCATCTCGTCAATGTCTTCGACGATACTGTAAACATACTTTTTCTGTTGTTCAGTTAAGGTTGAATCCGATAACAAATCTGCTTGCCATTGTAAGCGGAAGATTGGGGTACGCAATTCATGTGCAACGGCGTTAGTTAGCATTTTATTGCTAGTGATCAAGCGAGATACTTTATCGGCCATCGTGTTAAAGCTTTTGTTTAACGTCCCAACAGACTTAGCGCTTGAGGTACTAGCTCGAGCCTTGAAGTTACCTGAGGCAAACTCAACGGTCACTCTCTCTAGCTCTCGAATCCGACGGCTTAAGAACCAGATCAACAATATGCAATACAGAGCAAATCCAGCTAAAAAGAACAACCAAACGATATTGTCATCAAAGTTGGCTGCTTTAACCACAGGACTATTCGGATTATCGCTCATTTTAAAGATAGGCGTGCTCGCATCTAGGCGGAACCAGATATCCCTTTCTTCATCGTAAGCGACGTTAACGGAGGTATCACTTTCAAACGCCTTTTTGATGTCTGTTGGAAGCTCTTCAAGCGTATGAGGCACCAACAAACGATGGCTTGATGTGGCAAATTGTTCCAACTGTTGTTGAGTATATTCTAATCCGTGTTCTTTATAGATAGGGTAGATCAGATCGTGAAAAGCTTGACCCTCATGCTCTTGTAATAGGTAGTCATAATCTGTGTTGATCTCATAAACTAAGAATTCGTATCCCCACAAGCTAGCCATAAACAGAATGATAAGGCCAACAAAGCTTTCCAGATAAATCCGTCTCATTATTCATTCCATGCATCAGGCATAAATAGGTAGCCTTTGCCGCGAACGGTAATGATTTTTTGTGGTGAGCAAGAAGCATCGCCTAGCTTCTTTCTCAGTGTCACTATGCGATTATCAATGGTGCGGTCTGTTCCATCGTATTCAATACCACGCAGTGTTTTGGTCAGCCACTCGCGTGATAGTGTTTTTTCAGCATGCGTTGCAAGAACCCACAACAAATCGAACTCGCCGTCTGTCAGCGCAATTTCTTCTTGATTCATTACGCACGATTTACGCAATCGGTTTAAACACAGAACACCAATTTGTAGGCCGTTTTCGGACTCGGTAGGCGCCGCCTCTTTTCTTCTTAATAGCATGCGAATACGAGCCAGCAATACGCGAGGTTTGATGGGTTTAGTAACAAAGTCATCTGCGCCTATTTCTAATGCGGCGACATGATCGAAGTCATCATCACTTGCTGTTAGCATCAACACTTTGCCTTTGTAGCATTCTCGGATTTGACGACATACACTCAGACCATCTTGCCCGGGTAGCATCAAATCTAACAGCACCACGTCTGGTTGTGTGTCAATAATCGCATTGGGTGCGTCCGTCCCATTGTCGATACATTTGACCTGAAAACCTTGTTCAACAAAATACTCACCCAACATAGTTTGTAATTTGGGATCGTCTTCCACAATGATTAGAGATGGTTTGATTTGTTGTGCGTTCATTTAAGTGATGTATACAATATTTAATATCAATGGAACTTAAACAAATTTACGAATTATTTCAAATAAAGCTTTCTCAGAATAAGGTTATCGGATGAGTTAATTGGATAAAATTGCCAATTAATGATTTAAATCTAATCACCAATCACATTTCGAGAGATGCAAAAAGGCGCAACGTTTGCGCCTAGGTATGGAATCTTAAAGCGAAATTACCGCTTATTCGGTGGTACATACGACGCTGTTGTCGCTGCCAAATGCATTTGGAACGTAAGCATCAGCTTGTGGGTCATTTTCCCACTTCGAGTCATCGAGCAAGTAACGGAACTGAACATTCCGCGCTTTAGGTAAGCGGGTTTTAAATTTAAACTGACGACTTTTCTTCACTAATTTCATCGGCTCTGGCTGCCAGTTGTTGAAGTCTCCAGCAATTTGGACAGAGTCCCACTGATCTTTATCTAGCTCGAACGTGACTTCGACTTCATCTTTTGTCTTAAAGAATCTTTTTTTAAGCATTGATCTTTCCTTGTTCGTACAAAAACCGTTCTAACTATTACTCGTGTTTCATAATGATTTCAAGTTTTATCGAATTGTTGCTGGTATCTGATGAGGGGAGTATCCGAACGGTGAATAGCTCGTTGTGCTGGTTTCGTGTACTGAGGGAGCGTTAGAGAGAAAATTCACTAGCCTAAAATAGTCAAAGAACAGAGTTTGTTAGCGAGCCGAGAGTCCGTATCTTGAAGTCAAACCGTTATCATGTATTATCTTAAATCACCATTTTCCTTGATGTAGCTATGTTGAAGTTTAACCGTACATTGTTGACTGCGATAGTTTGCTTAGTTGCTATGCTTTTGAGTAGTGTCGCTCCTGTGGCGCAGGCTTCCGCTCCGATGAAAACAATTGAAGTACGCGATCTTATTGTTCAACAGGCTGCTCTGCACAAACAACTTGGCGTCAATGACGACTGCGTAGAATCACATCACGATGAGTCAGCCATCAATAAGGCACAACAATCTCACACGAGTTGTAGCTCTTCCTGCATGGTCAAAATTCCCGCCAACTTATCTCAAAACGACTTACTGCTTCTTCCTTATAGCCTTGCATTGATTGATAGGCCTCTAGTCGAAAAAGTAGTGACTGTGATCACCAAGCTTTATCGTCCTCCGATTGTTTAATTCCTCATCTCAAATTACTTGGGGTTTACCCCTTTTTACCAAATGAAATGATTTGGCATTTGAATGCCACAAGGAAATAAACAATGAAAAAACTACTTGCCTTATGTAGTGCACTTTTACTGACTTTTACCGCTCATGCAGCGCAATTTGAAGAAGGGAAGCACTACAAAGTTCTGGATGTTAAGAAAGCATCGAAACCTGTTGTGACGGAATTCTTTTCTTTTTATTGCCCACATTGCTACAAGTTTGAGTCGCTTATTGAGCGTTTAAAACCTGCTCTGCCAAAAGAGGCAAAGTTTGAAAAGGTGCATGTGGGCTTCATGGGCGGAGATATGGCGATTCCGATGGCCAAGTCCTACGCGACGATGGTGTCGCTAGGAGTTGAAGATACAATGATTCCTGCCATGTTTGCCCAAATTCATCAAAAGCGACAAGCGCCAAAAGACGAAGCTGAGCTGAAACAGCTGTTCGTTGATAATGGCGTCGAAGGTAAGAAGTTTGATGCGGCGTACAATAGTTTCGCCGTAAACTCAATGCAGAAAGGTTTTGATAAGCAATTCTCTGCTAGCACGTTGAGAGGGGTTCCGGGTGTGGTTGTGAACAATAAATACATTGTTTTGGCCAACGAAATTCGTACTTACGACGAGTACAATCAATTAGTTAATTACTTATTGACTCTGTAACTATAAATAGCATTGAAGCTTAAAAATGGCGACGGTAGAGTCGCCATTTTTTATGCTTATCACTTTCGTATTATCTAAGAACGCTTGTACATGCTTGAGTCGGAACACTAGTCATAAATATGGCATGCGGATAAAACAAGCTAGCAGCAGTGATTGCAACATTACATGGCTGAGCAATCGTAGTTTTAATCACATTGGTAAGCACAGCGCCTGTATTATTTACTGTTTGAGCGGCGGCTTGTTGTGCCTGGTAAGACACGCAACCTGTCGTTGCATTGATCATCGCAGTGCTAAACAAAAGTTTGCGAAAAAACATATTCATATCCTTTGTGAATGCTTTGAATTACTTATATGTGGATTGATTCATAAATGAAACAAAACAGTGTTCAAAATATGTGTGCATTCACGAAATGAACATTGTTTTATAAAAAGACGTTTTTTTGTGATCTTAGTACTGGACAGACCAGGTTATGAAACTAAAGCCAATCCGTGCATTACGATTACGCCGAAGGTCAGTTTGCTCCTCATTCCTTGATATCCCTTGGGCTCGGCGTCTTGTTCGACTTTCCTCACGAGCTTTTCTGCATACCAAACAGCAAGGTACCCAATTGCTAAGAGTAGGGTTGCGACTGCGTAATGTTTGTGGCCCTGCAGTAGTGCGCCCCAAGCTAGTAAGACAAAAAGGTTGCTGAGAATTAATATATTTCGGCTAAGGCGGTGGTAGTAATGCTCAATGCCATTACCCCAAAGGATGCCGGATAAAAAACTTAATATAACGGCGCTATATGCGATGAAAAATTGCTGACCACTTAAATTGAAGAGTGAGATGTCAGTGAAAATCAGCCCTAAACTAAACACAAATGGAACCAGGCCTAAGTAACCGAGTTGTAGCATGGTTGAGCGTGTTGTCATGGTCGTCACCTTACAATTGTTGCTCTATCATATTGGTAAGCGTAGTACTTGTCGGTGATGTGGAGCTTGGAAAAGTAGCAATAACTTTACCTTCAGAGCTAATTAGAAACTTGTAGAAGTTCCATTTTGGTTTTATGCCTGCTTGGTTAGTAATCTGGTTGAAGACTGGGTTCGCATCTACACCTAATACTGAAGAGCGAGCCATCATTGGAAAGGTGACCCCGTAATCGAGATAACAGACTTTCGCTGTGTTTGTTTCGCTTCCTCTATCTTGTCGAAAGTCATTGCTCGGGAAACCGATAACGGTGAAGTTTTGGTCTTTGTAAGTTTGATAGAGGGTTTCTAACTGTTCGAACTGAGGAGTGAAGCCGCACTGGCTTGCTGTATTGACGATTAGTAGTGTCTTTCCCTTAAAGCTTTCGCATAGATCGACTTCTTCCGTTGAGTTTAACAACCTTTGCTTACCTTGAAGAATATCAGGGCACTCAGATGCAAGAGTAAGCGAATTCATGGAGAGAAAGCTAACGAGAGCGGCGAGTTTCAGTAATCCTTTCATGGTGTTGTTCCCCTTGTTTTCAATAAGTATAACTACTCAAGTGCAAAGAGGATCGATCAAAAAAGCCGCACAAATGCGCGGCTTTTTTCAAGAGCTGAGATCTGACTATGCCAGTTTCAACTCGAACTGGTTTAGGTACATTACCATATCTTCAATCGTCAGTACCGGCATGTTGTGCAGGCGACCGAATGCTACGATCTCCGGTGCCTTTGCCATCGTGCCATCTGGATTGGTCACTTCACATAGTACGCCAGCGGGTTGAAGCCCTGCCATTTGCATCAGGTCAATCGTACCTTCTGTGTGACCACGGCGAGTCATTACACCACCTGGACGTGCGCGCAGAGGGAATACGTGGCCCGGGCGAGCAAGATCTTCAGGTTTCGCATGCGGGTTTGCCGCCGTTTTAATGGTCGTCACTCGGTCTGCTGCTGAAACCCCCGTTGTTACACCAACTTTCGCTTCAATAGAAACCGTAAATGCGGTTTGGTTTGCGCTGTTGTTGTTTACTACCATTGGAGGCAGTTCCAGTTTGTCTGCTTGAGCATCTGTCAAGCACAAACAAACGATGCCGCTACATTCGCGGATCATCAATGCCATTTGCTCGTTAGTGAGGTGCTCGACTGAATAAATGATATCGCCTTCGTTTTCGCGATCTTCATCATCAAGAAGCAGTACGCCACGGCCTTCTTTTAAAGCGATAAGTGCGTTTTCAACGCGAGTAATTGGGTCGCCGAATTCGGCAAGTAGTGATGACTGATTCATGGTTAACTCCTAAATTTCACCAGAATCAGGGCGGTATGAGAGATCGCCGTAAAATACGATCAAAAAGAAGTGCACCAGCATTCTTAGCGATCTGACTCGCTATGCTGGTGTATTCTTATTCTCTTTCATCCGGACTATAACCGTCGGCTCTGGCATCTCACCAGATCTGCTGACCTCGACGAATCGAGCGCTCGCGGGCTCACTTGAAAAAGTATACCGCCGGTGGGGAATTTCGCCCCGCCCTGAGAACAATTAAAAATGTACCACTTCATCTAAGTTGTGAAGAAGTGGAGCTAGGATAGTACTGCGAACTGAATAGCTTGGAAAGTCGATTCCATCTGTATGATGGAAAAGTGTGCTATCGACGGAAATAATCTGTGCGAATAAAGTGATCAATCTGCTGCGGCACGAAGGTGTTGTAAATCAGGCTCGTATGCGTTTGCTTCACTTCGATATGATCTTGCATACCGTCCAGTCTTGTCTCTTCTACGGTAACGGTACCGTCCGACATGGTGTTGTCATTACGGATCAACAATGGGCGAGCGCCAATCGGCATCGTTCCTGCGATACTGCCGAGTTTTTGAGGGAAATCCCAAGCGTCATCATGTTTGTTTAATCCGTGGTGTGGCGAATTGCCTAAAATTGCACCCAATCCGAGATCTTGAATTCGACCTACAATGGACGCGCCTTTCAGAGGCGAACCGATAGCGACAACATGAGAGATTAAGTTAGTGCTCGGTTTTCTGTTGGCGAGATAGCGCTTAATCATCAAGCCTCCCAAGCTGTGTCCCACGAGCACGTTTGTGGTCAGTGGATTAAGCGAATGATCAATAGAATCAAACAGTGAAGACTCATCGATAGCAACGGTGTTATAGCTGAGTACTTGCGTTTCGTATCCGAGTTTTCTCAGCTTTTGGCTAAGAGGCTGCATGACCAGCCCATGCATATAAAGACCATGTAAGATGATGATTTTCATAATACCTCCTAGATTTATGACGTCGTAGATATCCTACTCTAATTGACAAGAAACTACTTGTGCTTTGTGGTGCATATTTACGTTTTGCTGCAAAGTTTGACTGCTGTAGCAAGCGACTCAGCCCAGTAAATCCTGTACTTGTTGTTGCAATTGATGACGATTTAAAGACGCAGGACTTAACACTTCACCGATAACAACATCCACTTTTGACCAAAAACGAGTCGGTCGTTTTGTGAGAGCATGTCCGCCTTTGTGGCTGAAAAAAGAACCCCAAAGCCCTTTTAACGCCATAGGGATGACAGGAACAGGGTTACGTTCAAGGATTTTCTCTACACCAGGGCGAAACTCACCCAATTGACCGTTAGACGTTAAACGACCCTCAGGGAAGATACAGACAACCTCACCGTCGTTAAGTGCTTGTTCAATCTGTTCAAATGCTCGTCGGTAAGTGTCGGCACACTTACGTGGAGAACAGATCGGGATAACACCGGCATGACGGAATACATATTTAAGAACAGGTAGCTCGCTGATGGATTTGTCCATCACAAAACGAACCGGGCGAGTAGAGGTTCCCATCAAAATCAATGCATCGACATAGCTAACATGGTTAGCCACGATTAACGCAGCACCTTGTTCAGGAATATGTTGGCGCCCCTTTACGGACACACGATACATACAATGGCTGAGTAAATAACTGATAAAGCGTTGTGTGAATTCCGGTACTTGACGATAGACATAGATTGCCACGAAGAAGTTACCTATTGCCATCATGACAAACAGTTCCACAATAGAAAGCTCTAGTACGCTGAGTACAACGATCGAAACCAAAGCAGACACCACCATAAACAACGCATTCATGATGTTGTTAGCAGCAATGGCACGTGCACACTCCCCTTTGTTTGAACGCGATTGGATGAACGCATAAAGAGGAACAATAAAGACACCGCCGCTTACACCAACAAGGAACAGGTCAATCATGACGCGTAGATGTTTTGATTCAGCAACGAAGCTTTGAACATCATAAAAGTGCACCGGAAGTGATGGATAACTTGGGACTGCCCATAGCAAGTCGACGCCAAAGACTGTCAGACCAAGGATACCGAATGGCAAAATACCAAGCTCAACGTGGTTGAAAGAAAGTTTTTCACACAACCAAGAGCCTGTCGCGATACCAATCGAAAACAATGCCAACAGTAAAGAAACGACAGTGCTATCTGCGAACAAATGTTCGCGTGCGAAGTTAGGGAATTGAGTTAGGTAAGTCGCACCCATGAACCAGAACCAACTGATGGCAAGAATAGACATCCAGATGCCTCTCTGTTTTTTTGCCACTTTTAACGTGTTCTTTAAACCAGAAATCGGTTCAAATTTCGCTTTGTCATTCGATTGGCTAGGCATCGTTGGAATATTCACGCTGCTCATGAACCCAAGCAAAGACAAGGCAATCACGGTACAAGAAGCAATCAAGGTACCATTAGGAATGGCTAGCAGCAGGCCTGCGCTAAGCGTACCTATAAGAATCGAAAGAAACGTGCCCATTTCAACCCAAGCATTTCCTTTAACAAGCTCATTTGGTTTGAGCGCTTGTGGTAACAAGGCGTATTTCACGGGACCAAAATAGGCCGATTGAGTGCCTGTCATAAACAGCAGAACCAGCATCAGCATGGCACTTTGGGTGGCAATAGCGGTTGCTGCGCAAGAAATGATAGCCAGCTCGATGAGCTTTAGACGTCGGATTAAATTGGCTTTGTCCATGCTGTCAGCGACGGCACCAGCATGCGCTGAGAATAGAAAGAAAGGTAGGATGAATAAGCCTGCCGCCAAATTAACGAATAGATTGACGGATATTGGTAGGTTATCAATTTGGCTGTATGTCACCATCAATAACAGAACGTTTTTGTAGATGTTGTCATTGAGTGCGCCAAGGCATTGCGTCACAAAGTAAGGAAAAAAGCGTTTTGAGAAAAACATACGGGCCCCGATTAAACAAAGTCGAATGAGATGGGAGCACTTTATGCTCAATGAACGATTAAACCAGCTTTCTCTTTCAAGTGACGTTGTATGCCACCAAAAGTAACGAAATTCGTTACTTTTATTTCCATTTGTTTATTGAGTTACTAATTGCGAGACTTCTGAGCAGGTTTTCTTTCCCATGGTTCAAACAAAGGGAACGTCCAGCGACGCATCGCAATAATCAGAGAGGTGCCGTGTTTTTCGTCCATATCGAGAGAGCTATCACTTTGGCAAGCCTGATAAAACTCATCGATGACCTTTTGCAGTTTCTGTTGTAGCTTCTTGTTGCTTGGTACACTCATCAGTCCTGTTGCCATGGAGAACTTTTCATCTTCACCAGAAAAGTAGCTTTGGAAAAAGGCGTCTTGAACTTGCTGTTGGAAGAACCGTTGAATAGGGCCGCCCATCTGCCACTTAAATGTCGGAGATATACGCAAACGAATTTTGTTATTTGGCTGCAAGTCGATGATGTTCAGCCGATCCAAATGAGCAAGCTTTTGCACCAGTTCAAACTCATTGAAGGTGTATTGCTGAACGATTTGCTCAAACTGATAGCCATTTACAACACAGATCGCCACGAGCAGCAGGGCTTTATCGTCAACCAGCTGCTTTTCTTGCTCTAACGTTAGCGACTCTAGACCCTTATTGTGCGCAGCCGCGAGCTTAAATAGTTCCGCCATTTCTAAACCAATCAATTGGCAAATGCGTTCTAAGCGCTCAAGGCTAATGTGCTGACCTTCAGCGAGTAAACGTTTGACGCTTCCTTCACTTAAATTAAGGTGTTGTGCAACATCCGCATAATGCAGCCCAGCTAACTTTAGTTGGCGTTTAAGCTCTTTAATTAACGTATAGCTTTCTGACATTTACGCTGTTACCTCGTCGTGTAACTGCTCTAGGTACGTTTGCATAAAGGTTTTGCGTTTTTGCGCTTCGCGTCTCGCTGACTCCGTGTTCATGGTTTCAGCGATTTTGAATAACTTGGTTTGAAAGTGATCCAGAGTGAATTGTTTATCGTTAAGTTCACGTTCTTCGGCAAATATATCGCTGTCGTTGTAAAGTTGCGCGTTAAATTGAGTGCTGACTTGAATGCATCGCGTCACGCCAATTGCGCCTAAAGCGTCCAGACGGTCGGCATCTTGGACGATTTTGGCTTCTAACGTATTTGGCCTGATGTTGGCGCTAAAGCTGTGTGCCTCTATCGCATGAGCAATGGCATCATGATATTGCTGCGGATAATCGATACTCTCTAAAAATGCGACCGCTTTTTTGGCTGCGATGATTGAGCTCTCTTTACGATTTGGGTGATCTTTCGGGTAAGTAAAGCAATCATGCAAATAGGCAGCCGGTAATACAATCGCGATGTCTGCATTTTCTTCTTTGCAGAGCTGTTTCGCTGTTTTGACCACGCGTTTTACGTGTTTAAGATCATGAGCTGCATCTACTTGCATCTCTTGCTGCATAAATTCCAAAAATTGCGGTTCTATCTGGCTTAATGACGTCATGGTTCATATCTACAACTAAAATGAAGTCAGAAGTATGCCCAACGCTTAGAATAATTTCCAAGTGCGATGGTGTAATTGAGATTCAGCCACCAGAACCTTTTGCAACGTTTGGTACTGAGCCGTTTTATATGGCCTTTCAATGTGTTCAGTGGTTTATGAGACAAGAATAGACAGAGCGAGCAGTGATGTTTACCAGTAGAAAAAAGGCCTGACGATGTCGTCAGGCCTTTTTCGTTTCGCCGATCTTTTTAGCGTTTGAACGTTACTTGCTCTGCTTGTTCAAGATGAATATAAGTTGTCGCAGGCTGTGTTTCTGCAATCACTTTACCGTGACGAACAGAGTAACGAACCGGCACTTGGCGACGTACTGCGTCAAAACCATTTTCTGCGGGAAGAATCAGTAAACTACCTGGTTTGCCTTCTTCAATGCCGTGCTTGTCTTGAATGTTCAGTGTACGTGCTGAATTGTTGCTGATCAGATCCAGTGAGTTGTTGATTTGGTCGTAACCCATCACCTGACACACGTGCAGACCCATATGCAGCACTTGCAGCATGTTTGCAGTGCCTAGTGGGTACCAAGGGTCAAATACATCATCGTGTCCAAAGCAGACGTTGATGTTGGCATTCAGCATCTCTTTCACTCGTGTTACGCCGCGACGTTTTGGGTAATCATCAAAACGGCCTTGTAAGTGAATGTTCACCAATGGATTTGCCACGAAGTTGATACCGGACATGCGTAATAAACGGAACAGGCGAGATGCGTATGCACCGTTGTAGGAACCCATCGCTGTGGTGTGACTGGCCGTGACTTTATTCCCCATATCAAACTTGTGCGCTAATGCTGCCAGTGTTTCAACGAAGCGAGATTGTTCGTCATCGATTTCATCACAATGCACGTCGATCAGGCGGTCGTATTTTTGCGCTAACTCGAATACGTAGTGCAGCGATTCAATGCCATATTCGCGTGTGAATTCAAAGTGTGGAATCGCGCCAATCACGTCCGCACCTAATTTGACGGCTTCTTCTAGCAGCTCTTTGCCATTTGGGTAAGAGAGAATTCCTTCCTGCGGGAAGGCGACGATTTGGATATCTACCCATTCTTTCATCTCTTCACGCACTTCTACCATCGCTTTTAGGGCAATTAGGGTAGGGTCTGAAACATCGACGTGGGTACGAACGTGTTGTACGCCGTTTGCTATCTGCCATTTTAAGGTTTGTTTTGCGCGCGCTTTCACGTCTTCAATCGACAGCATTTCTTTGCGCTCAGCCCAACGTTCAATACCCTCAAACAATGTGCCAGAGATGTTCCAGCTAGGCTCGCCTGCGGTTTGAGTTGTATCTAAGTGAATGTGTGGCTCGCAGAAAGGCGCAACCGCCATACCGCCTTCAGCATCGATGATGTCACCGTTATGACTAAGCTCCACATCGTTGCTTTCAATGCGCTTGAATTGACCATCTTCAATCAAAATTTGCTGCAGACCTTCTTGTCCTTTTAGCGTTACGTTTTTGATCAGTAGTGTTGTCATGATGGTTCCTTACGCTGGCTGTGTAGCCAGTGCTTTTTTGTTAAGAATAGGATTAAGAATCAGGAAGCTAATTGCGCCGCCAAGTACAGCGTTAATCGGCACTACGCCAGGCAGGAAGTGTCCCGCACCAACGCCAATCACGACAGCTATAATGCCAGCCCAGTTAACGTTTTGGAATTGGGCGGCTTCAAAGTTTGCGTAGCGTTTACGGTTCGTGAAGAAGTCAGCGATGATCACACCGCCAATCGGTGGAATTGCCAAAGATAAGAAGGTCAGCCAGCCAACAAAGTTATTGTAGAGCCAGAGAGCGCAAAGTGTGCCAACAAGACCGTTCGCCATTGAGATGTATTTACTTGGTAAGCCTGTGATGTTGGAAAATCCAAGACCCGATGCGTAGAGCGCGTTGTCGTTGGTCGTCCAGATGTTCAAGCCAAGAACGATGATAGCTGGAACAAGAAGACCTTGCGCGATCATCACTTCAGAAATGTCTGATTGACCCGTCACCGACGCACCTGCCGCGCCAAAGATAAACATTAACGAGTTACCGATGAAAAATGCCACCATGGTGATCATCACGGCGCTGCGCGGCTTTTTACCAAAGCGTACGAAATCCGCCGTTAATGTACCAGCACTGACAAAAGAGCCGACAACCATCGCGAGAGCTATTGAAAAATCGAGTGGCTCGGTTGGTTGAACTTGTTGTAGTTCGCCAATACCACCAACGCTATTTACTGCCTCGATGACAGAGTAGCCGCCAAGTAGTGCAATGGCAGGAACGGCGATTGCTGACAACACCATCAGTGCGGAGATGCCAAAGTAAACGGTCGCGGTCATGAGCAAACCGGAGACGAGGATCAAAGTATTGGTATCGATGCCCGTTGCTTTGTGCACCGGAATCGCAAACATCGCGACACCAACTCCAAACCACCCAACTTGAGTACCGCCAAGAAGAGCAGAAGGAAGCCAAGAGCCTTTAGAACCAAAAGAGAAACGAGCAAGAAGGTGAGTAGAGAGACCAGTAGAAGCGCCGATGTAACCGAGGAAAGAAGTGTAAATACCGAGGATTAGGTTACCGATGAGAACAGCGAGGAAAAAATCATTAAAGGAGAGCCCAGTACCGAGAGAACCCCCAGTCCACATACTTGCGGAGAAAAAAGTGAGTCCTAACATCACCATGGTTAGTGACGCCACGCCTTTTCTGGCCGTGTTGGGAACTGGTCCAAGACTGTAGTTATTGTCTCCAGCCATTATTACCTCCGCACATTTAAACATTAAATTATAGCACCTGATTTTCAGGCAAACGGCGCGTATTATCGTGATGTAAATTTAATAGTCAATGATAAAATTGCAATTTAAACGTTTGCTTAGTTTTTTGTGTTTATTTTTTTTCTTTAATAACAATAGCTTAGTTTTTAATTTGTAAAATTGAAAAGATTGGTTTTACGTATTTTTTATGATTTATAGACAGGTTTTCTATGTAAAATGAATGTTTTGAATTGCTATTTGTTTTTATGGATTAAATTCATCTATAACTCTGGATTGTTCAGTCGATTTCTATGAAAAGAAAACGTTTTCATGATGAGATTTTTGGTTTGGACGTTATTTGTTCTTTTCTTGGGTGTGCTTTCTTGGTTTTATTTTGTGTAGGTGATTTATTTTTGTTGAAACTAGTATTTCTAATGGTTTAGTGGGCAAATATTTGAATTTTATAAACAGTAAACAATCTGTTGTGGGCAAAAAAAGTACAACCGAGCTCGGTCAGAGGATAAGAGAGCAATAGCCACATAAAAAAATAGCCAACCGCAAAGAGTGCGATTGGCTTATATACATGTGAACAAAGTCAAGTTCACTAACAACGTCAGTTGGCTAGGTGACCCTCGGCTTAAGAAGGGTCGATTTATATAATGCAGTTACTGTGCCAACTTTAATATGCCCTAAAATACGTAGTTTCTGTGACATGCGTTGCTTAAAGTTTGAGTGTGTTTGCAATTTGCAACTGCGTTATGCAATTTGACTCTATTATGCTAATGATTGATTAATAAACAATGAACCTTTTAAAGCATGACTAAACTCGCCGTTCCTAAAAAGGCGAAAAAACCAACGACATCTGTCACTGTTGTTAGAATCACCGAGCCAGCCAAAGCGGGGTCCAATTTAAACTTATCCAGAATAATGGGAATCAGCACACCAAATAAAGCTGCGGTAATAATATTGACGATAATGGCGAGCGCGATGGTTCCCCCTAGAACCGGAGATTGAAACCACAATCCGGCGAGCCCGCCGATGATTAACGCCCAAGCAATGCCGTTCAGAGAGCCAATACCCAACTCATTTTTCAAAAGCTTGAAGCGGTTACCTGGGGTGATCTGATTAAGCGCCATCGCACGAATCATTAGAGTGAGCGTTTGGCTGCCAGCAATGCCCCCCATGGATGCAACAATTGGCATGAGCACCGCCAAAGCCACTACCTGAGCAATTACATCTTCAAATAGTCCGATAGTGACAGACGCCAAAATCGCAGTAAGCAAATTGATGCCTAACCAAACACCGCGCTTATGCGAGCTTTTTAATACTGGCGCAAACAAGTCATCGCCTTCATCCATACCTGTACCGGCCATCAAACGTGCTTCGTAGATTTCACGCTGTGTACTCAATGCAAACTGCCAATCGACTTCACCGATCAGTGTTTGGTCTGCATCAGTTACAGGGAGAGCGGGCAGTGTGCTGTGTTCTAATGCCTCTACCGCTTCAGGAAGCATCATTTTACTGTCTAGCACCGTCACAGCCTCAATAACGAGTGTTTTTAAGCGAGTATCGGGGTCACCACGCAAGATATCGAAGTAGTTGACCGTTCCACGATACTGTTTATTACGATTAATCAGATACACCTGTTGAGGCGTGTCGTAGCTATAGCGCTCCATTAACTGCTTAGCTGTCCCAATCGTAATGTTGAAGGGCAGGGTGATGATCTTACGTTCAGCCCAGTGGCCGAGTTCTTCATCAGCATACTCGTTTGCTTGATCGTAAAGTTCCAACTCATCTTTTTCTATCAACGAGAGCGCTTCGTTGATGATCGACTCTGGCAACGAATCGGCCCATTCGATGAGCGACAAGTTGTCGAGTTTAGCGAGAGTGAGCTTTAGCTCGACTTCAGATAACGCATTGATGATAGAGAAACGTACGTCCGCACGCATTTCCGTTAACACGTCGATATGTAGCTCTAGTGGTAAAGCTCGCCATAAGCGAACACGATCGTCGATTGGAAATGCTTCTAGAATCAGGGCAACCGCGCCGGGCTCGAGGCCCGCTTCAATAGATTCATTGAGCGTTGCGACTTGATCCGCTTCTTCGGCTTGGCCAATTTGCTGGATTAGAGTGGAGAGATCTTGAAACTTGCTCACCGAGTACCCCGATAGTTAATTCGTTTTATGGAAGTATGGCATGTTATTGAGATGCACAACTATGCATCTTAACCTTGCTCAAGGTACTTGAAAGTAACAGAAAAACAATAGGCTATTCGCTGTTGATGGTGAGATATGGCTGTACCAATTGGCGAATGTTCACTTTTGCGCCAATACGGGCTGCCAGCAAGTACATTCCGCCGATTTTTCTGTGTAAAAATAGGGCATCTGCTGGTGGAGTATGCCAGTATTCTTGCTCCATGCTTAGAATGGTGCCAGCCTCGCGAAGCTTTTGTGCTAAGCCGCTGGCTTTGAAATCATAGGGCTCATCGACCAACATAGGTTCACATGCCATTTTCACTAGATCGAGAATCGCTTGGCGTTGGTCTGGAAGGATGGTTTGGCTGAAGAAGCCTATTTGTTCAAGCGCATTATTCAAGCCTTGTTCGTCATTGTTAACGACAGATGCGAAAGCTTGGCGATAGCCGGTACTGAACCGTTCGCTGTATTCGCGGGTCGCACCAAAGTCTAGCAAGCCGATTTGACGAGTGTTTTCGATATATAAGTAGTTGGCGAAGTTAGGATCGGTTTGCACCATCTTAAATTCGAACAGCTCCCTGAACAGTAATTCGAGTAGGCTGTGCATGACAAAATCTCGCGTACTCTGATCATAATGTTCGATTTGCTCAATCGGACTACCATCAATGAATTCCATCGCGAGAACGGAGTCTGAGCAACTTCCAGTATGAATCTTTGGTACGACAAAATGAGGGTGCTCCTTCAAAGCGTCATGATAACGAATGGCAAATTGCGCCTCTCGTGCGTAATCGGCTTCATCATGTAGCTGCTTTTTCGCTTCTTCGAGCAATCCTTTGTAGTCGACAGACTCGGGAATCAACCCAACGACCTTGAGCAGTGTACCGACATTGTCGACGTCGCTATCGATACTTTTCCGTATGCCCGGATATTGCACTTTGACGGCTAGGTTATCGCCCGCATCGCTGTAGGCTTGGTGCACTTGTCCTATTGATGCACTGGCGATTGGTTTGAAGTTAAATGACAGAAACTCAGCTTTCCAATTCGTTCCTAGCGAACTTTCCATTACTGCGTTGAGTTGTTTTGCAGGCATTGGGTCTGCGTCGGAACGAAGACGGGAAAGAATATCGGCAAGTTCAGGTTCTAAAACATCACCAGCATCCATTGAGAGCATTTGTCCAAGCTTCATTGCAGCGCCACGTAGGTGAGCAAGTTGGTCAGTTAAACGCGCGATGTTCTGTGGCGTCAGCAAGAGGTCTTTCGCTTTTGGTTTGTTGCCTTTGGCTATCTGCTTTGTGCCTTCTGCAATCACATTGCCTGCGACACGGGTAGCAAGTGAAGCGAACTTGCTGAATCTTGAGATGCGATGGGTAGGTAGGCTTCTTTCCTTTGCCGACATGAATCTTCTCCGCTATTTACTAACTAATTGTTATACGGGAAAAGGATATGTTTGGATACAAATGAAAAGAAAACCGCCAGCGTAACTGGCGGTTTGCGAGTTTAGATAGAGTAGAAGAAGTACAGTTGAGACTTCATTCGGATGATGATCCCGCGAATCACATCTAAGAAGGCCATGAAGCCTATCGGTTTTTCACCGCTGACCCATGCCAGGCCAACAGAGCCAACAGGGATATCGTAGCCTTCTGGCTCATCAATCTTAAGACGAACAAAGTGATGTTTGTTTTGTAAGTTCTTGCCGGTTGTCACGCGAACAGAATCATCGAAACCCAGTAGATTACCTTGTGACTCACCTGTTGCTTCAACAATGCCTTCGACGGTCGCTGAGAAGATCTTACCTGGGTAAACGGACGAAGAGAATTCCGCTGGCTGACCCGGTTTGATGTTACGAATCGCCTGGTGGTTCACTCGCATTAGTACGTACTTTTCGTTGGTGTACATGTTGATACGCGGCATCATTGATACACGCTGACCTTCACGCAGGATAAAGTTGGTGACAAAGCCATCTGTTGGGGCATGAACTTTTGTGCTATTCAAATCCCATTGCGCTTTTGCAATTTGCTCTTCAGCTTGGCGTAGTTCGGCTTGTTTGGTTTCAACTGCAAGTTCCGCTTTATGAATCGCCAGTTTTGCTCGGGAAATATCGACTTGTTTCTTCTTAATTTGAGACTCAAGAGTTAACACGTTGTGACGTGCCATATCAACCGCACTCGATTGTTTGTCGATGTCGCTTTCCGTGATGGTGTTTTGCACCACTCGGTTTTGCTCAACATAACGATCTAGCATTTTTTTCTGCAATTTGTAGTCAACTTTGGCCGCTTCCAACTGGCTCTTTGATGTTTCTAGATCTTGCACTAGCGCTTCGTGATTAGCTTCTTCAATCTCGATGTCGCCTTTTGCTGTAGCTAATGCAACGCGAGCAGAATCAGCGGATACGTTCGCTTGATTTAATGCGATTTTGTATTGCGTTGGGTCAAGTTCATAAATTAGCTGACCTTCTTTAACTTTCTGATTCGGCTCAATGTAAATGTGGTCAACTTTACCTTTTACATTGGTTGAATCTGGACGCAATTGGATGTGTGGTGACTGCACGACAGAACCGCCGGATAAATCCATCGGGGTGAAGTTAATCAAACCTACCCAGACGAACATTAGCCAACCCAAGCCGCCAAGATAAGCGAACGATTTGGTTGCTTTGTTCCAAGGCATGCCAACCAAACGCAACAGATAGATGAAGAGTGCCCATACCGCTAAACCTTCTAACATTATGCTTCCTCTTTTGGCTGTGTTTCTGTTTGCGGTTTACTTTTCCATGTATCACGCAGATTGATGATGGCTTTTTCCATATCAACAAATGCAAAGATCACGGCTAGCACCCAAACCCAGTGCCAGACAAACCCTATCCAGGTCAGCGCAGTGATGAGCCCTATCTGATGATGGTCTTTGCTGTGTGCTTTATTGATAGGCAATTCATGGATTTTCCAAAAGCCGTAACACGCGCCCGCGACACTCGCAATTAAAACGACAGCAGCGACAACATGTAACGCCGTATCTGCGCCTGTACCGACAAATGGGACACTCAGTAAACTCATTAAACACTCCTCTATCAAACTGTTGGCGTATTGTGATCTGAATTTGATTTGCGGCTTTCTTTGTGACAGATTCAATCACTACAGGATTAAATTTGATGTGATTGGTTATGAAAACGGTTCGGTTTATTCGCGCGATGGGCATTCTAAACATGCATAACCTCGCGTTATCTAAATACAATTTGGACTCGGATGAGTTAGGGATCCCAGCATCGGTGTTTCGTAATCCAATGACACTGATCCCGCTAAAAGCCGTTGCGGAATGGTACCGTTGTGTTGAACAAGCCAGTGGTGACCCGGATGTGGTGTTGAGTCTCAGCCGAGGTATTGAACTGCAAAAGCTAGGGCCAGTGGGACGCTGGTTATTCTCCGGCAATGATTTAGCCAGTACCATTCGGCGAGTGAATTATGGTGTGAGCAACCTACAATCAGGGGCGTTTTTTGCTGGCGAACAGTCGGGTAAAATCATCAAATGGACTTACCACAACCCGTTTATAGAAACGTCAGTAAAGGTGCACGATAGTATCCGCTGTGCGGTATTTATGATTAAGGTGTTACGCGAATTTCTTGGCAAAGATTACCAGCCTTTACGTGTCAAGGTTTCAGGCTCGAGAAAAAATACTGAGAGATACCGGGAATATTTCGGCTGCGAGGTGGAATGGAGTCAGCCAAAAACAGAGATATGGATCCCGGGAGATGACCGACTAGCTTCTCGCCAAGTGAGCCATCGAGAAGACAACCGTCTAGCGATGAGTTTTTCCGATTTGGATGATTTGCTTAATATGCCCGACCCAGAAGATGAGTTGAAAGTGATTTATGAAGTGGTGAATTACAGCAGCCATTATGGATTGCCAACGTTAGAGCGCGTTTCTTCTCTGCTTGATTTATCTGAACAGCAGTTTCAACGTCGTTTGCATAAATTAGGACTCAATTTTTCGACGGTTTCTGGCTATGTATTGAGTAATATTGCAGCTGGTTTGTTGAGTAAGCGCGTGAGTATTGATGACATTGCCACGCGCCTTGGTTACACCAATGTGGCGAGCTTCAATCGTATGTTTAAGAAACATCGTGGATTAACGCCCAAGCAGTATACGGGAAGATTAGAGAAGTAGTGCTCCACTTATCTCTATGAGTACAAGCAATAAAAGCCCTCAAAGTTGAGGGCTTTGTTATTTTTTTGTGTCGTTTTATGTGGTGGCTATTTCTTAGGACGCCAACTTAGTGCACTTGCAACAGCGCCGATGGCAATTACATCCTTTTTTTGTTCGCTAAGTTCAGGGAGCATCTGTACCGCAATGGTACCGTTCGTCTGCACTGCGGCAATTTCTTGTGTGCCTTCCTTAAAGCTATAACCCAATGGAATGTCTACCGCCATCATGGCGTCAGGACTAGTATGTACAGTTTCTACATTAAAGTGGGTGCTACCAATACGCACTACGCCTGTCTCTTTTTTTTCAAAGCTGATGTCGATGAGAGCCGATTTTGGCTCCATCGCAAACTCACCGACTTTTTTACCATCTTGAGTAATGTCACAGGTGTAAGGATCATTCCCACCAAAATCGACGCCCATGTAGTTAACCGACATACCGCCTCCGGTGCAGTTCAAAAGCCAAGTTTCTCCGCTGTCGATACGAGTCACTTCTGCGCCCATTGAACCTTCTTTGAAAGAGATACGGTTAAACCAACTTGAGTTAGAAGCACTGCGTGAATACTTGCCTTTGTACTTACCAGCAAAATCAAAATGGCCATCTGCACCGAATCCCCAAAAATCACCGTCGGTTTTGATCAGCATTTCTGGTTGTGCTTTTACGGCATCAGTACGATCCATGACGGCTAGGCCACCACAACCAGCAAGGAGCAAGGGAGCGAATAGAATAAGTTTCTTCATGTTTTTCATTGTTTATAGCTTGGTTACATCTAGGGTTTGGTCGGTGAATTGGATGTTCTGAATGTCGTACAACTCGTCAGTGCCTGTATTTGGGCACTCAACAGAAACGCTCTTTGCTTTGATAACAGTACATTCCGCCAGTTTGTGTGGCACGATATAGGTGTTGATACCGCCTTCACCATAAATGCTGTTGTCTTTGCTGTTGCCTTCAAAAGTATTGTTTTGATCATTACCGATCACATTCATCGCGTCGTCGCCAATGATCTTCACTTTTGTTAACCACTGAGATTTGTAGGTGTACGCTTCTATCAAACCGTCTTTGTTGGGAGCCATACGGAAGGTAGGTACTGTGCCTGGATTTGTCTTTTCTGTGTAGAGCTTGACGCCCGCAGAGTCGATATTCGCGGTATATTGCAAGTATCCGTGGAATAAGCCACTGATCCAATCAACGGCTTGTGGATCTTGGGTTTGCATTTCTTCACGCGTTAACGCTTGGTAGCCATCTAAACCATGTCCGTTTGCTTTTGCTACACCCATGTAAGCTTCAAAAGCGGCAGCAAAATATTCGTGAGAATATGAAGGGCCCGTTTGTTTAACACTTTCAGGATCGAAGTCGTCTGATTTCCAATCGTCCCAGTCATACTGAGTAGGGCGCCACACCGTCGGTTTGCCCGATTGAATATCGTTATAGATGCTTAACGCATGAGCTTGAATGTCATTTTGCAGTGCCGCAGTCGCCGTGTTAGGTGCAATACCTTGCGCTTGGACCAAGTGTAAAATTTCTTCAAAAGCGGCGTCTCGTTCGGCTTTTTTGCCAAGATTGGCGCAGTAATCGGCAAAATTACTCATGTAATGGCAATCGCCTTCAACTGTCAGTTCTCGATACATTAAAGATTGGCTATTCCTTAGCCAGTTTGGTGTTTCTTTACTAGTTACTAATGTTGACGCGATAGATGTGACAAGTGTATCCATATCATCTTCGTTAAGTACCATCATGCTTACAACAAACTTTTCTAGAGAACTCGTATCAAAAGAGTGTGCTAAGCCCGAGTTTGTAACTGCGTCGTTCAGTTTGTCTTGGCGAATCAGTTCGTTGATAAAGATTTTGGTTAACATCTCATCATTCTGTTCGTCGTTTTCGGTCAGCATTAGTGTGGCATCACGCTCGGCTAATGTCTTAGCGATACGAGACTTGTCTGCACCGTACTTAGAGTCTGGTTGGTTTGTGAGAAGGTGTTGGATGATTTTGGCTGCACGAAAGATTTTTTCATTATTCGCACCGTCATCAACAGCCACAATGTGAAATGTATCGTTGTTGTTTGCTTCGGAAAGGGAGATTTTCACATAGTGGGTGAAGCCCGAATCAGCAGCCACTTTTAACTTGGCTGGAAACTTTGTAGAAACGACAGTTGGGATTGTGACAGTGCTCAATGTTGGCACTGGTGGTGTTGGAGGTGTCGTTGTCGATGGTTTCGAATTAGATTCACTGCCGCCACAAGCAGTTAGACTTATCGCGCAAAATATGGCTAAAGGTGTTAATTTGGAATATCTCATTTCATGTTACTCGTAGACTTTATTAGAGCAAGAAACTTAGAAGCAACATAAAGTCCTGTCTATATAAGCAAACTAAGTCATATATGTTGATATTGTTTTTTGGTAAGACCTATTATTCGATATATTTAAAAATATAGTGGATTTTTATTCCGAATTTTATTTTCTATGTGAAGCTATATTCTGATAATGAATAAAACCTCAGGTTATTGCATGGCTTTAGGGGTATAGAATGATTAGGATTATCGTATATGTATGGTTTGTAAGCGTATGTAAGCCTGCGTTTTATTAAAATTATCATTTAAGTAGGTTGCGCAGTATAGGACGAGCGATATACTCCCTCCATCATATTGGTGGAGTAAATGATTCATGGTGGGTAATACAATCTTACTGGTAGAAGACGACTCAGAGATTGCTCGATTAACCAAAATGTACCTCGAAGCCGAAGGATATACGGTAACTGTCATCGATAACGGTCAAAATGCATTAGAAACGATTAAGGGGCTCAAGCCGGACCTAGTGCTGTTAGATTTGATGTTACCAGGAAAAAATGGCGCAGAAATATGTCAAGAGGCGCGTAAGTTTTATCATGGTATTATCATTGTTTTGACTGCGACCGATGATGAAATGAGCGAGGTGAGCTTATTTAAGTTTGGTGCTGATGATTACCTTACCAAACCGATAAAAGGCAATATCCTTCTCGCCCGTATTGAAGCAGCGTTGCGTCGCTATTGTCGTCAAGTTGATATCGTTGAAGAAGAAAAGCTGAGCCGATATGGCATTAGTCTTTGTCTTCGTCGCTCCCAAGCATTTTATTTGCAAAAAGATATTGGTTTAACGAGTTCTGAGTTTGAAATTTTAGAGCTCCTGATGCTGAATGTCGATAAGCCAGTATCTCGTGAATCATGTTGCCGTCTTGCCCGAGGCATTGAATACTGTATTACTGATCGTTCGATTGATATGCGTATATCCTCACTAAGGAAGAAATTCTCTAAGGCTCATATCCATACGGCTACCATTAAAACCATACGTCACCACGGCTACATGCTGACAGGTAAATGACGCATGTTTTCCCTGTTTACTCGTCTATATGTGGGGTTAGTGACTGGCCTTGCGCTGACTGTTGCTTTGTTTCTCTTTATGGGGGAAGAGTACATGCGCAAAACAGAAGTCGGTGTTTTTTTGAGTGACGGTGCTTATTTTGTCGATCAATACATTGAGCAACGAGGCACTCCGGATTCTCTCTACAAGAAGTTAACCGAAAACGGCAAGCAAGATTTCTTTATCTTTGATTTAACATTGGTTGAAAACTGGGACGGATCACCGCCTTGTCGAGATTGTAATCTGCTGTACCGTATGCAAGGGATACCTGTTTATCTTATTGACGGCAGTACCTATGCTGCGGTATTCCCTTTGCCTAACACTTCGAAGAGTTTAGTTTTCAAAGAAAAAACGGACTTCTTTAGCCCACACGTTGATTGGAATGAAGATTCTGAGATTGTATTTATACTTACTCTGCTTTTGGTTGTTGTATGCAGTTTAGGCATTATGGTTTACATACCTGTACGACGTCTTGACCGCCAAATTCGGCAATTAACGGCTGCGCAACAACAATTTGGTTCTGGTGAGTTGAATACGCGAGTCGATCTAAAGCAATTTTCGCAACCCGTAAAAGAGCTCGCCCAAGGCTTCAACTGCATGTCTGAAGAGATTGAGAGACGAGTGCGCCAAACACACATCTTTACTCAAGCTATTCCTCATGAAGTGCGCACTCCGCTGAGTCGTATTCAGCTAGCGACGGATTTAGCTCGACGCACGAGTGGTGAAATGCAGGCAGAGTTACATGACGATATTGAACGATACGTTGATGTCGTGACGGATTTAACATCCGACATCGTCATGCTGTCTCGCTTGAGTGTGAAAAACCACTCATGGATCGATTCTGTTGAAACCATGGAACTGCCACTTTGGTGTAAAAGCCGCATGAATTACCTAGGCTTAGAGTCCGCCATGTTGAGAGCAGAAAATGAACTCGCGAACCGATTGATTCACTTTCAGCCTACTTTGGGTAACCTCGTCCTCGATAATTTACTGCAAAACGCCAAGCGTTACGGTGAATCCTGCGTTGAGGTGACGATTCGAACGGTAGCGGATTGCTGGAGCATCGATATTGAGGACGATGGTCCGGGCATCCCTGAGGCGATGCGAGAAGAAGTATTTATGCCATTTTCGCGCTTAGACAAAAGCCGCAACGCCGACATGAAAGGCTTTGGTTTAGGGCTTGCCATCGCTACCAGTGCAGCGCGGCAACTGGGGTGGGAGCTTTCTGTCGGCGAGAGTCACTTAGGCGGCGCACGTTTTACGGTGCTTATTCCTGCCAACGGTTAGAGTAGGCACTGCGGTAGTCTGGCTCTGCGATACCTTCATACAAATCGTCACAAGCTTGCAGCGGACCTACGACGGTTTGGTAGGGTAGGACACCTGCCCAAACAGGGATGTCCATGTCTTCCGCATCGTCGTTGACGCCAAAATTGCTGATTTTCACCGATGCTTCTGTGAGTGGAATACGCAGCAGCATGGTGGCTTTGAGTTCTTTTTCATTACTCAAACGGATTTGTTCTGTTCTCCCCGGAGCGATCTGTTCAATAAAGTGATTCAGCAACCTGTCTTTCTCTTGGTTATCTTCCACCACCTCAAACTGGCCAAAGACCACAGCACTGCGATAATGCGCACTGTGGTGAAACGCACTTCGAGCCAATACCCAACCATCAAACAAAGTAAAGGTTAAGCACGTTTGCACTCCTTGTTTGAGTGAGCGTAACAGTCGACTGTTGTTGGCACCATGGATATACACGTAATCATCGACACGCCATGCCAGCATAGGGATGACCACAGGGCCTGACTCGTTGGTTATCGCAATATGAGCGATTAGGCTTTCATCTATGATGGCGTGCAGTTTGCTAACATCAGAGACGGCTTTATGTGCGCCTTTCTTAATTTCCGTTCTATTGGTGTTGGATAGCATTTTCTCTCCTTGCTTGCTCACGATTACGAGCGATTTATCCTCATTCTTTGATTGCAATGTAGCGTTTAACTGGTAGCTTAAAGAGAGCCAGTTTTAACTAATGGATGGATCCAGTTTGTCTTTGATTGATATCGGTGACCTACATTTAAAAGACAGTGAAGGAACGCGTCAGCAAGCGTTGTTTTTGGCTATTCGCAAGAAAATTGTTCAAGGACTGTGGGTGAAGAATGGGAAGCTGCCTTCTACGCGGAAGCTTTCACAAGAGCTTAATCTAAGTAGGAATACCGTGATTTCTGCCTACGAACAGTTAGTGGCGGAAGGGTACTTGAACAGCCAAAAAGGTTCTGGCTTTTATGTTGCCGTAGAACTGCCAGAGCAGTACTTGCCTGAACCTAGTTCAGTTCAGAGAGACTCATCACCGAAAGCTCACTTTGATATCAACCGCGCATTTGCACCGGGTGTGCCGGATTTGGACGCATTTCCGATGGCGCAATGGCAAAAGTTACTCACTCGCCATATGTCTCGTACTTGCTTGTTGGGGAATCAAGATATTCAGGGTAGTTGGGCATTGCGCTGTGCTTTAGCTGACTACCTCGCATCAAGCCGTTCAGTGAATTGTTCTCCAGAGCGCATTATTATTACCTCTGGGGCGCAGCAAGCGTTGTCGATTGCGACGATGGTAGTGCTCAAACAAGGTGATAAGGTTCTGATGGAGCAACCAGGTTACGCGCAAATGCGGAAGTTGATTCAGTTCCAAAACTATCAATTTGAGCCTTTGTTCGTAAGAGAGACATTAGGTTTTGATGTGGAAGCGGTGACCACAAGCGATGCCGATGCCCTGTATATCACCCCAAGCAATCAATATCCGATGGGCACCACACTCAATACTGAGCAAAGAGGGAAGATCATCAACTGGGCAGTCGAACAGTCACGTTGGATCATCGAAGACGATTATGACAGCGAATTCCAGTTTGCTCATCGTCCCTATACCAGCTTACAGGGGCTAGCGGCTCAAATGGGTCGAGATGAGCGTGTGTTGTATGTGGGTTCCTTCAGTAAAGTGATGTTTAACGGATTGCGGCTTGGCTACCTTGTAGCTCCTGAACGTTTAGTAGAGCAATGTTTGGTGGTTAAGGATGCGTTAAGTGGTGATTCGCCGACGCATACACAAGAAGCATTGGCAGATTTTATTACTGAAGGTGGGTTATTACGTCATATTCGAAAAATGCGTCGACTGTACAAAACTAAGCATGAACAGATGCATTTATCCATTCAACAGCATTTTGGCGACCGTGTTTGCGTCGTTAGCCAAGCGGCGGGGCTTCATATTACGTTGAAATGGCAAGACGGTATGGATGAGCAGCGTTTTACGAAACTAGCAGAGCATGAAGGGATCATCTTGCGACCTTTGAGCTATTATGAACACCCAGATTTTCAAGCACGTCACTGGCATGGTGCCGTGCTTGGTTACGGCAATATCGCGTTAGAGAACATAGACGCTGGTATCCAACGTTTAGCTCACATATTTCGAAATGGGAAGCGATGACTATTCAACTACACGTGTTTGTCGCTTATGTCGCCACTGTTTCCAAGGCAGTAAAAGTAGAGTAAAAATGCCAAGTGCATAAAACATTGACCAGCCTAAACATATAAAAACACCGGTACAAAGCAGTAGGGACAGTCCCGCAAGTGTTTTACCAAATCCTCGAAGCAATTTGAAAGCGGCTAACATCGCCAACATGTAAACCAGAACGAATACACTGTTTGCGAGTTTTAGGAAAAACTCCAGATCGAGCTGTGATAGGGTTCCTATCACACAAGATATCAATAATATGCCGCCAACTAATATGGTGGCTGAGAAAGGGACACCACGACGTGAAATCTTGGCTAGTGGACTAGAAGGACGATGTTCACGAGCTTGAGCCCAGACCATTCGCGCTAGGCTCTGTGTGTATAAGTTAACGCTCGCGAAACAAGCGGAGAAACCTATCAAGCTGATTATCCATTTGGCTCCATCGCCTAGTAGTTGGGCACTAAGCCAGGGGATGGATGCGTTATCAAATTGAGCGTTACCATACGCGCCAAATTTTAAAATAACGACAGAGCATGCCCAATAGGTAGCCCCTGCTACAAAACAACCGACCACAATGGCAATAGGGAAATCTCTTTGAGGGTTTTTGAACTCTTCCCCCATATGGGCAAAAGCCTCTATGCCAACAAAACACCAGAACATCACGCCTAACGCTGCGGTAATAGGCCAAATTGACTCTTGTGTGATGGCGGGCATCACAAGATCGGCGTTGTTAACGTCGCCTTTCCATAAAAATGCGCCAACAAGTGCGAAGACACTCAAAGCAATAAGAGTTTGTAAATGACCTGATGATTTTGTGCCCATCAAGTTGACGAACACAAGAAGTACTACCGTGAGAACTTGTGCAAACAGATTGTTGCTAATAGGCTCTGGCAATATTTGTTGTAGGAAGCCTGCGGCGAGTGCAATCGCGGCCGGAACCCCTACCGGAATGACACTAACAAATAGCCAAGCGACACTACTTTCCAGTTTGGCGTTAAAGGCTTTGCGTACAAAAAAGGCTGTTCCGCCCGCGTTGGGGTATCGTTTACCCAGTTGAGCAAAAGTCAGCGCAATAGGACAAATCGCGATGAACAATAAAATCCAAGCCCATAGTGAAAAATGGCCAGCTATACCTGCTGCGATAGCCGGGATCATAAACAGCCCCGTTCCCATTAATGTGGTGGATAACTGTGCGATACCTGATGTGAGTGAAATGTCTTTTTTGAGCTCTTCCATGCGAATTGATTCATCCAATGTTATGAGGTTTATTACGAAAAAGCTTGTGGCTTCTGGTTATTTCGTTTTATGTGTTTAAGCGATGCTATTTATGTGCTGAGTACTTAAGTTGGGAATTTGATTTCAATGTGTTATCTATTTTCTGTTGAAATGGATAACAGCACTCATCTCATGCCCGCCAAATAGCATATCCAAAATGTTAATAACAAAATGATTTACTAAACCGTCAATATGACGGTTGTTTTAAATAATTCCAACAAAATGTTGGTTTCTTATGCAGTTAGAATCGGTATAGAATGAGAAAAATAAGGAAAGCTTGGTAACGGTATGGACAAGTTTGATCATAAGATTGTGGATCTGCTCAGGCACAACGCTCGGCTGTCGGTGACTGAAATTGCGGATAAAGTAAACCTTTCTCGTTCTGCGGTAACGGCCCGTATTCGTAAGCTAGAGCATGACAAAGTGATTCTAGGGTATCACGCTGAAATTGCGCCTTCGGGTGGGGATTCGATTTGCGCCTATTTTGCCTTAAAGTTCGATAAATCAACCTCTACGTATTATTGCGAATCATACGCGGACGAGTTATACAAAATTGATGGCGTAAAATGGTGTCATGCGATCAGCGGTGAGACGGACATGATGGTTTTTGTCGAAGTGCCTACGATGGCTCGCTTGAACGAAATCAGAGATCAAATTCAACGATATCCAGAGCTTCGAAACCTGATGACTCATACCGTCTTAGCTGAATTCTTTAACACGACTGGGAACCTGTTTGTGAAGTGACCATGAATGGATGCCATGTTGAAAACCCTTCTGAGCGAATATGTTAAACAACATTAATTTGAATCTACTTAGATCCTTGCATGTACTTTTAGAGGAGTGTCATGTCAGCCGGACCGCAGACCGTTTGCACATTACGCAGTCTGCCGTCAGTCGACAGCTTGCACAATTGCGCGATCTGTGTGGTGACCCACTGCTTATTCGTCAAGGTAATCAACTGATACCAACGCCACGAGCAATAGCGTTAAAATCAAAGCTTGATGCATTACTGGCTGAGTTTGACCATTTACTCGATGACCAACCTTTTGAGCCGCGGCAGTGGCAAGGTGAGCTTGTTATTGCTTCTAGTGACTACGTGGCGCAATACGTATTGCCCGATATTGCCTCTCACTTGGGTGAACAAGCGCCACAGTTAGATATGGCGTACCGACTGTGGCAACCCAACTTTCTTGATAAACTTCATGAGACGGGCATCCATATCGCGTCTTCTATGTATCCAGAAAAACCACAGAGTGTGTCGAGCGTTAAAATTGGTGAGGATTCATCAGTTTGTTTGATGAAATCTTCTCATCCGTTAGCAAAGCAGGACCAGATCAGTATTGAAGACTTGATTTCATATTCACACATCAAAGTGACTGGCGGCGGAGACAAAGATTCCTACACTGATTTAGCATTGAAAGAGCTAGGGCACACCCGCCACGTTACCTTTAAGGTTCCATTCTTCTCTGCTGCGATCAATCGCTTAGTTGCAAGTGAGCACCTGATGGTGGCTCCTGAACATATTGCCGTTAACCTCGCTAAGCATTGGGACTTAACCCATAAAGCATTACCACTCGAAACACCTATTCATCAATATTGGTTAATGTGGCACCCCAAATACGACACGGATCCTGCGCATAAATGGGTGCGAGAAGAGATTCGCTCAGTAATGCAAATTTCTGAATATTCCATTCGCTAATACGTACACCGTTTAGCTATGACTTGAAGTCATGATTAGTATGAATAACTTTGATTTCTAATTATACCTCTTCCGTTGATAGAGTGAGCTTCAAAGAGGGGAGATTCTTATGACACTAACAGTTTGGTTATCACTTTTTACCGTGTGTTTATTAGGGGCTATGTCACCAGGTCCCAGCTTAGCTATTGTCGCTAAGCACTCGTTGGCTGGTGGACGTATCCATGGATTAGCTACGGCTTGGGCTCATGCGTTTGGCATTGGTATATATGCGTTTATTACCTTGATTGGTCTCGCTGTTGTTTTGCAGCAAAGCCCGATGCTGTTCAAGACGATTAGCCTTGTGGGTGCGGCATATCTTGCGTATTTAGGGTTTAATGCTTTGCGTTCAAAAGGTGGTGTGGCTGCGAAGTTGGAGTCAGGTGAGGAGACAACGGTAATCCAGTCTGCGCGAGAAGGCTTTTTTATCTCGATTTTAAGTCCCAAAATTGCTTTGTTTTTTATCGCATTATTCAGTCAGTTTGTCGCGCTCGGTAATGATTTGAGTAATCAGATGATCATTGTTGCCACGCCGTTTGTTGTGGATGGGCTTTGGTACACCTTTATTACCCTAGTGCTATCGAGCTCTAAAGTCGTTGACAGAATTCGCTCTAAGGCAGTGTTGATTGATCGTTTGTCAGGGGTAGTACTCATGCTGCTGGCTCTTAGAGTGGTCGTAACGGTATAGACAAGCTCGCAAGACAGAAATACTAAAAGCAGCCCGTGTGGCTGCTTTTTTGTCTACTCTCAGTAACCCTTACTCAATTTACGTAATTCTGACGCTAAATGTTGCTAAAATTAATATTATCAATAGTGTTACTTTGGTTCATATTCTCATTTGCTGTGAAAGCTACTTTCCAACGCATTGTTATAATGAGAACGATAGCCACTTAACGTTAATACTAACAGTGTCGCATATTAAGTCGAGAGTGCTTTATTGGATAAAAACGGACTTTCCTCTTACTTACCCTATGAAAGGGGTAGAGACTTCATGACCGTTTAGAAGGTGAGAGCAATATGCAAAGAATAGTAGATTTAGCTCTAGTAGTAATTTTGACCAGTGTTTGCAGCGTTGCCTGGATATTCTTTTCAACAAAGAGCATTTGGGTGTTTTTTGAACTGTTTGTATTTACGATGCTTGGCTTTGGCCTTTTGTACGGGTTACTACAAAAGGCTGATCCTAAACACTTTGACTTTGTTTTAAATCACATCGATGAAATTAAGAAGGAAGGCAAAGATGCTTGCCTAAGCGGCGCTCCGAAAGAATCCAACCCATACTCTGGTGTCGATGGTGATTTATGGGAGGCTGGTTACACAGCCTCCTACAACAAAAAGATAAAGCAATAAAACGCTAGGTGCTTATTCAATATTGTGCTTTTCAAAAAAGCACCCTGCCATTTTAAGGACAGGGTGAAAGCAAGAAGTTTCTCAGGAGCGGTCGGGGGAGAGAAACTCATCTAAATCTTATTTACTTACCGGCGAACCTCTTCAAATTCACCTTCAATCGCATCTGCTTTACCTGTATTAAATTCATATTCTTCGTGCATTTCTCTCTGCATTTTCTTGACGCGATTTTCAATACGCTTGCCGGTAATTAATGCTGCGATGGTCAACGGAATCGCAATGATCAAGCTAAATACTAACGTAAAAAAGCCGGTAATCAGTGCTAGTGCAGTTACAATAATCCGATTCATAATCATGACCTCTCTGTAATTTATGTGCTCAGATTAATGCTGTGAACATGAACAAAACATGAATGCTGACGTTCACTTTGTCCGGAGAGTGTCAAATGAATGAAACGAAAAAACGCCTGAGGGTGATCAGGCGTATAAACGGGGAAAAATATTAGTAATGCGCATGGCGCTTATTATTTAGAACAAATATGAGATATTGTCCGCTACGCTATGTGGTTAACGTTGTGGAGCAAAGTTCACCTATCGAGGGAATGTTTGGTAACGAACACCCATCATTTGTTCCATACAGTGCACAACTTGGCAGCTGTAACCGAATTCGTTGTCGTACCAGATGTAAAGTACACAACGCTTGTCTTGTGCGATAGTCGCTTGACCATCTACGACGCCTGCATGACGAGAACCAACTAAGTCAGTTGATACAATTTCTGTTGAATCGGTGTAGTCAATTTGTGCCGAAAGCTCAGAGTTCAACGCCATTTCACGCAAGTAATCGTTCAGTGAATCACGGTCTACGTCTTCACCTAAGTTTAGATTAGCGACTGCCATAGAAACGTTTGGTGTCGGTACGCGAATCGCGTTGCCTGTTAGCTTGCCTGCAAGCTCTGGCAATGCTTTAGCAACTGCTTTTGCCGCACCTGTTGAAGTCAGAACCATGTTTAGTGAAGCACTACGTCCGCGACGGTCACCAGAGTGGAAGTTGTCGATCAAATTTTGGTCGTTTGTGTATGAGTGCACGGTTTCAATATGGCCAGAAAGAACACCATATTTATCGTTCAGAGCCTTAAGGACTGGCGTGATTGCATTTGTTGTACAGCTTGCCGCAGAGATGATGGTGTCATCTTCTTTAATTACCGACTCATTTACACCGAATACAACGTTTTTGATGTCACCTTTACCTGGTGCTGTTAGCAGTACTTTCTCTGCGCCTTTACACGCTAAGTGTTGGCTCAGGCCTTCAGAATCACGCCAAACACCTGTGTTATCAACAACTAGCGCGTTATTGATACCGAAAGCTGAGTAATCCACTTCGCTTGGGTTATTTGCGTAGATGATTTGGATGTAGTTGCCGTTAACGATCAGTGCTTTACGCTCTTCATCGATAACAATGCTACCGTTGAACTGACCGTGAACTGAGTCACGACGCAGCAAGCTAGCACGCTTCTCCAAATCGCCTTTTTTACCGCCACGAACCACAATCGCACGTAGTCTTAGTGGGTAACCTGGACCACTTTTCTCAATGAGAAGGCGAGTAAGTAGTCGACCAATGCGACCGAACCCGTAAAGAACCACATCACGCGCTTTCAATGAAGAATCTGCGTCGCGAGCACCATCAAGTGCAGTGATAAGGAAATCGTTTAGAGAGCTTGTATCGTCATGTTCATTCCAGTACATAGTTGCCAATTGGCCAACATCGACACGGCATGAAGAAATGCTCATTTCACAAAGCGCTTGAATAATAGGCATCGTGTGCTCAAGCGAAAGTGGGTTACCGGTATAACGTCTTGCAACGCGATGAGTTTTGAGAATGTCTATAGTAGTAGCATTAATAAGCGTTTTACCAAACAGAACCACTTCGATTCCTTTTTGACGATATAGCTTACCAATTAGAGGGGAAATAGATTCAGCAATCGTTTGGCTAGTTTGCCAGTCTTGGAGATATTTCTCTGGACTCATTGTTGTATTAGACCTTTCACGTTTTGGGGGCTAACCATACTCTCTGCTGTTGCCTCTTCGGCAGCGTGCAAGAGTGTGGTGGGTTATGTAATCGGGTTGTAATAGTTATGTGTGCGGATTCTAAGGTCGGAGTCCTTATTCTGCTAGGAAAATTAAATCCAGTGTAAAACACTACTTAAGGGGACGTTAGTGGTGGATTAATGTGACTAAAGCAGTGGTTTTCACGTATTGACATTTAGAAAGTAACTTACTTTTTTTGCGATGATAACGTTTGCTTTCAAATTAGTTTTGTTGACAAAAATGGATATTTTGCATTTTTGTGTGATTTGACTCGATAAGGCAACTCAATAGGTAAACATACAATAGATGATTTCCTGAAAAGTGATGCGACTCTTAGTTGTGAGTGAAACTTTATTGTTTGCATCCAACTTTAAGATCAAAAAATATGACTTGAATCACAATTGCCACTTCATTAGCCGATGATAAAACACTCACAATAACCATAATCTAGGTAGGTGAATGTTGTTTGAAAGTAACAATGTCGTATATGCCTTTCAATGCAAGAAACTAGTCTAATATTAAATAAACGGATGAAATCAACCATTAGGCTGATGGATGTTGAGATTATCAATAAAAACACGCTTAGCACTCCTCGCACTATTACCCGCTGTGGTAATAGTGGTGTTTGCAGTTCAGCAGTTTTCTGATAATGCGTTGCGCGTGAGCCGTCTCAATCAAACGGTTAGCAATATTCAAGGTTTCCAATTGATATCCAAGGCCTCCCACTTTATTTACTCCATAGAGAAAGTACGCCGACAGCCTGATCTTCAAGTCTCTGCAGCCATTAATATTGAAGAACAAGGTGAAGTTATTTCTTCTTTGCATCAAAAGTTTGTGAGTAACCCTAATACTGCTGAGTATGCTGATGAACTGAAAGAAGCCATGCTGGGGGTATTGTCAGGTAGATTGAGTGAGATGGACGACCTGGGTGATTGGGCATTTCAACAGCTCCAAAATATGTCGCGCTCTTTGTTGCAAAATCATCAATGGTATGGCAGTGACGACGGCATTCGCATGCAAAATTTTATTGCCTACCTTGCTCAGCTCTCTTTTTGGACACAGAAAGAAGCTTGGCTGACGAACCGTTTAGTCCAAGACCCTAAGAGTCGGCTAAGTCAAAGTATGTTTTATCAGGCGATTGACCGACAGCAGCAAAATTTGGATGCGTTTTTAAACTTAGGTGGGTCATACGAGCAAGTGGATAAATTGCTTGGCTTGTTTACTTCGCCGAGATATCAGAGAAACTTGGCGTCTCGCGGACAATTAATGTCAGGAGACATGTCACAAAGTGACTACGCCGCGTATTTAAAAGAACTCGATTTTCGTGTGCAGCGCTTACAAGTGCTCATTGATGGGTTCACCAAACAAACTGAGCAGTCGCTTCTCACGCAGGTTCATGAACAAAAGGCCAATATAGCGATGATCAGTTTTGGCGTCGCCTTAGTGGTTATCCTGCTTTGTTGGCTCGGATTTAGTACTTGGTTCCGAGTTAACAGCAAACTCGATGCGATCATTCATACTTTAAACGCGTTGATCAACTCCGAAGAGAAGCAAACAAAAGTCAAAGTTGATGGAAGTGATGAACTGACCATTTTTGCTCAGCAAGTGAATCGAGTGGTTGAAGAAATGCAGAGACAAACTGAAGAAATACTGCATGCAAAAGAGTCAGCAGTATCGGCTAATCGTGCAAAATCTGTGTTTCTTGCCAACATGTCACATGAAATACGCACGCCCCTTAACGGGATCATGGGCATGACAGAAATACTCTCTCAAAGTGAGTTGTCTTCGCATCAACAAGAAGTTGTTGATGACATTGACTCCTCATCTCAAACACTGCTTACTTTACTTAACGATATATTGGATCTCTCTAAAATCGAGTCTGGACGATTGGAGCTGTCACTAATAGAAGCGGATATCCGAGAAGTCGTGTATCAGTCGATGATTTTATTCCAATCCAAAGCAACATCTAAACAGCTAAAGTTAGGTATTAATTTAGCTGAAAATATCCCCATTCGCGTGATGGTCGATGATCATCGTGTCAAACAGGTAGTTACGAATCTGGTATCGAATGCGGTTAAGTTTACCGAAAGTGGGCATGTATGCGTTGATGTTAGTTATGAAGAGTTACTTGAGAAAGAACGTGGAGTGCTGACGTTTAAAGTAGAAGATACCGGAATAGGCATTGATCAAGATAAGTTAACCACGATTTTTGAACCCTTTACTCAGGAAGATGAAGGAGTGTCGAGGCAATTTGGCGGTACAGGGTTGGGTTTGGCAATTTGTTGTCAGCTTGTGTCGATGATGGGGGGCAAGCTCGTAGCAACATCTACAAAAGGAGTGGGCACATGCTTTGAATTCTCGATTGAGGTTGAAGCAATTCCGGTGTTTGGCTGGCGTTCGGAGGTGATTAATAAAGGGCTTTTGATCTGCTCAAATTACGACTACGCCGACCAAATATTAAAAGAGTGTCGCTTAGCGAAAATCAATCTCTTTGGCGTTAATAATGTGAATGAAGTGCAAGCGATAAATGATGACTTTGATGTCATATTTCTGTGCCACAGTAACGACGCTAATACCGATGAAGTTTTGGATAATCTATCATTTAATTACGATCTTCGCCGTGTGATTATTTGCCAGCATCATTTATCCACTCCCTACGAAAATGCAGAAAAAGTACATGCCGTACTCACATTACCTTTCCTTGGCAATCGATTTAAGCATGTCATTGATGATTTAGCTAAGGTTGAAAAGACTATATCAAGTGACAATGTCACCAATAATGTTGTCAGCTCTGAATATCGAGCGTCGCGCTCTCATCGGAGGATCTTAATTGCGGAGGATAATTTGATGAACCAGAAAATAGCGAGTTTTTTTCTGGATAAAGCAGGTTATGACTATTTGATAACAAGCAACGGCCAAGAAGCGTTAGAAGCCATCACAAAGGGAGAAGAATTCGATGCAATTTTAATGGACTGCATGATGCCCGTGATGGATGGACTGACCGCGACGAAAGAAATTCGTCGTTGGGAAAAGAAAGCAGGACGTGAAAAAACGATGATTATCGCACTCACTGCGAGTGTTTTGGAAGAAGACATCCACAACTGTTTTGCGGCAGGCATGGATGCTTATTTACCTAAGCCGTATAAATCGAACCAGTTATTTGAGCTCTTTAGTGAATTAAAACTCGCCTAGCTAACATTTCAACTTAGACAAGGCGTCAAAACGATAAAGCCCCACTTCAGGGGCTTAGTTCTGATTATTCATTGTTGTGCGTTGGCTTGAGCGCCTGCGAGTTTGCGTATGGTTTGGCGATAGGTTAGGTATGCGGAAACACCAGCTAACAGGTTGCCGATACAAGCGCCTAAGAGTAAACCTCGGATTCCATCCATTTGAGTGCCAACCCACAAGCACGGTAGGAAAAAGACAAACAAGCGCAGCGCTGAAATAGTGAGCGCGGTGTAAGATTTGCCTAATGCATTACAAAGAGAAACCATTAGCATACAAACCCCTAATGAACCCAAACTGATCGGCACTATCAGTAAATGCATTTCCAAGACTTGCTCCACTTGCACATCACTTGTCATCAATAATGCGAGTGGGTTTGCGACGGCAAATGTAATGGCAGCAATCAAAAGTTGGAAACCTAGAATGAATTTTACGGCAATACTGACGAGCCTTTGGATATCTTCATAGTTCTTTGCTCCAAGTAAGCGTCCAACCATTGGAGGCATAGACATTGTCAGCGCCAAGACCGAAACGATAGCAAAGAACTCATAGCGTGAACCAAGCGCCCAAGCGGCGACTGCTGCGGTTCCAAAGCTCGCCAATAATTTTGTTGCTAGCATGGAAGACAACGGTGGCAGCAGTTGGCTAATCATCGCAGGGCCCATAATGTTACCGATAGATGCAACACTTTTGGCTACGTTAAGATCTTGCCATTGTGTCGTTGCCCAGTGATTCTTTTTCACGCGAGGAGCGACGACTAAAATACCAAACCCAAAAGCGACGATGGTTGCTATTGCCGCTCCGTTAATACCCAAGTCAAATGTGAAAATAAATAGCGGATCGAGCACAAGGTTCACGCCGCTGGTTATCATCATCATTGTGCCAGGTAACATTGTATTGCCATTAGCTCGGCAGATACTGTAATAAAAATACAAAACCGCACCAGTCCATGAGCTTAATAACCACCAAGGCCAGTAACTGTCGATTATCGGCATAACAGATTCTGGAGCGCTTAATAGAGCTAAAATGGGGTAGCGCAAAAGCCAAATTAGCCCGCCAAAAATAGCGACACCAATTGAGCCGATCATCAATACTAATCCGCCCAGTTGTTTGGCATACCGACTTTCATTCGCCCCAAGAGCTTTAGAAATGACCGCTGTCGTTGCGATCCCTAGACCGACTTGAATGCCGATAATGACCATTTGCAAAGGCAGAGTGAAACCTTGAGCGGCTAACGGTAAAACGCCGAGCTGACCGATAAACGCGCTATCCACAAGCTGAAAGCTCATTAAAGACAGAACGCCAAAAAGCATTGGCCAGGTCATCGTAAATAATTGTTTTGCAAGCGTTGGTTGTGTACTTGTCGTAGTTGAAGACATAGAAAGCTGAATGCGTTAGGAATAAGAGTTAGATTGATTGTACACGGCGGTTAGTTTAGAGACAAAAATAAACCCCGAGGAAGATATTCTTGCTCGGGGTTCGAAAATCTAGCTTACGCGTTTATTTTTTGCCGCTAGTTTGCTTGTCTTCTTCAGTCAGCTCACGAATGCGACGGCTGATGTCACGACGTGCTTTAGAGATCTCAGCGCTTTTAATGATGTGGTCATCAACACGATCTTCATAGTCTGCTTTCATATTTTTGATGATTGCGACGATTTCATCGTGAGTCATTTCTGGTTTGATGTAGTCTAGAAGGTTTTCTAGAAGATCAACACGTTTACGGTTATCACGAACTTTCTTCTCGTTATCAAGAAGCTCACGTTTTAGTTTGTTTTTACGACGAGCTTGGTTAACGATTTCAAATACGCTACTCATAGTTCTCTTTCCTAATTTTATGAATATCTTCCTCGATTAAAGCACAACATCCAGTGGCATAACAGTCTTTAGATCAATAGCAATGCAGAGTTGAACGTTTCTCAACCAATTGCGTTGTGTCCATATAATCGTGCTGCTTTCTTCGAGTTTTGGCCAACATTGTAGAATCCATCGATTCATTGTCATAACGTGGCCTTCACTATATTATCAACACCATTGAATGCAAAATGATGAACTTGATATGGACTCTGGTAACACTGCGGAGCAAGTAAATAGTCAAGATAATGAGCAAGTCACTCGCTCTGTGGCTGAAAAGTTAAAAACGGCGTATATCAACGCTCGCGAGCAACTCGAAATCATCGAAGTTGAGCTTAATCGTTCAAAAATAATGATGGTCGACCAAGATGGCAATTTGACGAGAGTGCCGATTCTCTCGGAGCATTGATACCTGACCCTATTCGTAAGGGGTGTCAGGTCTTACGCTATGCTTTAGCCTGACACCAACACCTGAACCGCTAACGCTTCTTGCACTGCTGTGTGAATTTATGGCGTATGATTTCGAAGCGATTTAGGTACAAAGTCAAATGCAAAAATAATAAGGAAATGCATTATGAAAGTTGAGCTAACGGCAATTGAAGCACGAGTTATTGGTTGCTTGATCGAAAAAGAAGTCACTACCCCAGACCTTTACCCCCTCAGCCTAAACGCATTAACCAACGCGTGTAATCAAAAAAGCAACCGTGATCCCGTGATGTCACTCTCTGAGTCAGACGTTCTCGATGCCGTTGATGCTCTTATTGAGCGCAGGCTCGTCAGTGACGAAAGTGCGTTCAACAGCCGCGTCAGCAAGTATCAACACCGTTTCTGTAATACGGAATTTGGTGATTTAAAGCTGACAGAGCAGGAGAAGGGCATTGTATGCTGTATGCTTTTGCGCGGTGCTCAAACACCTGGGGAAATTCGTACTCGTACTAATCGTCTCGCGACATTTCATGATGTAAAAGAAGTGGAAACGGTCCTTGAGCATTTAGCAAGCGAAGAGAAAGGACCATTAGTGGTCAAATTACCACGTGAGGCTGGTAAGCGGGAGTCGCGTTATATGCATTTGTTCTGTGGTGATGTTGATGCGTCCGAACTTGCAGCGCCTGTGTCTGCTGCAAGCTCGAGCTCCGATCGAGTAAGTCAGCTAGAGCTCGAAGTCGCTCAGCTGAAAGAAGAGCTGGATGAATTAAAAGCTAAGGTTGAGTCACTGCTTTCATGATGGAAAATACAACGCAGCGTTGGAGTGTCTACCTGATACGAAATAACCGCAACGCGTTGTATTGTGGTGTTACCAATGATGTTGAACGAAGATTCAATCAGCACCAAACCGGAAAAGGAGCGAAAGCTTTGAAGGGAAAAGGCCCTTTGGTATTGGAATGGTCATCGGATTTTGACTCAAAGACGCTTGCCATGCGAGCAGAGTACTATATTAAGCAACTAACTAAAGCGAAAAAAGAGCTGCTCGTTATGTCAAAAGCAAATATTGTCGTCGACGAACATCAACAAATGATGTTAGAGATAGTGGCACTCTGACAAGCCCTTGCTACGCAAAGATACACGGAAACCGCCTATGTCACATTGGCGGTTTCTTTTTGTTTTTGGAGTACCATGTAGGAATAAACTGACGCATAATGGGCTGGTGTTCTGTTTAAAGGTCCTGAATATGAAAAGCGCGAAATGTCTCTACGTTATCGAGACAAAGGAAGCGACTCAATGTACTTTATTTGCATCCACTCAGACCAAGAACCAATTTACTATTGAAACAGGCACTAAGAGGAAGGTAGATTACAAGAGTATAGGATGACTCGGCTAGGTAATGAATAGAGCTGAATTAGGCTCATAAAAAAGCTAAAAGAGCAGTAGATGAAAAAAGCGTTAGTATTCTCCCTGATTTCAATGGCCGCTTTTGCGCCGAATGTGCAGGCCACCCAAGTTCTTAATGGGTATTGGGCATATCAAGAGTTTTTAGACCAGTTTCCACAACAGAAGCAGTTAACTAGTGCGTTGGCTGAAGTGGTAAGAGAAACCCCTGTACCCGTAGCAAAAGACAAAAAGCGTCCACTGAAAATTTCTGTTGTTTATCCAGGGCAGCAGATCTCTGATTATTGGATTCGAAACATCGATGCGTTTGAAAAACGCCTAGATAAGCTTGATATCGACTATCAACTAAATCAAGTGTTTACTCGTCCTAATGCAGATATAAAGCAGCAAAGTTTGTCTTTAATGGAGGCGCTGAAAAGCAACTCCGATTACTTGATCTTTACTCTAGATACCACAAGACATCGTAAGTTTGTTGAGCATGTCTTAGATTCAAAGAAAACCAAGTTAATTTTACAAAATATCACCACACCTGTTAGGGATTGGGAACATCATCAGCCGTTTCTTTATGTTGGTTTCGACCACGCAGAAGGAAGTCGTGAATTGGCCGTTGAGTTTGGCAAGCGTTTCCCTAAACATAGCCACTATAGTGTTCTCTACTTCTCAGAGGGCTACATTAGTGACATCAGAGGCAACACTTTTATCAACCAAGTGAACCGCGATAATCAATTTAAACTACAATCTGCTTACTACACCAAAGCAACAAAGCAATCTGGGTATGAAGCTGCAAAAGCCAGTTTGGAGAAGTATCCGGACGTTGATTTCATTTACGCGTGTTCTACCGATGTAGCATTAGGTGCTGTTGACGCTCTTAAAGAGTTAGGTCGTGATGATGTCATGATCAATGGTTGGGGCGGCGGTTCAGCAGAGTTAGAGGCGCTTTCTAAAGGGGAGTTAGACGTTACCGTTATGCGTATGAACGATGATACAGGTATTGCAATGGCTGAGGCCATTAAGTGGGATTTAGAAGGAAAGCCAGTTCCCACCGTTTACTCTGGTGATTTTGAAGTCGTTACCAAATCGGACTCTCCAGAAAGAATTGAAGCATTAAGAAAACGTGCATTTAGATACTCAGATAATTGATGACAACTACATCAAAAACAAGAAAGCGTCGCTCACTGTCGACGCTTATTACCAAAATAATTATTCTCGTACTTGCTCCGATCATTCTAGGCATCTTTGTTCAGAGTTATTACTTCTCGAAGCAGATTATTTGGCAGGAAGTCGACCGAACCAAGCAGCAGACCTCTGCCCTGATCCTGAACATTTTTGATAGCCATTTTGCAGCGATTCAGATTCATCACAACAGCAATTCGAAAAGTGATGTTGTATTGGATTTTTATACAGAACGTGATGAAGAGGCACTCAATTACTTTTTCATGAGTATTGACCAGAGTGATCCTTCCCATACACCAGAGTTTCGTTTCCTAACCGATCATCAAGGTATTATTTGGGACGATGGCAACGCGCATTTCTATGGCATCAACAATCTGATACTTAGCCGACTTGCCAGTCAGGTGACCTTTAGCAACAACTGGTATTATCTACCCTCACAGACCCCGATGGGAACTCGCCATCTGTTACTTCGTCGCGTACCCGTTTTACAACCTAAAACCGGTGAAGTGATGGGGTACTCTTACAATGTTGTTGTTTTAGATAATAACTTTGGGTTGATGGAAAGGTTAAAAAATGAAGGCAACGTCGACAATGTTGTGTTGGTCGCTAACAACACACCATTGGCAAGCTCATTAGTAGGAGATGAGGCTTATCAAATATTTGACGTACTCAAACGACGAGAGTCCCAGCACAAGCTTGACCAATTATTGATCATCAAAACCCCTATTGAGGTAAATGCCGCCGAGACTGACTTGTGCTTGCTTACTGTGCAAGACAATCAGAGCGTGGTGACATTGCAAATCCAACACCTGCTAGCAATGCTAGCCTCAGTTATCGGTATGGTCATGATTGCGCTAATGACTAAAGAATGGATCGAGAATCGAGTAGTTGAAGAGTTAGGATCCCTGATGGCATATACCCGCTCGGCTCGTGAAGAAAAAGGATTTGAGCGTTTTGAGGGGTCAGATATTGAGGAATTCGATCATATTGGTTCGACACTAGAAAACACTTTTGAAGAGCTTGAAGCACAAAAGCGCTCTTTCCGCGACCTGTTTAACTTTGCGTTATCTCCTATTATGGTGTGGTCTGAATCGGGTGTGCTTGTCCAAATCAATCCGGCAGCACGCAAAGAGTTAGTCATGGAAAACGATATTGAAACCATGCACCCAGTGTTCAAAGGTTTCAAAGAAAAGTTGATGCCACACCTTCGCATGGCGGCTCAGGGAGCTACGTTGACAGGCGTTAATGTGCCAATTGGAGACAAAGTATATCGCTGGAACTTATCGCCGATTCGAGTTGATGGAGATATTAGCGGTATTATTGTTCAAGGTCAGGATATAACCACGCTAATTGAGGCGGAAAAACAGAGTAACTTGGCGCGCAAAGAAGCAGAGAAATCTGCTCAAGCCCGTGCCGACTTTCTGGCTAAAATGAGCCATGAGATCCGAACGCCAATCAATGGAATTTTAGGGGTTGCTCAATTGCTAAAAGACTCTGTGGAAACAGAAGAGCAGAATAACCAAATTGACGTACTTCGACATAGTGGTGAGCACTTACTTGCTGTTTTGAATGATATTTTGGACTTTTCGAAGATTGAGCAGGGTAAGTTTAATATCCAAAAGCACCCGTTTTCTTTCACTGATACAATTCGAACGTTAGAAAACATTTATCGTCCTATTTGTGAAAGTAAAGGCGTCAACCTTGTCATTGAAAACAAAATAGATCCCAATGTTGAAATCTTTACTGACCAAGTTCGTCTGAACCAAATTTTATTCAACCTAGTCAGTAACTCAGTAAAGTTTACGCCCTCGGGTAGCGTGCGCTTGCATGCTGAACTGGAGCAGTTCTATGGTGCTGACAATAGCGTGCTGGTCGTGGAAATTACGGATACAGGTATCGGCATCGAGTCTGACAAACTCGACCAAATGTTCGAACCTTTTGTTCAAGAAGAAGCAACAACGACTCGAGAATACGGTGGCAGTGGCTTAGGGCTGACCATTGTGAAGAGCCTTGTCGACATGCTGGAAGGTGATGTTCAAGTCCGCAGTCAGAAAGGCTTAGGAACGACTTTTGTCATTACAATGCCAGTGAAAGATCGTGAGCGAGTACTCACCCCTCTTGATTCGAGTTTGCGAGTTAAGCCAGGTGAACTATTTACAGAGAGTCTCAAAGTGTTGTTGGTAGAGGATAACCATACTAACGCATTCATTCTAAAAGCGTTTTGTAACAAGTACAAAATGCAGGTTGATTGGGCGAAAGATGGGTTAGAAGCAATGGAATTCTTAAAAGATCATACTTACGATTTGATACTGATGGACAACCAACTTCCGCATCTTGGTGGAATTGAAACGACCAAAGAGATCCGACAAAAGCTGAAACTAGGCACGCCAATTTATGCGTGTACTGCTGACACCGCGAAAGAAACCAGTGACGCCTTTATGGAATCGGGTGCGAATTACGTGCTTCTCAAGCCGATCAAAGAAAATGCGCTCCATGAAGCATTTGTGGATTTTAAACAGCGGTTCTTAGTTGAGCGAACATAAGGAATTGGCTCACTACGGGATAATCCAATTATTCATTATCTGAAAAGCACAACACCATGACTGTGGGTTGTGCTTTTTTGTATCTGACCCTTTTACTCTTATACAAATCAGACTTTTCAGACTTTATTGGTCTCGACGTTTGTTGTGTACATCGCTGCATTTCAAATTCAAATATAGTGTTGTGTTACTTAGATTTCTCCCCCTTCACTGACACACCTAACGTGATTTCAATCACAAAAAGATATTTACTTAGCGTGCTAACTATTTTATATTACTTAGCACGCTAAGTAATTGAGTAGATCTTATGATTCAAGACATCAACAGTTTGCGAGACCTTTCTCTGGCTGAAAAATTATCTCGTGTTGCTCGTTTGTGGAAAATGGTTGCAGATCGCGAGTTAGAGCCTTTAAACCTAACGTATCCGCGTTGGACTGCGTTATGGAAGCTTTATCGAATGGGTGACAACATCAGTCAGAAGCATTTGGCTGAAGCGCTTGAGATCGAGTTAGCGTCGTTGATGCGAACATTAAAATTATTAGAAGAGCAATCTCTGATCACTCGCCATTGCTGTGAACATGATAAGCGAGCACGCATTGTTAGCCTCACAGTAGAGGGGAAAACCCTACTAAAGCAAATGGAGGCTCGAATTCTTCAAGTTCGAAGCAAGCTCCTAACGGACATCAACGACCAGGAACTTCAGCAGCTTTCATTGATTCTTGATCAGATTGCTCACAATGCGCTTGATTCACTTAGCGAATAAGTCAGAAAACCGAATTAAAAGAGAAGTAAACGCCTATGACTCCAGATCAAAAATTCGCACGTTGGATCAAATATTCTTGCGTCGCGTTTGTCCTTGTCTTTGCCTATTTTCTAGTTGCAGATCTCGCCATGCCGTTGACGCCTCAGGCAATGGCAACGCGTGTGGTAACTAAAGTGGCCCCCCGTGTGAGTGGGCAGATTACACATCTTTATGTTGCCAACAACCAAGAAATAAGCCAAGGCGATCTACTATTTCAGATTGATCCCCAGTCCTATCAGCTCGCCGTAGAAAAGGCTCAACTTAACCTTGAACGTGTGATTCAAAACAACGAACAACTTGATGCTTCTATTGCTGCGGCAAAAGCAGACGTTGAAGCGAGCAAAATCGTGGCGGAACAAAAAGTTCGCGAAGCAAAACGTCTTAATACCCTGTTTCACCGTAATGGTACTTCGCAACAGCAGCGCGATGACGCACAGAGCAGTGCAACGGCAGCTAAAGCGAACTTACTGGCCGCACGTGCTCGTTTAAAAGAGTTGGAAGTAAACCGCGGTGATTTAGGCGCAACGAATGTGAATATCCGCGTGGCGCAAAACCAGCTAAAACAAGCGGAACTTAATCTGTCTTACACTCAAGTCTCGGCGGAACATGATGGCGTTGTCGCTAACTTGCAGCTCGAGACGGGGGCCTATGCGGCAGCTGGTACACCTCTTGTCGCTTTAGTCTCCGATGACGTGGATATCATTGCCGACTTTCGTGAAAAGAGTTTACGACACTTTAATCAGAACAGCCGTGCGTTAGTGGCTTTTGATAGCTTACCTGGTGATGTATTTGAAGCTCGTATTACGAGTGTGGATGCCGGGGTCAGCTCGGGTCAATTCGATGCGGATGGCCGCTTAGCAACACCAACTGACTCAAACCGTTGGGTGAGAGACGCGCAGCGCTTACGTTTACATTTAGCTATCGATGAGCCTCAGCAGCGTGCATTTCCAGCAGGGGCACGAGCAACCGTGCAGTTGTTGCCAGAAAACGCATTATCTGGCTGGTTAGCGAGATGCCAGATCCAATTCTTGAGTCTTCTTCATTATATTTATTAACGAGGAGGCGATATGAAGTTATGGGACCACCCCATGTCGGAAAACGACTTCCGTCAGTGTTTGCGCATTGCAACTGGTGCGACTATTGGTTTCACTTTATGTAAAGTATTTGGTTGGAACTATGGCGTATTCTTTACTGTAACCCCGATGCTGTTACTTGGAATGGTGCCAGTCATGAGTCTACATGCCGCACGACAACTGATTTTTTCAGCGGTTGTGTGTGGATTAGAAGTTGGTGTGCTTGGTGGGTTGTTTGGTGGGCACCCAGGCATGATGACAATCATTGCATTCGGGTTGTTCCTGTATAAATTCGCCTGTATGTCAAAAGGGAGCTTATTCTTATTTGGAGCGAACAGCGTACTGAGCTTAAGCATCATGCTGCACTTTGCGAGTTATCCAACCACTGACTTAAATGACCTAATATTTAGCAACCTGCAAGCGAATGTTATTTCAGTGATCGTTGCTTATGTGGTGACATTTTTGATTCCCGATGCGGAACCTCGTCAGCCACCAGCGAAACCGTCGCAGCCTAAACAGAGTCATCGAATGCGTCATGAAGCCCTTATGGGGGCGAGTATCGCTACAATGTCTTTCCTTGTATTCCAGCTATTTGACCTCAGTGACTCTATGTCTGCTCAGGCGACAACCTTACTTTTATTGTTTCCTATGCATTGGAACGGTGCTTTAGGGTATGCGCGAAAAAGAGCAATGGGGACCTTGATGGGGGTGACCTTTGGTATTGTCGGACAACTTGTATTATACGATTGGTCGGATACCTTATTGTTTATCGTCCCATTGCTTTGGATTGGTGCGATGATGTTCAGCTATATGCACGTGAAAGAGTCTAGCGGTTCGGGAGCCGGATTTGGCGGCTTAACCACATTAGGCATTTTGTTCGGCCAATATCTTACTCCGGATGGTGACTTAATGTTCAGTGCGCTGTATCGCGTGAGCAGTATTTTGTTTGCTATTGTTGCGACGCTGCTTGTGACCTATACGGTTCACAGAATACTCAACAGCTTTGAGGCGACGCGCTTTAGCGAGCAGTAAGTTCAGACGTTACTGGTTAGAAAGGATTGCTCCAGTAACTCTGTTTTTAGTTCGTGAGTCATCGCAATGGGACTGGCAAACTTAATTCCAACTACCCATCCCTTCACCAATTTCTTAATGTTGGCAATGACACATCGATTTTCTTCTCCGATATAGTGGCTTAACGGGCATTCGATGGTAACACTCTCACCCACGTTGAATTCGGGCTCAATCAAGGTTGATATACCAACACCTGCTAGAGAAAAATCGATAAGGCTACCGTCGTAGACATTCCCTGCATGAATAACGTTACAGTCCATTTGCAACTTGTAACGCTCATGTTCCCGAACTGGTTTGGTTGCAAATGTTCCTGGAATGCGGATAAACAAAAGGGGGGATGGTCGAACGGTCGTCGTCAGCACGCTGGACTTAAACGCAATGACATGGCCTAACTCCGTATCTGATACTCCACGCACGATGACATCGGCGTTGGGGAGTTTCCTCATCACTTGCTCTTCAAGCAAACGCATTGGTATATCAAGAATCAAATAAGCATTTTCTTTCATCCCAAGATAGGTGGTGGAATACGTATATTGATCCTTAGGCCCAAATTCGAAATTAGTAGAAAGTTTCATTCCCGGTTTGAGAAACCTATGCAGTTCATCTATAGTATGAGTGGCTGGCATCACATTGGCGTTTTAATTTTTAGTTAAGCTGAGGCTATCAAAACGCCATTTTGTTATTCAAGATAGTAAGGCATAAGTTTTTGTAAAATCATCGCTATCTGTGAAGTGGTGGGCGATAAGTTTGGTTCATTCCACCTTTCATAAAGATTTGGCTTGCCACAATACTGCCGCATGTGACCAACATCAGCGCTAACCAAGTGAGAGAATCTGGTTGTTCACCAAAAATTGGAACGGCAAGAAGTGTCGCGACGACTGGAGTTAATGAACCAAAAGCTGCGCTGGCTTCGGCACCGATGATCCTAATTGCATAAATGAAAGTGAAAGAAGCGATTAAACCTGCGCCAACACCTTGTAGCATCGCGTGGCCAAATAACTCCTCCCATGGCCACTGGCTGAACGGTGTTACCACCAAATAACTGTCTACCCACCCGAAACCAACGGCGATGATGAGCAGAGCCAAAGACGCAATTGCAACGAATCCTGCACAGACGTGTGCATTAAGATTGGCGACACGAGCGCTGATGGTGAAAGCAGCCCACATGATGCTGCCAGTTAGAAACAGGATATGCCCTTGTAATTGAGACCAGTTGTACTCTGCGCCGCTATTAGAAAGAAGGAATACGAAAATCCCTAACAACACCGTAGAAAGCCCGATTAAGCGGTGAGCACTCAGCGACTGTTGATAACAAAGTACCGCGATAGCAGAAACAAACAATGGCAAAGTGCCAGGTACTAATGCACTGCCGTGCGCCACGGGAGCGAAATGCATAGCCGTTCCGACGACCAGAAGATAGGGAAGGCCGCTTCCAACCACAACACCAACCAGGTAGCGTTTAGGCACGACGCGCAGCGACTGTTTATGCTTAATCACAAATGGTAATAAAATTATACTTGGGATGAGAAAGCGAACTAACGCGATATCGGCTGGCTGCAAGGCAGAAATTGCGCCCCCTTTTAAAGAAATAAAGAAACCAGACCAAAGCAGTAAGGTCGTTAATATAGCTGCGTATCCCAAGATCATTATCGACATGTCCATTTGTAAATGATGTGTTAATTGTTGAATAAAACTCTTGCCAAAGGGAGGCAAAGTTTGACGTAATTAGGCTTGATGTTGGTGATAAATTGCGTATAAATGTTAATTGTTAGTGATTAAAGGCACGGAAGAATAAATGGATAAAATTGACAGGCAACTTATCAACCTAATGCAGAAGGATGCCACTCTGACAACTGCAGAACTTGCTGACCAAGTAGGGCTATCGGCATCACCTTGTGCAAGACGCATTAAGCGTTTGGAGCAGGAAGGTGTAATAAGTGGTTATCGAGCTATTGTGTCCAGAGACACTGTAGGCATCGCGATGACTGTATTTGTTGAAGTGAGTTTAAATAACCACCAAGCTTCTTCGATTGATGAGTTTGAACATGCCGTTGTTGAGATGGATGAAGTGATCTCATGCCATGTCGTATCAGGGGCCTATGATTACCTGTTAGAGGTGGTCAGTAAAGATCTCGCTGGTTATGAAACATTTACTAGAAAGTTACAGCGATTAGAAAATGTGAAAGATATTCATACCCACCTGGCGATTAGACAAGTGAAAGGAAATGGCAGTTTGCCGATTTATGCATAAGAAAGATGAAATTTTTCGATAGACTTAAGATTGCCCACTATCATCGAAAGCGATATAGACAGTTTGGTAAAGACAGAGCCCGAACTCTGGGATGGGCAGATAAGTATAGTCAGATCAGCCGTTTTGAGGCGTTGTGTCGAGGGTTAACGTTAGACGGTTCAAGTATTTTAGATATTGGGTGCGGCTACGGAGACTTGTTAGCGTTTATCGAACTTACGGGGGGGCTTCCTCAAAGCTATATTGGCATTGATCAGCAAAAACAATTTATCTCTGAAGCCAGAAAACGAGATTTTCGTACGCAAAGTAAGTTTATATGTGGCGACTTTTCAACGTTGGTATTGCCTCGTTGCGATTTTGTTTTTGCTTCCGGATCATTGAACTATCAATCCACCAACCCAAATCATGCCATTGAAATGATTGATAAAATGTTCCGAGCGACAGAGAAAGGTTGTGTGTTTAACTTGTTGGATGAATCCAAACTACCCAGCATGAAAATGTTAGCGTCGCACAATAAAGAAGGTGTCTTTCGCTATTGTCGGTTGCTGTGTCCGAATACACGATTGATTGAGGGGTACTCCGAGCACGACTTTACGATTGCCATGATCAAAAAAGCGGAGTCCGTTTCCTGACTCCGCTTTATAAATTCTTAAGCCTTATTGGTTTTTGTATTGTGAGATTTCACAGTTACCTGTGTATCTATCAACCTTGAATGAGAACGCGGCTGAATGGTATTCCCTCCCATCACTCCATATTGTTTCTCCGAAGATTTTACACAGATCCAAATCACTGATTGAACCGAACTCTTTTACGTGCCTAACTACTGACAAAAACTTGGCTTTGGTAGCATTAGGACATTCCCTGTTACTTAATCGATTGATAACCATGTTTGTAGCATCATCTCCAGCCAAATGTGACTTTTTATTAAATTTTATTAATGGCTAAACTAACCAAAAAATGTCCATAAGTAAAGCATTAATGTGACGTATGTCTCTATAAATTGATTGTCTTGGTCATGGTTTAGTCAAGTTTGTCAAAGGGAACAATCCCATTATTTACATTTGATATCATTCACGACTAAGGAAAGATAAAAAGCACGAATAACGTCCAATATTGGAGTGAAAAACCAACATCGTCTATTCAAAACTGGCTCTGTTTTTACTTCGAAACATCTTGAGCGTATTGAAGCGCTCGAGCTTCTTTATCATAGACTTGTGACAGAGTTTGATATTGTGAAGAGAGGCGCTTGTAATCTTCAGCAAGTTCCAAAGCGTTGGTGTTATACCATTCCGCAGTTATTTGATTGGCTGTTTTGTTTGACTCGCGGCACTTCTGGGCCAGTATCTCCCACCCATTTGCTGACCATTGGGATTGTGTGCTCAATTTAAGCAGCTGATTCGCTTTAGTTGTGAGCTCTTCTTTGTATTGAATCGATGCTTTTAATTGCGCTTTGAACACATTTTGGTTCGACTTGGCACGCCAAAGTAGCACGAGCTCATGCAGTGAAAAGGTTTCGGACAATAACTGACGCTGTTTATGTTCGGTCAAAAGTGTATTGAATACCTCAACATGCTGATTGTAATTGGACTCTAAACGATTGAATTGGGTAAGATTGTCATTCCACGACGATGGGTTACATTGAATATTGGCGTGCCCCGTTATCGGGAACAGAAGAAATAGTAGTATCCAATTGAGTCTGTTGATCATTATTGCTCGCGTTAGTTGACCTGCTCTTTTGAGTATATACCCAAATTTCTACGACATGCGTGCTGCTGGTGGGATAAGAATAAAGAATGAAAAGGAAAAGGGCATGAAGAAAATTCTCGTCGCATTGATTGTCATGCTGTTGCTCGGCGGAGCGGGGGCTGGATACTATTTCTTCTTTATGCAGAAAGATGAACCTGAAGCACCAAAGGCTACACAAGTCGAGCAATCGTCACTGCAAAAAGAAACATCCAAACCGATTCTGGATTTAGAAGCCGCTCCCCCGGAAGTTACCGAGTACTACGTTATTGAGCGTCGTGTCAATGTTTACAACAAGCCTAACCTTAATGCTTTAGTTGTCGATACGCTCTATAAGGGAGAAAAAGTATCGGTGTTAGAAAAAGTAGATGGGTGGTACCGAATCTCCGGTTATCTTGTCTATGAAGAGGGTGGAGAAGAAAAAGCCGAATGGTTGAATGCTGAAGGGTTATCGGATGCAGAGCCAGTTATTAAAGAGCAAGAGCGCTTAGAGATATTGGATGAATACCTACAGAAGTCGGATGATTTAAAAGTTCACTTGGATATTTTCCGTAAGAAAACACAGCAATTGTTAGACGATGAAACCTGTGATCCGAGTGATTTTGAGGAGCTCGGTGGTTGGGTGCGTTCTGTGACGTTCAAAAAGCGCAACGTTTACTTCATCTATTGTGGCGGTTTGGAGCAAGAGAATAAGATCTACTTAGATGTTGATAAGGGCGAGATTTTTTATCGATAGCTCACCACTAATTACACTCGTTCTCTAAAGACGTTTTGATAAAAGCAATAACGATGCAAACCTGAAATCAGAGATTTATAACTTTTTAGTTGTGAACCATAATCAATAGGAATACTATCATTAAGCCAAGTGACCTAACTTGGTTCTTTGTTTTTTTAGTGAGTTCCTATGCCTTGGATTTACCTTAGAAAATTGATTTTGCTGCTATTTGCAATGGTATTGCTACCAGTGCATGTATCTGCTGCGCAAATCGATCACAAGGCTCACGTACCGCACTTTTCTAAGCTACAACCTTTTGTAGCCGTAAGTGTATCGCCAAACTCTTCCGTCGATTTTTCTGAAGCTTCAGAAGAAAGCTCTCAATCTCCAGTATCTGAAGGCCATGCAAGTCTCGATTCCGTTGCTTTGTTTAACTCTCAGCGCTGGACGTCTTACTTACGGGAAGGGCTTGATGACGAGCACGTAGATTTTGTCGGCGATCTCACTACTCCGTTTTACGCTGATGCGGGTTACGCATACAGCTTGATGGACATTAACTGGCGTAACAACCAGTCCACATTTTATCATTTCACAAGCGATCATCGCATTTCTGGTTGGAAAGAGACCAATGCCATGTACGTCGCACTCAATAGTCAGTTTTCTGCCTAAACACCATTTATTTGCACCATTGTGCACTCTTAACACGACGATTGTATTCGACAGGACGTGAGCGTTCTGAGCATTTCATACCTTGAATTTATTCTGGGAGCACCTGTCGTGTGTTAAGCCTTGTTATTAAAAGCTTCACTTCATCGTGAAGGGATGATGTTTACATGAAAAAAACACCAAAGCAGCAAAAGAACAGAAAGCTGATGAATCACTACTCAGCTTGGAAATATGCAGTATTAATCACGACGGTCATTATTTTAACCCTAAGTGCTATACCAACTTGGTTTGGCGAACAGCCTTCTATCCAGTTGACGTTTTCGGAGCAAAACAACAGTGAAATGTCGGTTGTTCATCTGAATCAACTGCTAAAAACCAACCATATTTCAGCCGACAAAATCATCGAAAAAGACGGCAAAACAACCATTGTATTCGATGGTGAAGATGCGCAAAGTAAAGCTCGTGCGTTGTTAAACAAAGAGCTAAATAAAGACGACAGCATCACTTTCTCATACGTATCGGTTGCGCCAGAATGGTTAAATGAGATGGGCTTTAGCCCAATTAAGCTCGGTCTTGACCTTCGTGGTGGCGTTCAGTTCTTGTTGAATGTTGATGTGAATAAAGCGTTTGAAGAACAACGTGATGCGTTGATTGATGAAATCAAAGCGAATCTGCGTGATCAACGTGTTCGTGGTGTGCAAGTTCGAGCAGAGAACGGCAACCGAATTACGGTAAACAGTGACAGCGAGCAAGCATTGTCGGAAGTGAACAAGTTCTTGCGTCAAAATTACCCGGGCTGGATTTCAAAAAGTTCATCTCGTGGCTTTGTGCTTGAACCGAGTGAACAAAATATCCAAGAATTTCAATCGTCGACTCTTCAACAAAACCTGAAGATCATGCGTGGTCGTATTGAAGAACTTGGTATCACAGAAGCACTAGTGCAACGCCAAGGTAAAGAGAGCATTCGAATTGAGCTCCCTGGTGTACAAGATCCTGCTCAAGCGAAAAACGTTATTGGTGCAACAGCAAGCTTGGCGTTTTATGAAGTGAAAGATGCGAGCCAAGCACACAGCAGCCAAGATCTTGTTCTTCAAGATAATGATGGTCGTACTGTGATTTTGGCAAAACGACCAGTTCTAACGGGCGAGCACATCGTGAACGCTCGTGCTGGTGTCGACAAAATGGGCATGTCAGAGGTAAATATTTCTCTTGACCACGCTGGTGGTAAGAAAATGAGTGACTTCTCAGCAACTCACATCGGCAAGCCAATGGCGACCGTTTACCGAGAGTACAAAACAAACGATCGCGGTGTAACTGAGCGTAGTGAGCGCGTTATCAGCGTCGCAACTATTCAATCTCAACTTGGTAGCCAGTTCCGTATTACTGGGGCAGGTAGCATGGACGATGCGCAGCAGTTGGCGCTATTGCTTCGCGCGGGGTCACTGACCGCGCCAGTTACTATTGTGGAAGAGCGAACAATCGGTGCTTCTCTGGGTGCAGAAAACATTGAAAACGGTTTTGCAGCACTGGCTTTAGGTATGGGACTAACACTGACCTTTATGGCACTTTGGTACCGCCGCTTAGGTTGGGTAGCAAATGTGGCGCTTTGTGCCAACATGCTTTGTTTACTTGGCTTAATCGCCTTGTTACCAGGAGCGGTTCTAACGCTTCCAGGTATTGCCGGTTTAGTGTTAACCGTCGGTATGGCAGTAGACACCAACGTTATTATCTTTGAACGTATTAAGGACAAAATGCGTGAAGGCCGCAGCTTCGCTCAAGCGATTGATCTTGGCTTTGACAGCGCATTCTCGACCATCCTTGATGCCAACATTACTACCATGATCACCGCCGTGATTTTGTACGCCATCGGTAATGGCCCAATCCAAGGCTTTGCCTTAACACTCGGATTAGGTTTGTTAACCAGTATGTTTACAGGCGTATTTGCCTCTCGAGCAATGATCAATTTAATTTGGGGCCGCGATGCCCGTCGTGATGTGAGGGTTTAATCATGGTCGAAATGCTAAAACAAAATATTCGTAAAATTCGCTACTTTACTACGCTAGTTTCCATCATTTTAACGGTGATCGCGATCGTCGCTCTAGGCTTTAAAGGGTTGAACCTAGGTTTGGACTTCACTGGCGGTATGGTGACAGAAGTAAAGGTAGATAAGCAGCTAACTAACCATGATCTGCTTGACGTTCTGCAACCAAAGCTTGGTGAATCTGCGTCAGTGACACGCTCTGGTGAAGATGGCCGTTGGGTGATTCGTTACTCTGCGCCGGAAGATGGACAAACGTTGCCAAGTGTAGAAGAGGTGTTGAAGCCAATCTCTCACCAAGTTGATGTTGTCAGCAACAGTATAGTTGGCGCTCAAGTTGGCCAAGACTTGTTTGAACAAGGTGGCTTAGCATTGTTGATTTGTGTGTTGAGTATTCTCGGTTACTTGTGTTTCCGTTTTGAGTGGCGTTTGGCAAGCGGTTCACTGTTTGCTTTGGCTCATGATGTGATCTTAGTGCTTGGTTTCTTTGCAATTACTCAAATGGAGTTCAACTTAACCGTTTTTGCTGCTGTGCTGGCGATTTTAGGTTACTCATTGAATGACTCGATCATCATTGCAGACCGAATCCGTGAGCTGTTGATTGCGAAACAGAGTTGGAAAACAGAAGACATCAATGATCAAGCTGTTATCGCGACGTTTTCACGCACTATGGTGACATCTGGTACGACATTGATCACTGTTGGTGCATTATGGATTATGGGAGGAGCGCCTTTGGCTGGTTTCTCAACCGCCATGTTTATTGGCGTTCTGTCGGGTACATGGTCTTCGATTTCGATTGGTACTGTGCTGCCGGAGTGGTTGAAACTGGAGCCGAAACATTATCTTCCAGTTGAGATTGACGCAGCGCCGTAGCATTATTTTTAAGGTAAAAGTGCTTGCGCCACTCATCTTGAGTGGCGCTTTTTTGTGCTTATTTCACGCGCATCAAGCGATGTTTCACAAGTCCCAAATCGAACTCTAAGACTTGTGAGCGCTTCATTGCTTCGACTTTATTCAACATCGACTCTTGGTAGCCTTTCTTCTTCATCCACTGAAGAGGTACAGAGAAAGTATCTTCATTAACGACATAAGACTCGCCTTTATGCTCACCGCTATAGACGTTCACAACCCAAACTCGGGCTTGAAAGTCCAATACTTCACCCATGACTTTAGCGATTTTATTCAGAATATTTTTCATTGTTTCCAGTTTGCCTTAGCTTAGTAGCAACCAGACACCAACTCCCATCATTAAAGTGCCTGCGATACGGTTCATTAGGCGTACATTCTTAGACTGACCTAATACGTGTTTCAACCCTTTACCACCAGTAGCGTACAGAGACATGCAAATGAACTCAAACAGTAAAATAATGGAGACAAGTATGATCAGTTGCGGTGCAAGTGCTGCGTTTTGGTCTATAAAAGGCGGTAAAAGAGAAATCATAAATGCCCAGCCTTTTGGGTTTGCGATTGCGGTAACGAAGCCTTGCATGATAAGTGCGATATTGTCACTCTTTGGTGTTTCTAAGTTGTCGACATTAATCGCAAGTTTCCCTCGCGACCGCCACATTTCAACTCCAAGATAGAGTAAATAACCGCCACCAATGAACTTTAACGCGATAAACATCCAAGGATAATTGAGCATAATCGCAGCGATACCTAACACCGCAGAGACTGACACCAGCGCGACACCGAGAAGTTCTCCTATCATCATCCATAACGTGCGACGATAACCGATACTCATACCTAACGTTAGGGCGAGAGTCATGCACATACCAGGCGTGATTGAGACAAAAAAGAAAGTAGGGATGAACATACTGAGCAATGCAAGATTCATATCTGTTGATGATTTAGTGATTAAAGAGAAGCCACAAAGATAGTGCAAAGTGGAAAAGGATGCTACTACAAAGCGAGCGATTACTTTCACTAGTAGCTAGTTGATGTTCTTCGAATATATAAATTTAAAATGAAATTATATTTTAATCTATGCGTCATAATAGTGCGTATTGCACCAGTATGAGACAAGCTCTTATATCATTTTTAGATTAAATATATTTAATTTATTATATTTTATCGGTATTAATCATCACTGTGTTAAAATAATCGAATTGATAACTAAATTATCATTAAATGCAGTAATTAAATGATATGTTTGATAATTATTTTTACTGATAATTGAATTATTATTCTAATCTCAAGTTTGTTGTAATCATATAGGCTTAAAATTCAGATCTTAAATCATGACATAATGTAACGTCTACCATTCTGTATGTAAGTGTATGATATTTAATAATTATATTTCTATTTCTGTTGGTGTAGCTTTTGTGGAAGTGTGATTTAAAACAATGACTTATGTAAAGTTAACCATTTTATAACATTTCACGGGTAATGAGATCTAAATCAATCTTATGCAATTGGGTGAGTTTTTTATTTGAAATGTAATATTTCTAGGTTAACTTAAAATAAAGGCAGCACGGGATTGGTTGTCAAAAGAATAAATAAACACGTCAGTTGGTGAACTATTTCATCAGTGTATTAAGTTTGCTTTTTAAATGCCGTTAAGAATGGAGTCTTCAATGAAGAAAGTCGCTTTGATCACTGGATCAAAAGGCGGAATTGGTTCTGCTATTTCCTCTCAATTAGTCAATGACGGTTACCGTGTAATCGCTACTTATTTCACAGGTAACTACGAATGTGCGCTGGAGTGGTTCAACAGCAAAGGGTTTACCAAAGATCAGGTTCGCCTTTTTGAGTTGGATGTAACAAACACGACAGAGTGTGCAGAGAAATTGGCGCAATTGCTTGGGGAGGAAGGAACCATTGATGTTGTTGTCAACAACGCAGGAATCACACGTGATGGCGTGTTTAAAAAGATGACTGCGCAAGCTTGGAATGATGTCATCAATACCAACCTCAATAGTTTATTCAACGTTACGCAACCCCTCTTTGCAGCAATGTGCGAAAAAGGCGGTGGTCGTGTCATCAATATCTCTTCAGTCAATGGTCTTAAAGGGCAGTTTGGTCAAGCAAACTACTCGGCGGCGAAAGCTGGGATGATCGGTTTCTCTAAAGCCTTAGCATACGAAGGTGCTCGCTCGGGTGTGACAGTTAATGTTATCGCTCCGGGTTACACGGGTACGCCAATGGTTGAGCAAATGAAGCCAGAAGTGCTGGAATCCATCACGAACCAAATTCCAATGAAACGTCTTGCGACACCAGAAGAAATTGCAGCATCAGTGAGCTTCTTGGTCAGCGATGCGGGCGCCTACATCACCGGAGAGACTTTGTCGGTGAACGGCGGCCTATACATGCACTAAGGAGAGAAGATGATGGAAAAAGTATTTATCGTAGCGGCGAAGCGTACTCCAATTGGTGCTTTTGGTGGCAGCCTGAAAAATACTTCTGCTGGCGATCTGGCAGCAGTAGCGATTAAAGGCGCGTTGGAAGCGGCAAAGTTGCCTGGCGACAAGGTTGACGAAGTGATTGTTGGCAACGTTGTTGGTGCAGGTCAAGGAATGGGTGTTGGCCGCCAAGCGGCACTGTTTGCGGGGATTCCTGAATCTGTTCCTGCATATGGCGTAAACATGGTTTGCGGTAGTGGCATGAAAACGGTCATGGATGCCGTGTCCCATATCCGTAGTGGCGATGCTGAGATCGTTGTTGCAGCGGGTGTTGAAGTCATGTCTCAGATTCCGTTTGCCGCACCAAGCAGCATTCGTGATGGCAACAAAATGGGCAATCTGGAGCTAAAAGATCTGCTCGTAGCGGACGGTTTAACCGATGTTTACAACCAATATCACATGGGTGTGACGGCAGAAAACGTAGCAAAACAAATCGGCTTAACTCGCCAGCAGCAAGACGAATACGCGCTGTCTAGCCAACAGAAAGCGGTAGCCGCTATCGAAGCTGGCAAATTTCAAGACGAAATTGTGCCAGTGGAAGTAAAGCAACGCCGTGAAACCGTGATGTTTGATACGGATGAATACCCAAAAGCGAACGCGACAATGGAAGCCTTAAGCAAGCTACGTCCTGCTTTTGACCGCGAAGGCACTGTGACTGCGGGTAATGCATCAGGCATTAACGATGGAGCGAGTGCGATTATCGTGGCGTCTGAAAGCGCAGTTAAAGCGCATGGATTAACGCCGCTTGCTGAGATCGTAAGCTATGCGCAATCGGGTCTTGATCCGAAGATCATGGGCCTAGGTCCTGTTGAGTCGGTCAATAAAGCACTCGAAAAAGCAGAACTCACAGTAAATGATATCGACGTTTACGAGTTAAACGAAGCATTTGCAGCGCAAGCACTTGGCGTGATTCATCAGTTGGCGGAAACAAACCAAGTTCCAGTTAACGCGATTCAAGATAAAGCGAACTTTAACGGTGGTGCTATCGCGCTAGGACACCCGCTTGGTGCATCTGGAAACCGAATCTTAGTCACGCTGGTTCACGAGCTTCATAAGCAAAATGGTCAATATGGCGTTGCTTCACTTTGTGTGGGCGGCGGCATGGGCACGGCTGTGGTTGTAAAGACAGTTAAGTAATTATTTAAACGGACATTTTTTAATTCTTTCTCTAGGAGACAAACCATGTACACAGATTTCTTCAAAACATTTAGCGATCAAACTGAAAAAAATCTAGAACCTTACTTGAAGTTCAACAAGCTAGTGACAAAAAACGTAGAAGTGTTGACCGAGCTTCAATTGAACGCCATTCGCACATACAGTGAAGTGGGTCTAAACCAGATGAAAGCAGCGACAGAAATCAAAGACGTAACGTCATTGACTGCTTTCAACAGTCAGCAACTAAGCGTACTTACTAAACTTTCTCAACAAATGATGGATGACAGCAACAAGCTTCAAGCGATTGCAAAAGAGTTCAAAGAAGACGTTGAGAAAATGACTTCGGAAAATCTAAAGACTGTTACTCCAGCGTAATTTGTCCGATTCTCGCCGCCCCTAGATTTGGGCGGCGTTGTTTTTTCCGAATATAGGAGTAAGACTATGTTTCAACACTTCTTTTCGGACTATCTTGTGAAGCTTCAGGAAACCAATCATCAGTGGTGGCATGATTTCGAAGTGAACAAGGCAGTCGTGAACTCTCCTTTAAACAAGGCCATGCAAGAAGTGAACTTTGAGGATACTGCCAAACTGTTCGAACAAGCTGCGAATCAGCCTGCTGCGATTTTAAAGCTGCAAGCACAGTGGTGGGAACAGCAGCTGCAAATTTGGCAGAATGTTGCATTGGCAGGGAACCAAGCACAAATCGTCGAAGCTGAAAAAGGGGATAAGCGTTTCTCAAACGAAGCGTGGCAAAATGAAGCCATGTATAGCTTCATCAAACAATCCTACCTTTTATTTAGTAAGACCTATCTGGACACCATCGAGTCTTTGGAAGGCTTAGATGAAAAGACGAAAGAACGTATTATTTTTTTCTCTCGCCAAGCCATTAACGCCCTTTCTCCTTCCAACTTCATCGCCACTAACCCAGAGCTTTTGAAGCTGACACTTGAGCAAAACGGCCAAAACTTACTGGCAGGCTTAGAGCAGTTGAAAGAAGACGTTGAGTCGAGCGCAGACATTTTAAAAATTCGTATGACGAATAACAATGCATTCCGCGTGGGAGATGACGTTGCGACGACACAGGGCAATGTGGTTTTTCAAAACGAATTGTTTGAGTTGATTCAATATCGACCTCTAACAGAGAAAGTGAATGCGACGCCGCTGCTCATCGTCCCACCTTTCATCAATAAATACTACATCCTTGATTTAACGGCAAAGAACTCAATGGTTCGATGGTTGTTAGAGCAGGGGCACAGTGTATTTATGATGTCTTGGCGCAATCCAGGCAAGGCACAAGCGCACATAGAGTTTGGTGACTACGTGACAGAAGGCGTAGTGAAAGCCGTCGCTGCAATTGAAGATATAACAGGACAAGAGCAAATCAATGCTGCTGGTTATTGTATTGGTGGTACTGTTTTAGCAAGCACGGTTGCGTACTACGCTGCAAAACGTATGAAGAAGCGCATTAAGTCTGCCACTTTCTTCACCACGTTGCTCGACTTCTCTCAACCAGGTGAAGTCGGCGCGTATATCAATGACACCATTGTTAGTGCAATTGAAGCGCAAAATAACGCGAAAGGGTATATGGACGGCCGTTCCTTAAGCGTGACGTTTAGTTTACTGCGTGAAAACAGCTTGTACTGGAACTACTACGTAGACAACTACTTGAAAGGCAATAGCCCAGTCGATTTTGACTTGTTGTACTGGAATAGTGACAGCACCAACGTCAGCGCTGCATCTCACAATTTCTTGCTTCGCGAGCTCTATTTAGAGAACAAGCTGGTGCAAGATAAAGGCGTCAAAATTGGTGGAGTATGGATTGATCTAAATAAGATCAAAATTCCTAGCTATTTTGTGTCAACGAAAGAAGACCATATTGCGTTATGGCAGGGAACTTACCGTGGTGCGCTGAACACGGGTGGTAACAAAACATTTGTCCTCGGTGAGTCTGGTCATATTGCGGGCATCGTGAATCCTCCAGCTAAAAATAAGTATGGTTATTGGTTGAACGATAATTTGGATGACTCTGCTGATGAGTGGTTGAATAACGCGGAACACAAAGAGGGATCGTGGTGGACACACTGGAACGAGTGGTTACTCCAATTCAACCCTAAAGAGCAAGTTGAGCCTTTCCCTATTGGCTCAGAAAACCATCCGGTTATTGATGAGGCGCCAGGACAATACGTCAAACAGGTTCTGCCAGTAAAAGAATCTTAAACAACTCCCTATAGCAGTAAATCTTAGCGGCCTTTATGGTCGCTTTTTTTATGTATGATTGCTTGTTTATTGTTGGCAAGTACCATTGAGTAATAAATAAAAAGCGCCGAGCATTTGCTCGGCGCTCAGTGTCAACAAATAGGCTAGTTGACGAGTAGAGATGCGTTACGTTACACCTCTTTATCCTTACCAAATGACAGCAGCCAGAGAGAGATTGCTGCTACCGCCACAAAGCCGGAAAGAATAATCACTGGCATAGCACTGTAGCCAAGGATATGCCAAATTACAGATTCTAATGTACTCATGGTAAGTCTCCTTAGTGCCAGCCTTCAACGCCGCTCATGTCTGGTAGTTTGTGCGCAATACCTTTGTGACAGTCTACACATGTTTTCTCGCCTGAAGCGAGAGCGGTGGAGTGCTGTTCTGCCGCACGTGATCCTTGCTGAGAGTAATCCATGAAATCAAACTCATGACAGTTACGACATTCAAGAGAGTCATTCTTTTTCATACGTGCCCACTCTCGCTCTGCGAGGTGTCCACGACGCTCTTGGAACTTCTCTGGCGTATCGATCGTCTTCGTTACGAAGTGTGCAAATAGCTCTTTAGATGCCTGTACTTTACGAACGATCTTATCCGTCCATTCATGAGGAACGTGACAGTCTGAACAAATCGCACGAACACCAGAACGGTTGGAGTAGTGAATTGTTTCTTGAATTTCAGCAACGATCGGCGCGTGACAGCCAGAACAGAATTCTTCTGTGTTGGTTGCTTCCATACCTGTGTTGAATGCGCCCCAAAATAGAAGGCCACCAGCGAAGCCTAGAAATAAAACCACACCAGCGGCAGCTTTACTCGGGCTCGACAGTCTCTTCCAAAACGCTTTAAGTATTTTCATAAGTAACCTCTTAGTACTCGCGTTTCAATTACTGAAGCGAATCGACTGCCTTAAACTCGTTTTCCACTAGTGGTTTTGCATCCGTTTGTGGAACGTGACATTGCAAACAGAAGTAACGACGAGGAGACATATCTGCCAGTACCGCATCTTCTCTGTTTACATAGTGCGTTACGCTAATTTTAGTCGCACCTGACTCTTTTGCATTTTTCCAGCTATGGCATGCAAGACACTTGTTAGCATTTAACGAAATTTCGTAGTGACGAATGCTGTGTGGGATCAACGGTGGTTGATAAACATAGCTGTCTTCAACAATTTGATCTTTAGGGAAGTCTTTGAACTCGTCTGCTGGACGCGTATCTTCCAATTGAGACATTCCACGTAAAGATTCTAGACCTCCAATACCACCTGGATTATCCAACTCAGCTTGCGCAATGCCTGTCACTAACGCACCTACAGATAAAACTGCGACAAGTAATTTTTTCATCATTTCATCTCCGCCTTTATGGCTTAAATTCTTTATTAGGCCGCCATAATGACGGCCGTAGCATTCAGTATCTGAAGGTTAAGCAATCTTAGTGATTTTGACTGGGCACTTCTTAAAGTCTGTCTGTTTAGACAGTGGATCAGTCGCATCTAGGATAAGCTTGTTAATCAAAATACGTGCATCAAAGAACGGTACGAATACCAAGCCTTTTGGCGGACGGTTACGACCGCGAGTTTCAACACGAACGCGTACTTCACCGCGTTTGTTTGCCATGAGTACTTCTTCACCACGACGAACATTGCGTGCTTTTGCGTCTTCTGGGTGCATGTAACACACTGCGTCTGGTACTGCTTTGTATAATTCAGGTACACGACGAGTCATGGTGCCTGTGTGCCAATGCTCAAGAACACGACCAGTACATAACCACATATCAAATTCATCGTTCGGTACTTCTGGTGGCGCTTCGTATGGCGCGGAAATGATCTTCGCTTTGCCATCAGCATTGCCGTAGAAGTCCCAACCAGAACCTTCTTTTGCGTATGGGTCTGAACCTTCTTTAAAGCGCCACTGTGTTTCTTTACCATCAACAACAGGCCAACGTAGACCACGTACTTGATGGTAGCGGTCGTATGGAGCCAAATCATGCCCGTGACCACGGCCAAATGTTGCGTATTCCTCAAACAGACCTTTTTGAACATAGAAACCGAAGTGGTGAGCATCGTCATTCAGTTCACGAGCTTCTTCGATAGGGAATTTGTCGACGTTACCATTGCGGTAAAGTACGTCGTACATTGTTTTACCACGGTATTGAGGCGCTTTCGCTAGAAGCTCTTCAGGCCACACTTCTTCCATTTTGAAGCGTTTCGAGAACTCCATTAGCTGCCACAGGTCGGATTTTGCTTGACCGACTGTGCCCACTTGTTGGTACCAAGCTTGAGTACGACGCTCTGCGTTACCGTAAGCACCTTCTTTTTCAATCCACATTGCGGTAGGAAGAATAAGGTCTGCTGCTTGTGCTGTTGCTGTCGGGTATGGGTCAGACACAACGATGAAGTTTTCTGGGTTGCGGTAACCTGGAAGACGTTCTGTGTTGATGTTTGGACCGGCTTGCATGTTGTTGTTACATTGAACCCAGTAACAGTTCAGAACGCCGTCATTCAGCATACGGTCTTGCAATACGGCGTGGAAGCCAGGTTTTGGTGGAATCGTACCTTCTGGCAGTTTCCAGATGTCTTCTGCAATCTTACGGTGTTTAGGGTTAGCAACCACCATGTCCGCTGGTAGGCGGTGAGCAAACGTACCAACCTCACGAGCGGTACCACATGCTGATGGTTGGCCCGTTAGTGAGAATGGACTGTTCCCCGGAGTCGAGATCTTACCGGTTAGTAGGTGGATGTTGTAAACCAAGTTATTCATCCATACACCACGAGTATGCTGGTTCATGCCCATTGTCCATAGAGACATCACTTTCGTGTTTGGATCCGCGTATTGCTTCGCAAGCTCGATAAGCTTCTCTTTCTCAACACCAGAGATTTCAGATGCTTTCTCTACTGTGTATGGCGCTACTGATTTCTTGTACTCTTCGAATGAGATAGAAGTGAGTTTGCCAGAGTTCGGGTTCTTCGCTGCTTTTTGTAGCGGATCATCGTCACGTAGACCGTAGCCGATGTCAGTGTCTGCTTGAGTGAAGTTCGTGTGTTTGTTCACGAAGTCCCAGTTTACTGCATCGTTTTCGATGATGTAGTTTGCGATGAAGTTAGCAATTGCAAGGTCAGACTGAGGATTGAAAATGTAGCCGTGGTCTGCCAACTCAAATGAACGATGGTAGTAAGTAGAAAGCACGTTCACTTTAACGTGAGGGTGGCTTAGGCGGCGGTCAGTAATGCGAGTCCATAGAACCGGGTGCATCTCTGCCATGTTTGAGCCCCAAAGAACGAAAGCGTCTGCGTTCTCAAAGTCATCGTAACAACCCATTGGCTCATCGATACCGAATGCGCGCATGAAACCTACAACGGCAGAAGCCATACAGTGGCGAGCGTTTGGATCAATGTTGTTTGATCGGAAGCCTGCTTTCATTAACTTTGATGCAGCGTAGCCTTCCATTACTGTCCATTGGCCTGAGCCAAACATACCTACGCTTGTTGGGCCTTTTTTCTCGAGGGAAGCTTTCCATTTCTCAGCCATGATGTCGAAAGCGTCATCCCAAGAGATAGGTGTAAATTCACCATCTTTGTGGAATTTGCCATCTTTCATTCGTAGCATCGGTTGAGTTAGACGGTCTTGACCGTACATGATCTTAGAAAGGAAGTAACCTTTGATGCAGTTCAGACCTTTGTTTACTGGTGCTTCTGGGTCACCCTGTGTTGCTACCACTTTGCCGTTTTGAGTGCCAACAAGAACAGAACAGCCTGTACCACAGAAACGACAAGGTGCTTTGTCCCATGTGATTTTGGTTTGATCAGAGCTTGCAATCAGGTTGGCTGCAGATGCTGGTAGTGTCACACCTGCGACAGCAGCAGCTGATGCAGCCGCGTTTGCTTTCACAAACGCACGTCTTGTCATTTTCATACTTCACCCTCGATTTGGGAATGTTGTGTTCCAGTGTCTTCTTCATCCGTTTCTTCAAGCCCAGTTTCGATTTGGTGATAAACCAATACCGTGCTTAAGACGTTCGGTAAATTGTTAATGGCATCGATAGTGTCTGTGATGAAACCTTGGTTCTCAGTTTCAAGTACGACGATAATCTTGCCTTCAGGACTGTCACCATAGATTTCCGCATTTTCGTGTGCTTCTATCTTTTGTTTGATTTCGTCCAAATGTTCCGGCAGCACATGTACTACCAAACTTGAAATATGCACTTCATTTAGTGACATATAGCTCTCTCATTTATTTTTATTGCCTTTGGCCGACGACATTCGGCTTAGGCTGTTGTATTGCTCACATTGATGGATGAAGTCGGGCAAACTGAAACACAGGCGCCGCAGCCGTTACACTCATCAAGGTCTAAATTGGGTTGTGCTACTTTCCCCAGTTCTAATTTGAACTGAATTGCCATCGGGTCGCACATATCCCCACAGCTTCGGCATTCGACATTTTGTTTTGCTAAGCAGTTATCGTTGATACTTGCTTTTGCTTGCCAAGGTTGTTCTGTTTCTGGCAAGAAAAGGGGCTCAGGACAGGCGTTTGCACATTGATAGCAAAATGTGCATTCATCGATGGAAAAATCGACCGAGGGGAATCCGCCATCACTTTTGGTTATAATCTTTGTTTCACAGGCCTCAATGCATTTACCGCAGCGAGTGCAATCGTCCGTAAACTGTTGCGGTTTAGTTAACCAAGGCAAACGTACGGCGTTGTCGGGGTGCGCTTTTCTTGCAAAGAGTCTTCTTCTGGAAAGGTCTACCACTTAGTCACCTCGAAACTTGGAACCCAAACTAAGCATAGTCCACAATTTTCATTAATAAACTGTCATTTAAACTAACGAAATTGTAGTTTTTGACATATTTGTATAAATACCTCTTAGGGGGTAAATGGTATGCAATATTGTTTTGGATCAATAAATTCCGTCGCAGGTGATCACATATTGATAAAGTTGAAAGGTAATGGGTTCATTGCACGTACAAATAGGATTGTTAATGGGCGAGGAACTCAGATTGTTTAAAAATGTGAAAAAGTCAGTGACGCGCACGATTGCGTCCGCGATGCTTCTTATTTTGCTGCTCTCAGTCGCTACGACTGGTTTTGCGATTTTTACGTTAGCGTCCAGTTTGAACGATGCTGAAGCCGTCAATGTTGCTGGCTCGATGCGAATGCAAAGCTACCGTCTGGCGAATGATATTCAGGTTAAATCTGTTGACTATTCTTCACATATTGACGCATTTGAACATTCGATATATTCACCTTCAATGAAAGCGCTTCAGCATTGGTCTGTGCCTGAAGACATCACTCACGATTACTACCGTCTTATTATCAGATGGCATGAACTCAAGGCGGTGCTGAGAGGAGACAACCCGGCAGAATATCAACTCCTAGTGGCCGGTTTTGTTGAACAAATCGATGAGTTTGTATTTAAGCTGCAAAGCTTTTCGGAGCAAAAACTGATTAACTTAGCCTGGATCGGCGGGTTAGGGTTGGGTGGCATCCTTTGTGTCAGTATGTTTGTCGTTCATTTTGTGCGCCTCGAAGTTGTTCGGCCTCTGCGTGCCTTAGTTTTTGCTAGCGAGCAAATTAAAAATCGCTCATTCAATATATCGCTCAATGTATCTAGCGACAATGAAATGGGAATACTGACTCGAACCTTTAACCGGATGGCGACAGACCTTGGTAAGTTGTACCGAGGATTAGAACAAGCGGTTGATGAGAAAACACGTAAATTGCAGCATGCCAACCAGTCTTTAGAAGTGCTGTATGACTCGTCAAAAGAACTCACGGCGTCGCGTATTAATCAAGACAATTTCCAGGCGATTTTGCAGCATATCGTCAGTCTTGAGGGCATTAAAGCGGTCAAACTTGAAATCGAGCAGCTGGGAGAACCGAGCTGGATATTGATGGAAGGAGAAGAATGCTGCCAAGATTGTGATGAAGATTGCCACGGTAAAGCCCTGATGCTAGATGGTGAGCACTTGGGCTATTTATATTGGAAAGCAGGGTTACCTTGTCCGAACGAGGCTCTTATTGACAACTTCGTGCAGATTTTATCACGCGCCGTGTATTACAATCGGGCGCAGCGCCAAGCAGAACAAATTCTGCTGATGGAAGAGCGAGCCACTATTGCTCGGGAGTTGCATGATTCATTGGCTCAAGCACTCTCTTACTTAAAAATTCAGGTCGCTTTGTTGAAGAGAAGCGTAAAGAACTTGCCTGACGAAAAGGCGATCGCGCAGGCTAATCAAGTTATTGCCGAGCTAGATACGGGCTTATCTGCCGCTTATACGCAGTTACGCGAGTTACTGACGACGTTTCGTCTTACGATTAAAGAGGGCAGTTTTGGCCAAGCATTGCAAGACATGGTTGAAACGCTCAGTGAACAAACTGCTGCGGACATTACGCTAAAAAATAGACTTTCATCAACTGAACTGGATGCACATCAGCAGGTTCATTTACTACAGTTGATAAGAGAAGCGGCAATTAATGCTATCAAACATGCGCAAGCAGATAATATTCACATTCAATGTCTCGATAATGATGGAAAAGTCACAGTAACCGTTAGCGACGATGGAATAGGCTTTGAACATCAAGACGAAAAATTAAATCATTACGGTATGAGTATCATGCAAGAGCGGGCCGCTAGACTGCATGCCGATCTTCACATCGAAGCATCGATAAACAAAGGTTGTACCGTAAAATTAGAATTCCAACATAGTAAGGAAGTAAACAGTGACAGTGTGTAAAGTAATGCTGGTGGATGATCATCCACTCATGCGAAGAGGTATCCACCAGCTTTTAAGCTTTGAGCCTGAGTTTGAGGTCATTGCAGAAGCAAGTAATGGCGCGGATGCAGTAGCGAAAGCGCATGAGCTGGAACTGGATCTTGTACTTCTTGATCTTAATATGAAAGGCATGTCTGGCCTTGATACTTTGCAAGCACTGCGTGCAGATGGCTGTGAAGCCAGAATTGTCATTCTAACCGTTTCAGATAGCCCAGCAGATATAGAAGCAATAGTTCGAAGTGGTGCCGATGGCTATTTATTGAAAGACACTGAGCCTGATGAGTTGGTTGAGTTGCTAAAACAAGCGCATCAAGGGGACAAGGCATACAGCCAAGAAGTTTCTAAGTATTTGAGTGAACGCTCAGAGCAAGAGGACGTGTTTGATACACTGACCGATCGTGAATCTCAGATCTTAAGAGAGGTGGCAAGAGGTTTCCGCAACAAGCAAATTGCCGATCGTCTTTTTATCTCTGAGTCTACGGTTAAAGTACATATGAAGAGTTTACTTAAAAAGCTTCAAGTTCCTTCTCGTACTGCAGCAACCGTCCTTTATCTTGAGCGCTTTGGCGACATCAAATAACATTGTTGGATTTGAATCTGTAATAATAAATAAAATCAAACAGTTATATTGATTCTGACGAATGAAAAAACCGCCTGTTAGGCGGTTTTTTTACTTGTCTGGGCGAATAGAGTACAAGTCACTGTTGTGCTTACCACACTCCAAATAGTACTGATAAGCCACTTTTTTGCTTTCAGCAATGACTCTCATGCAGTGCATTTTCCCCTGTTCAAAATATCGAATCTCATATTCTACACTGGTATCAAGTTGCTCAGCGGCTGCCATACTTCGCCTCCATAAACCATCCAAAAACATCCATGCAAATTATATGCCGTTATAGGGAGCGTCGTTCGGTACGTTTTTTAGCCGATAATTGCGCTCTAACTCACTTTTTTGCGGATAGCTGTGATCAAAAAGTTAATTTCAAACTCTATATATTATTAAGGTGGCAATCAATATTTGTCACACTGGTGTAAGTTTGCCGCAATACTAAGTGATACAGGTTGAGTATAGAACTTAATCAACAGAAAAGGGAATACGAATAAGTGACTAAATTAAAGGATGTATCTAATAAGGCGCTTCGTTATGGCCTTCTATTTTGTTTCGTATTTCTGCTTGCCGGTTGTGCGAAAAAGTTTTTATACAGCAATATCGATTGGTTCGTGCTCGATTACTTAGAGGACTATGTCTCGTTGCAAGGGGAACAAGAAGTCCTGGTGGAAGAGCGCTTATTATTGTTGGCAGACTGGCACAAGAAAGAGGAGTTACCATTATATATCGAACATTTAAAAGACCTTGAGAGATTAAAAGCGAGCGATATCACCTTAAATTACTTACAACAAAATCGAGATAGAATGCGAGCGCATTACGATAGAGTGGTAAGCAAAGCAGCACCAGATCTTTTTGCGTTAAGTTTGCAGTTAACGAAAGAGCAAGAACGCGAGTTTTTGAGTAATGTACAAGAACATTATCAAGAGCGAAACGCAAAATATGCCGATAAGACAGAAGACGAAGTGCGTGAAATTATTCTGGATAACACTGAAGAGTGGATGGAAGAATGGCTGGGGAATCTATCAGGAAATCAGCGTCAATTAGCTCAAAGATTTTCTCAGCAAGTTATTTTAAACAGCCCTTTATGGAGAGATTATCGAGCCACGGTATATCAAGAGCTCGAATACTTGTTCGACAACAAATCTAATGTTGTGACTTATCAAGATATATTTATGCGACTCTTGTTCGAGCCAGAGAGTTATTATAGTGAGCAGCTTTCTCTGAATATTGACTCTAACTTTGCATTGGTTGATCAACTGACATTAGATGTTTCTCGTTCGATGACCGATAAGCAATGGCGTCATTTTCGTGAAAAGGTTAAAGAGTGGCGAGTATTGGCTGAGGAACTTTTAGATTAAATTCATGCTTCAATGAGCGAAAGCAAAGCGCAAAAGCCTTTCTTATCAAAAAATGATTCAAAGCAAATTCTTATTGAGCTAAGAGCGTAACATAGCGTGAGGTTTGATGAGGCAACGTCAGCTTATCAATGCGTGATAAGGCCTCATCGTACAAAACAATGAGAATAAATATGAAACATTTAGTTGAAAGATTTCTTCGATACGTCACGTTTGATACCCAATCCAATCCACATGTGACGCTTTGCCCAAGTTCACCTGGTCAGCTTGTGTTTGCTGAGTTACTTAAAAAAGAGATGATCGAGCTTGGTTTAAGTGACGTGACTTTGGATAAAAATGGCTACTTGATGGCTAAACTGCCAGCCAATGTTGATTATGAGGTTCCTCCTATCGGCTTCATTGCCCATATGGATACCGCGCCGGATGCATCTGGCAAAAACGTAAAGCCGCAATTCATCGAAGATTACCAGGGTGGCGATATTGCATTAGGGTTGGGGGATGAAGTGTTATCTCCCGTGCAATACCCAGATTTACATCACCTACATGGCCACAATCTTATTACTACCGATGGCACTACATTACTTGGCGCGGATAACAAAGCCGGTATCGCAGAGATTCTTTCCGCGGTAGCTCTGCTACTGGAAAACCCAGACATTCCACACGGCGACATTTGTATCGGCTTTACTCCGGATGAAGAAATCGGTCGTGGTGCAGATTTGTTTGATGTTAAAAAATTTGGCGCGAAATGGGCATACACTATAGATGGTGGCCCGCAAGGTGAATTGGAATACGAAAACTTTAATGCAGCAAACGCTGATGTAATTTTTCATGGTGTTAGCGTTCATCCAGGTACTGCAAAAGGCAAAATGGTCAATGCGATGAACTTGGCTGCGAAATTTCAAGTTCAAATGCCCCAAGATCAAACTCCGGAAACAACCGAAGGTTACGAAGGGTTCTTCCATCTAAAATCGGCAGAAATGGGCGTTGCACGAAGCGAGCTAGGTTACATTATTAGAGACTTTGACCGTCAAAGACTTGAGGATCGAAAAGCCTTTATGCAGAAACTCGTCGATGAAATGAACACGGGTTTACGCCATGGTTCTGTAGAGCTAAAAATAAAAGACAGCTATTACAATATGAGAGAAATGGTTGAGCCTTACCCTCATATCATTGAGCTGGCAAAGCAAGCGATGGAAGCGTGTGATGTGGAACCGATTATAAAACCTATTCGTGGTGGTACAGATGGTGCTCGTTTATCTTTTATGGGTTTGCCGTGCCCGAATATCTTCACCGGTGGTTTTAACTTCCACGGAATTCATGAGTTTATTTCTGTTGAAATGATGGAAAAATCAGTACTCGTTATTGTCAAAATTGCTGAGCTCACAGCGAAAAAACACAGTTAAAAGACTACGTCGAGACCTCTTGCAGATTTAATAACAAAATAGCCCAGATCTTCCTGGGCTATTTAAATATTAAGATGGAATACTAGCGCACGTCTTTGTCTTCAATTTCAATGTCTTCTAGTGGTAACCAGTCGACTTTCACACCCGCTTGATCGAACATATCTTGACTGACTTGGATTTTATCTCCCCAGCGAGATAAAAAGTCTTCAGACTGCTCAGGGCAGTGTACGTGTGAGATCCCTGTTTGAATGATCTTTGCCGCGCAGTTAGGGCAAGGAAAATGCGTTACCCAAATATCACATCCGTCTAAGTCACGTTTTGAGAACAAAATTGCGTTCTCTTCCGCGTGCAGTGTTTTAAGGTATTTCAACTCGCGCTCATCGGTGTCGACACTGTCAGAAACACCATGCGGATAGCCATTAAATCCAACAGATACAATGCGATTCTGTTTAGTAATAACGGCACCGACTTGTGTTGATGGGTCCTTACTCCAAGACGCCACTAGTTCTGCCATCTGGTAAAAGCGTTTCGCCCATTTAGAAATCATAGTCATCCTCTCTGTCGAAGGCGTTGAATTAATTGAATGATAACCCATTTATATTAAAAAAATAGTCAAAATCGGGGTCTTGAGTATGAAGGCGTCACTTTTTACCTTTTTAGCCACAAAACGTTCTTATCTTGAGCACTGAATCTCACTTTACGCCCGAATACAATACTCCCGTTAGTGTTTCCAAGCACACGCTAAAATTCGCGATCTCCTAAGGCGTATATTAAATAGTTATGATTGAGTTGTATGTATATTGCTCATTGAATACCACTGTTAACTAAATTACTTTATTTTCCTTTTGTTTCTCATGTTTACATTTAGAAACACCTTGGGCGCTTTTCAGTGAAGTTTTCAGTGGCAGCAAGGAGTAAGGTTGATAGGAATTCAACAATATCCTGTTCTATAAAGACGGTAAATACATGCAAAAGAAACCACTTGTCGCACTAATGGCGGCTACAGCAATCCTCGCTGGATGCGGGGAAGCTAATAATGCCCAAACGAAAGGTCAAGCGCCTCTCGTAGTGACTCAGGATGTCACGGTTATCGACTACCAACCGAGCAAGTCTTATATCGGTCGCATTGAAGCAGTAGAAGATACCAATATTACCGCGCAGATTTCTGGCTACTTAAAAGCTCGTCACTTTGAAGAGGGGCAAATGGTAGAAAAAGGGCAGCTCCTTTACTCTATCGAGCCATCTTCTTTTGAAGCCCAAGTCGCGAGTGCTAAAGCCGCACTTGCACAAGCTAAAGCGGCGCTAAAAAAAGCCGAATTAGATCATACTCGAGGTAAAAACTTGTTGCCTCGCGGTAGTATCTCTCAATCTGAGTTTGATGCTTTAACTGCGGCACTTCTTGGTGCGAGAGCAGAGCTAGAAGCGGCAAATGCTCAACTTAAACTTGCTGAAGTTAACCTTTCCTATACTCAAATCCGAGCACCTTTTAGCGGACGTATTAGTGATACCAAAGTGAGTACGGGTGATCTGGTTTCTCCGTCATCTGGCGTGCTGACAACTCTGGTGAGTTTAGATCCAGTTCATACCTCATTTAGTGTGAGTGAGCGTGAGCGTTTAGCTATGGGTATGGATCAAGTAAAAGGTGATGGCTCGGCTGAATCAAACCGCGTTGAAGTTCAGCTTGAACTGGAAAATGGACAGTTTTTTGAGCATCTTGGTAAGCTTGATTTCTTAGGTAATCGTATTGACACCAAAACGGGTACGATTGCTATGCGCGCGCTAGTGCCAAACCCAGAGCAGAAGTTACTTCCGGGTCAACACATCAAAGTGAACTTGAGAGATAAGAACACGAAAGACGTTATTGTTATCCCACGACGTGCCGTACAGACTGACTTAGAAGGTGACTTTGTGATGGTGATGGCTGAGGGAAGTGTGGCAGAGCGTCGTAACGTCGAGCTTGGCCCTCAGGTTGAACAAGGCATTATCATTCGAGAAGGGCTCGATCAGGAAGATACGGTTATTACACAAGGCCTACAACGTGTGCGTAATGGTGTAGAAGTGCGCCTTCAAGCACCTGCTGAAGATAAGCAGTAGGGGGCACTATGTTAAGTCGTTTCTTTATTCAGAGACCTAAATTCGCGCTGGTTATTTCGATCATATTAACGCTAGCCGGCGCGATCTCACTGGCGATTTTGCCAGTGGCTGAGTATCCACAGATAAGCCCGCCATCAGTAAGCGTTTCGGCTTACTACACTGGCGCGAGTGCGGAAGTTGTCGAGCAGGCCATTGCGGACCCCATAGAGACCTCAGTCAACGGCGTTGAGGATATGATATACATGTCTTCAAAGAGCGCGAACGATGGCTCTTACAGCCTAAACGTCACGTTCGATGTTGGCACCGATCCAGATATGGCGCAAGTTAACGTGCAAAACCGCGTGTCACAGATTGAGTCAAAACTGCCTCAAGAAGTTCGCATGGTTGGTGTGACGGTGAAAAAGCGTTCACCTGACTTGCTGATGGTACTTAACTTCTATTCACCTGATGGCAAATACGATGATCAGTTCTTGATTAACTACATTAACTTGAATGTAAAAGATCAGTTGGCTCGTGCGAAAGGTATCAGTGAAGTTAACGTGATTGGTGGTGGCGAATACGCAATGCGTGTTTGGTTAGATCCTGAAAAAATGGCCAACCTTAAGCTAACCACGTCAGACGTATACGCCGCTTTGGCTGAACAGAACGTTCAAGTTGCGGCAGGGCGTGTAGGTGCAGCACCATACAACAATCCGCAAGAAGTTCAGTTTAACCTTGTGACCAAAGGTCGCTTGGAAAGCGTGAGTGAGTTTGAGAACGTAGTCCTTCGAGCTAATCCCAATGGCTCTACGGTTTATCTGAAAGATGTTGCTCGCGTTGAACTAGGCAAAAAGTTCTACGATGGTAACGGTAAGTTCCGTGGCCAGGACGCGTCAATCGTTGCGTTGTCTCTTCAATCGGATGCGAATGCGTTAGAAAGTGGTCAGGCCGTCATGGAGCTCCTTGAAGGCTTGAGCAAAAACTTCCCAGAGGGAATGGAATACGAGACCAGCTACGATACAACCGTGTTCGTATCTGAATCGATCAAAGGGGTAGTAAAAACACTGATTGAAGCGATTCTATTGGTGATTGCTGTAACTTACTTGTTCTTGGGTAGTGCGCGTGCAACGTTGATTCCTGTTGTCGCGATCCCCGTTTCTCTGATTGGTACGTTTGCCATCATGCAGGCAACGGGCTTCACCATTAATACGGTTACTTTGTTTGGCTTGATCCTTGCGATTGGTATCGTGGTGGACGATGCGATTCTGGTTATCGAAAACGTCGATACTACCATGGCGAAAGACCCAAGCATTTCACCGCGTAAAGCGACGTTGCTAGCGATGAAAGAAGTAACGGGACCAATCATCACGTCGACCTTGGTTCTACTTGCGGTATTCATACCCGTCGCCATGCTGCCAGGTATCACCGGTATCATGTATCGCCAGTTCGCTTTGACCATCTGTATTTCGGTTGTGATTTCATCCATCAATGCATTGACGCTGTCTCCAGCACTTTGTTCTCTGGTATTGAAGCAGGGTGGGGGCAATACCGCTAACTGGTTCCAGGCTTTCAACCGAGGCTTAGAGCGCATCACTACGCGTTATGGCCAGATCGCTGGTTTCTTGGTGAAGAAGTCTTTACTGCTCGTGACGTTCTTTATAGTTGCTATCGCTGCGGTCACTTTCTTTGCGAAAACCACCTCTACAGCGTTTGTTCCTCAAGAAGATAAAGGCATTTTGCTGGTTAACGTACAGCTACCAGATTCAGCCTCTTTATCACGTACTGAAGAAGTCACCAATGATTTAATGAAAATGATCGGTGAAGAACCTGGTGTGGATGGTGTGACGGTTGCGAATGGTTACTCGTTTATGACAGGCGCAGCAGCATCAAACGGTGCTTCTGTATTTATCAAATTGCATGACTGGGATACTCGTAACTCGCTGCAAGGAGAGCACTCTGCTAATGCTATCGCGGCACGTATTAACGGTCGAGCGGCGACAGAGCTACCTCAAGCGGTTGTTTTTGCGATGGGACCACCGGCGGTTCCTGGTATGGGCGCTGCGTCTGGTTTTGAGTTTGTGCTTGAAGACACGCTAGGGCGAAGTCGTACCGATTTGTCGATGGTCATGGGAGAAATGATCCAAGCGGCTAACCAAGCGCCTGAAATTGCCTACACGTTTAGCACGTTCCGCGCGAATGTTCCGCACTACTACGTTGATATCGATCGTGAGAAAGCGCAGCAATTAGGTATTTCGCTGTCGTCTATTTTCCAAACCTTGCAAGGCAACTTAGGTTCGCTTTATGTGAATGACTTCACCATGTTTGGTAAGAACTTCCGCGTAACCATGCAAGCTGATAGCCAGCACCGTAGCAGCATGGAAGATCTAGAGCGTTTCCATGTTCGTTCTTCGAACGGTGATATGGTCCCGTTAAGTACGCTAGTGAGCTACGAGCAAGTGTTTGAGCCTGATGTGGCGTGGCGTTACAACATGTACCGCAGTGCTATCATTCAAGGCCAACCAGCTCCGGGTTACTCTAGTGGTGATGCGATTGCAGCAATGGAACGCGTTGCTGCTGAAGTTCTTCCGCAAGGGTACACGTATGAATGGACAGGTATGGCTTATCAGGAAGTGCTTGCGGGTAACCAAGCCATTTATGCGTTTGCGCTGGCTTTGATCTTCATTTACTTGTTTATGGTGGCTCAGTATGAGAGTTGGAGTATTCCACTGGCTATTATTTTGGTGGTCCCAGTAGCAACGTTAGGTTCCTTCCTTGCGTTGAATCTAACTGGCACGCCGCTTAACTTGTATGCCCAAATTGGTCTTGTCTTGCTCATAGCCTTGGCGGCGAAAAACGCAATTTTGATTGTGGAGTTCGCCAAGCAAGAGCGTGAAGAAAAAGATGCTGATATCGATAGTGCAGCGGTTAAAGGAGGCACGTTACGTTTCCGCGCTGTGAATATGACCTCTTGGTCATTTATCCTGGGTATCTTCCCGCTTATCTTTGCCGCTGGCGCGGGGCACGTGAGTCAAAACTCACTCGGCGTGTCGCTGATTGGTGGTCTATTGTGTGTGCTTCTAGCAGGTACATTCTTGATCCCAGGCTTCTACGCTCTGGTGCAAAGACAGCGTGAGAAAGTTCATGGCGGCAACACCAAGCTGGTTCCTCTTGATGATGAGTAATCACATCCGAAGTGCGCAGTAAGCACGAAGTGACAATTGAAAAAAAGCCCGAAGCAATGGTTGCCTCGGGCTTTCTATTTTGAAAAAGGTTTATTTTAGCGCAGTTTTGAATTGTGCAACGGCTTCATCCATATCATGAGCTTGAGCAGAGACAGAGTTCACTTCATGCAAGCATTCCTGAGCAGATTGCATGTTATTCTCAGATATTGCGTTTAGCTCGGTGATTGAACCGCTAACTTGGTTCATAACGATACCTTGTTCTTCAATTGCTGAAGCTATGCGCTCCGAATTACCTTGAATTGAATGCATGTCAGTGATGATCTGCTGTAGGCTAGAATCCAGTTTTTCAGAAGCATTAAGTGTTTGTTGCCCTTGATCGTTACATTGATCAATATCAGCAACAACTGTAGACATTTGAGTTTGAATGTCTGCAACGACCCGCGTGATTTCCTCTGTGGATTGATGAGTTCGGCTAGCTAGGGCGCGTACTTCATCGGCGACAACTGCAAACCCGCGGCCTTGTTCGCCTGCTCGCGCGGCTTCAATTGCTGCGTTGAGAGCTAGTAGGTTGGTTTGCTCTGCTATTTCTTGGATGATGTTCACGGCACCACCAATTTTATCTACATGCTGATTCAGCGAGCCAATCGACTGCTGGCTGTTTGATAAAATCGTGGTTAGTTGACCGATGTTGGTTACCGTCGCCTCAACAACTCCTCGACCTTGTTCGGCATTATTCGCTGCCTGATGTACGCCTTCTACCGCAACTGATGTGCTTTCAGAGATTTCACCTATCGTGGCAACCATTTGCTGAACTGCCGTCGCCATTGATGCAGTGTGGTCAGTTTGAGTGTGGAATTGCTCCATAACGCCTTCTAACTCACGATGCATATTATCGGTACTTGCAGTGAGTTGCGCCGATTTTTCTTGGGTACTACTAATTAGATGCTCAAGCTTATCCAATAGGTCATTGAGGTGATGACTGATATCAAATAGCTCGTCTTGACCTTTCAAATCAGATCGAAGTCCCATGTTGTTCGTTTCGCTGATACTTCGAATGGTGCCAAGTAAGCTATTCACTCGCGTATTGATTGAACGTGAAATTTGCCAAATCAATGCGAAAATAACGACTAAGATCAGAGCTGTAATGACCTGCTTGATGGTCGACATTTGTTCATCACGTTGTGCGGCAGCAGAGCTAAGGGCTGTGGAAAAGGTTTCAAATTGCTCTTCTACGGCATGAGATAATGCGCGAGTTTCACCGAGTAGGCCTTTGTCATAAGCAACCCCAACAACTTGCTTTTGGGCCGCCAATTGCTTACCTGTTTTGATAAGCTCAGGAGCATATTGCCCCTCAAGCAAGTCACTATTGAATAGTCCTGCTTTTACCGCAGAGTCAAAACGGACTAATGCCAATAACTGCTGGTGGTCTGAACGTTGTTTTGCTTCTAATAGTGCTTGTTCGTAACCAGCGAGAAGCCCACTCTTTGAATCAAGCCCGTATCGTTGGTAAGCGCTGACCAGATTCTGAAAGCCCCTTTGGTATGCGAGCAAGTCTTGCTTAAATTGTTGACTGGAAGGTAATTCATTACTCTTGAGTATGTTCGCAAGCTCTTTTTCTGTGTCTATAAACTTGTCAACATTGGCGTCAAACTTATTTAGATATTTGTCATTACTACGTAGTAGGAAATCTTTTTCATTTCTGCGTAAGTTGAGTAAGCGTATTTCTAGATCACCAACGAGTTTGATGGCGTGATTAAGGTCATTGCTCTTATTTTCAAAATGGGATGACGTACCCAAAAGGGCCACGATGCCTAAAATGGCGATAACTCCGAGGAAGTAGAGTTTTTGCCTAATAGTCATATTGTTGTTTCCTGAATAAGTAACTAAAAAGAGAAATCCAATGAGATTTCCAAGGGCTAGCAAACGTTGTTCAACTAACATGTCGAGAAAACGACATGCACTAATACAGCACTTTTTTACGTTGCTGTTTTTTCGCTCCGTGCTTGTTTTTTGTATCAAGTCGTCGGCGTTGAGAAGCGCGGGTTGGTTTCGTTTTAATACGCTTCTTCTCCTGTAAAGCGGCAGCTTTTATCAATGCTTGAAGCCGATTTAGGGCGTCTTCCTTATTTTGTTCTTGTGTCCGAAATTGTTGCGCTTTGATGATGATCACGCCATCTTTACTTATACGACTATCAGAAAGTGCAAGTAATCGCTCTTTGTAAAAGTCAGGTAAGCTTGAATGCCGGATATCAAAGCGCAGGTGTATAGCGGACGCTACCTTGTTAACGTTCTGGCCACCATTTCCTTGAGCTCTAATTGGGGATAATTGAATTTCCCACTCTTGAATTGTGACGGAGTTCGAAATTTTGAGCATGATAAGTAAATGCCGGTAAGGACGATTGAAAGAGCTGATAAATTAACATTACAGATGCACAAATAGAAGAAAAGACATGAGCACGATTGATTTTAGACCCTATGAGGGATTCATATTTGATATGGATGGTACTCTAATCGATACCATGCCAGCCCACTTGGCAGCTTGGCAAGCAACTGCTGAGCGTTTTGATTTTCCGTTTTGCCAGGAATGGTTTCACAGTTTGGGAGGGATGCCGAGCTTTAAAATTGTTGAGGAACTAAATCGTGTGCATGAGCTTTTATTAGATCCTAAAACTGTCGCGACATTTAAAATGGAAACATTCGCTGCTATGGAGCTTCATGGTGACGTTATTCCTTGCACGAACATCGTGTTAGAGGAATATTTAGGCCATAAGAAAATTGCAGTCGGTACTGGCAGCCAACGAGAAAGTGCCATGCGCTTATTAAGTCATGCAGGTTTATTAGACAAGTTGGATGTGGTAGTAACCGCGAGTGATGTAGAGAACCATAAACCCTTTCCAGATACCTTTTTGATGGCCGCGAAACAACTCGACTTGGAGGCGTCACAGTGTCTTGTGTTCGAGGATACTGAGCTGGGGAAGCGAGCGGCGCATGCAGCTGGTATGGATTGCGTTATGGTGCAAGATAATGAGTTGATCTTTTTCCCAAAACCATAGTGGCAATATCCCTTAATATGAGATCAAAATGGGGTGCAAATGCACCCCATTAATTTTTACCACATCATCGATCATGAATCATAGATGCTTATTCTGGTTGAACTAGCTCTTGGTATTCAAATGAAGGTACCACAACTTCTACGCGACGGTTTTTCTCACGACCTTCGCGAGTGCTGTTGTCAGCAACTGGGTTTTCTTCACCCATACCTTTAACTGTCAAACGATCTGAACCAATGCCAGCTGCGGTTAGGTAATCAGCAACAGATTGAGCACGACGCTCAGACAGTTTTTGGTTGTATGCCGCAGGGCCTGAGCTATCTGTGTAACCAGTAATCTCTACTTGAGCTTGAGGATATTCGTTCAAGAATGAAACAAAGTTGTCCAGACGTTCAGAAACGGACTCTGTTAACTTAGCACTATCGAATTCAAACGTACCTGTACCGTACTCTTCTTTGTGCACCTTGCTCATCATCACTGGTTCTGGATCTGGCTCGATCACTTCTTCCGTTACAACTGCTGCAACAACTGGAGCTGCTGCGAATTTGTAGTTAACACCGATACCAAAGAAGTTAGCATCCATGTCGTCCCACACGTCGTCAGACATGTCTTGGTAGCGTTGGTATTCAGCGCGAACACTCCAGTTTCTATCGATCGAGTATTCAGCCCCCAAAGAACCTGTTGGGACAAAGTCTGTTTCGTCATCAGACATCATGTAAGCACCACCGATCTTAGCAAACAGATTCCAAGAGTCGTTTAAGTGCCAGTTGAATTTAGGTGCAAGTGTTAAAGCCGTTAGATTGCCGTCAATCGTATTAACCGTGTTAGCCCCTGACATCGAGTTAGCTTTGTAGTCGCCTAAGAAGTCTACGCCGTACTCTAGCCCAATGATATCGGTAAAGTCATAACCGATATGTAGTCCTGCACCGAACGCTTCATCATCACAAGGGCTATTTAGATAGCAAGCGTCGTCAAGTGTAGTCATGCCCACTTTGCCCCCGATGTACATTTCAGCTTGAGCAGAGTTTAAAAGCGCGCTACTACCAGCTACCACTGCTGCTACTGCAATTGCTACTTTGTTCATAATGTTTCCTTGTATTGATTGCATATTAACTTCTACTTCGTTTTATCAAAAAATTAGAAAAAACCAGCGTTTATAAGAAATTAGTTTAATATTCTAATCATTTCATATCAAGCAACAATATATTTGAACTTGATCAACATTTACTACCCAAAAATACCTCACAAACTTCTGATATTTCTTACATTGTAGTAAAGATTTTTTGGTGCATAAGAAAATTGATGATTATTTTGAACTTTTTTTCGTAAACTTTACTTTACATTGTGCGCGGTGGTTAACAGGTGGTTTTTATTTGCATTTATTTGCAAAAACTGATTGCAAGTCTACGCCTAAGCCGATAAGTTACTTAAACGCTAGACAGAAAATGACCACAGCCCTTGATGCTGCTCGCTTTGTGAACAATGTTGCAATGAGTTCAGTTGGTAAAAATGGGGTCGGAAATAAAACCAGGAAGTAGAAGTAATGTTTCAAACTGATGATGTAAGAATAAATAGAGTAAAAGAGTTATTGCCACCTGTTGCAGTATTAGAGAAGTTCCCAGCGACTGAAACCGCTTCTTCGACCACTTTTGATTGCCGTAACGCCATTCACAATATTCTTGAAGGAAAAGACGATCGATTACTCGTGATCGTTGGCCCGTGTTCTATTCACGATCCGGCTGCCGCGGTTGAGTACGGTAAAAAGCTAAAAGTACTACGTGATGAACTGGGCGAGCAGCTTGAGGTTGTTATGCGAGTTTATTTTGAAAAGCCGCGTACAACCGTTGGTTGGAAAGGCCTTATCAATGACCCTTACTTAAATGACACCTATAAGCTAAATGATGGTCTACGTATCGGACGTAAACTTCTTCTTGATCTAACCGATATGGGCTTGCCAACGGCAAGTGAATTCTTAGATATGATCACACCTCAGTACGTGGCGGATTTGATCAGTTGGGGCGCTATCGGTGCTCGTACGACAGAATCTCAGGTTCACCGCGAGCTAGCTTCTGGTCTTTCTTGTCCTGTAGGTTTCAAAAACGGTACAGACGGGAATATTAAAATAGCGAGCGACGCGATTCGTTCTGCAAGCGCTTCCCATCACTTCCTTTCAGTAACAAAATACGGTCATTCCGCGATCGTAGAAACCGCTGGTAATCCAGACTGCCATATTATTCTACGTGGCGGTAAAGAACCAAACTACAGTGCAGCACATGTAGCTCAAATTAAAGATGAGCTGGACACCGCAGGTCTGCCGAAAAAAGTGATGATTGATTTTAGCCATGCTAACAGCTCGAAGCAGTTCAAGCGTCAAATGCTGGTGTCTGATGATGTATCCGAGCAAATCTCTGGTGGCGAAGAAGCCATTTTTGGTGTGATGATCGAGTCTCATTTAGTTGAAGGTCGCCAAGACTTAGTGGATGGCAAAGCAGCCACTTATGGTCAGTCGATTACTGATGCATGTATTGGTTGGGAAGATACGGAAACGGTACTTCGTCAGCTTTCTGATGCAGTAAAAGCGCGCCGCAACAAGTAAGCTCAACAGAAAAACTTTTTAAAAGCGAAAAGTGAAGAGCCAGAGGTACTATGCCTCTGGCTCTTTTTGTTGAGAATTACTCTCATATCTTTCTATTGCTTCTGCTTTCCTATATGTTATCTGTATACGTTGTAACCAAAAGGAATTTGGAATTGAATCGTAATGTATGGCTTCTATCCCTCTGCCAAGCCTTATTAATGACAGGGAATATTTTACTCATATCTGTTATTGCCCTTATTGGCAAAACACTTGCGCCGTCATCAAGTTTTATCACATTACCAGTTGCACTGCAGTTTTTGGGACTGATGGCCGCGACAATTCCCGCGTCGCTAATTATGGGCAAGTTAGGGCGTCGCCTTGGTTTTAGCCTTGGTAATGTCATTGGCATTTTGGGTGCTAGTCTAGCGACGTATGCATTAAGTCAACAAAACTTCTATCTGTTCTGCATGTCTACGTTTTTGCTTGGTGTTGGTATAGGTTTCGGTACTCTATACAGGTTTGCTGCCATTGAAGTGTGTGAAGAGTCGGCAAGGCATAGGGCGATTTCGATATCTATGGCGGGTGGGGTGTTAGCGGCGATCCTTGGACCTAATTTGGCGGTGTACTCACAGCAGTGGTCAGGTGATGGCTTATACATTAGTGCATTTGCTGTGCTTGTCGTGCTTTATATAACTGCGTTGGTTGTGCTACAAACCATTCGTTTTCCACCTGCACACACGCAGGCGCTACACGCTAAGGCGGATAAGCTGAGACTGATTATTCGTCGACCTAATTTCATGCTGGCAGTTATCGCGGCAATGGTTGCGTACGCGGTGATGAACATTTTAATGACAGCAACTCCTTTAGCGATGATTGGTTGTGGCTTTGATTTTGATAAAGCGGCGGGAGTGATCGAATGGCACGTGTTGGGTATGTTTGCACCTGCGTTTGTCACGGGCCGTCTGATAGAGCGGTTTGGCGCTAAGAATATGATTTTGGCGGGTGGATTGCTATTTGTTGCTTGTATTGGAATTAATATACATGGAGTGTCTATCTGGCATTTTAGTCTTGCTTTAATCCTGTTAGGAATAGGGTGGAACTTTATGTTTATCGCAGCAACCGGGCTGTTTAGTCAAAGTTATGAAGCGAAAAACAGAAGCAAGGCTCAAGCGTTTAATGAATTCTTCGTGTTCAGTTGTGTCACCATCACCGCATTACTATCTGGTTGGCTTGAGTCTACCGTAGGTTGGCAGAATCTTAATTTGTATGTTCTTCCATTTGTGTTACTCGTTATCGCGATGTTTGCGTTAAAAACGAATAAAAAGCCAGAATCACAAACCGCTTAATTGAGGCTTAATATATAACCCGGCCGATCGTGTCGGGTTTGTTTATTAGCTCAAATCAACAATCTCTTCTTTATCTTTTTATCGATAATGTGAATTCCCACAATAAAAATGTCGATTTGATAAGACTTTTTATCTAACTTTTTGTAATAAAAATAAAAATCCTGTATATATCTTGCCGAAAATCAATAAAAACTAAAGAAGTTTCGTCTATGTCAGCCAATATTTCTCATAAAGCTCAAGAAACTCTCGTGAGGGAGTCTGAGGAACTCGTCTCAACAACGAACTTACAAGGTGTTATTACATATTGTAATGAAGCCTTTTGCCGCGTTGCTGAATACACTCACGAAGAACTTGTCGGTCAGAACCACAATATAGTTCGTCATAATGATATGCCTAAAGCCGCTTTCGGTGATATGTGGGCACGCCTTAAACAAGGTAAAGCCTGGCGTGGAATGGTTAAGAATGCCACTAAGTCTGGCGGTTACTATTGGGTTGATGCTTATGTCACCCCTATCTACGAAGACAACCATGTTGTTGGGTATCAATCAGTGCGCGTGAAACCAAAGCGAGAGTGGGTTGATATTGCGACAAAAGCCTACAAAAGCATGCGTGCTGCAGAGAAGTCTGGTCGAACTTGGTCGTTGAAAATCAATGAAACCATTCGCTATGCGATTCTACTTGGTGCACTAACCGCACCTGCAACCGCATATGCGTTGTCTGTTGAAGGGCCGTTGGCTTGGCTTGCAAGTGCGTTACCTGCAAGTGTTCTGGCTCTGTTATTCCGCCAAGAGTTAATTGATACACCTCAGCAACTTAAAAAGTTACAAAAGCAATATGACAGCGTAAGTCGCTTGATCTATTCCGGTAACACGGCATTTTCGATTGCCGATTTCCATATCAAAATGCTATCCGCAAGAATTCGAACCGTGTTAGGAAGGATGACTGACTCCGCATTGCCTTTGCAGCATTGCGCCGAAGAGCTTAGTCAAACAACGGCAGAAGTCTCGGCTGCATTAAATCAGCAAAATACCGATATTCATCGTGTGCGAGATGCTACCCAAGAGGTGGAGTCGTCGGCAAATTCGGTTTCTTCGAGTACCAATGATGCCCATATGTTGATTGATGATACATTGAAGTCATGCTTGATGGCGAAGGAGACCATCGATCAAACGCACACCAATCTAGCGAAGTTAAGCCTTCAAGCTGAAAAAGCGACGGAAACGACGTATCAACTGAGTGATCAGGCGCAGAAGGTGAACCATTTGATGGAAGAGATTGGTGGGATCGCAGAGCAAACCAATTTACTGGCACTCAACGCGGCGATTGAAGCGGCAAGAGCAGGGGAGCAAGGTCGTGGTTTTGCTGTTGTAGCTGATGAGGTCCGCGCGCTTTCTGGGCGAACATCCAATGCAACTGAACAAATCCAAGCCTCTATCTCCACTATGTTGGCAACGATTCAAAGTTGGCAGAAAGATATTCTGGCAAACAAAGAGCAAACCGATGCCTGTTCTCAAGTAGCAGAACAAAGCGCGTTGCGTTTGTCTGAAGTTGAACAGATGATGCAAACCATGAGTGGGCTGATGGTTGATGTAGCAGAAGCGGCGAATAACCAGTTAAAGCTATCTAGTGATGTAAACCAGCACATTCATTCTATTGCTTCGACCGCAGAACAAAACTTGGCAGCAACACATTCAGTTGAGCAAAATAGCCGACAGTTGAAAGACCAAGTACAAGATTTCTATCAGCTCGCACTTCGATTTGAAGACAAATAGTCGTAACGAAAGTTGTGATGTTTATGTCCTGGCTGCGTTTATGCGAATAGGAGCCAGATAAAAGAAAGCCCCGCCATTGCTGGTGGGGCTTTTCAGTTTTCACATTCGCAATAGAGAAAACTGACTATCTTTTTACTGCAATTACGCGAGTAGCTCTTTTGCTGTGTTCACTACGTTTTCAGTCGTGAAACCAAACATTTTGAATAGTTCGCCGGCTGGTGCAGATTCACCGAATGAAGTCATACCAATGATGCGACCGTCGAAACCTACGTACTTGTACCAGAAGTCAGCAATACCTGCTTCAATTGCGATACGTGCTGTTACGTCTGATGGCAGTACAGATTCACGGTAAGCGGCGTCTTGTTTGTCAAATGCATCTGTTGATGGCATTGAAACAACGCGTACTTTCTTACCTTCAGTAGTTAGCTGTGCTGCTGCTTCTACTGCTAGTTCAACTTCAGAACCTGTTGCGATAAGGATTAGCTCTGGCTTGCCTTCGCAATCTTTCAGAATGTAAGCACCTTTCGCGATGTCTGCTACTTGTTCTGCTGTGCGCTCTTGTTGCGCAAGGTTTTGACGAGAGAAGATAAGTGCTGTCGGTGCATCTTTACGTTCAATCGCTAGTTTCCAAGCTACAGCGGACTCAACTTGGTCACATGGACGCCATGTGCTCATGTTTGGTGTTAGGCGTAGCGATGCCATTTGCTCAACTGGTTGGTGAGTTGGACCATCTTCGCCAAGACCGATAGAGTCATGCGTGTACACTTGGATGTTCTGAATTTTCATCAGCGCAGCCATACGCATTGCGTTACGTGCGTACTCCATGAACATTAGGAATGTTGCGCCGTAAGGAACGAAACCACCGTGTAGCGCGATACCGTTCATGATCGCTGTCATACCGAATTCACGCACGCCGTAGTGGATGTAGTTACCAGAGAAGTCGCTTGCTTCTAGAGACTTAGAACCAGACCACATTGTTAGGTTAGAAGGTGCTAGGTCAGCAGAGCCACCCATGAACTCTGGTAGTAGAGCACCAAATGCTTCTAGAGCATTTTGAGACGCTTTACGTGATGCAATGTTTGCTGGGTTAGCTTGAAGATCAGCAATGATTTGGCTTGCTTTCTCTTCCCACTGTGCAGGAAGCTCACCGTTTACGCGGCGTTTAAATTCAGCTGCCAGCTCAGGGTACGCTGCTTCATAAGCTGCAAATTTCTCGTTCCACGCTGCTTCCTTAGCTGCGCCTGTTTCTTTCGCTGACCATTCTGCGTAGACTTCTTGCGGAATTTCAAAAGGACCGTGCTCCCAACCTAGTTCTTTGCGTGTTGCTGCGATTTCTTCTGCACCTAATGGCGCACCGTGACAATCGTGTGAACCAGATTTGTTTGGTGAACCAAAACCGATGATAGTCTTAGTACAGATAAGTGTAGGACGTGGATCCGCTTTCGCTGCTTCAATTGCTGCGTTGATTGCGTCAGCATCGTGACCGTCTACTGCTGGAATTACGTGCCAGCCGTAAGCTTCGAAACGTTTAGGTGTATCGTCAGAGAACCAACCTTCAACGTGACCGTCGATAGAGATGCCGTTGTCATCCCAGAATGCGATCAGCTTGCCTAGACCAAGAGTACCTGCAAGAGAACATGCCTCGTGCGAAATACCTTCCATCAGACAGCCGTCGCCCATGAACACGTAAGTGAAGTGGTCAACGATGTCGTGGCCTTCTTTGTTGAATTGCGCTGCTAGCGCTTTTTCAGCTAGAGCCATACCAACCGCGTTAGTGATGCCTTGACCTAGCGGACCCGTTGTGGTCTCGATACCTGGCGCGTAACCATACTCTGGGTGACCAGGAGTTTTAGAGTGAAGCTGACGGAAGTTTTTCAGATCGTCGATAGACAACTCGTAACCTGCAAGGTGCAGTAGAGAGTAAATCAGCATTGAGCCGTGGCCGTTAGACAGTACGAAACGGTCGCGGTCTGCCCACTCAGGGTTTGATGGGTTGTGGTTTAGATGAGAGCGCCAAAGAACTTCAGCGATGTCAGCCATACCCATAGGTGCACCTGGGTGACCAGAGTTAGCTTGTTGAACACCATCCATGCTTAGCGCACGGATTGCATTTGCTAGATGTTTACGATCCATAGTGATTACTTCTCGATATTTGATTTAAATAGAGGGAACTCGCCGAAACAAGTTCAAATAGAATTTTTTGAAAATAGTGTTGATGGTAAAAGCGAGTAGACGGGCTACTCGCTTTTGGTAAGCAATTAAAGCTTAGCTTCGATCATCGCTTCTAGTTTGCCTTGGTCAACGGCGAAGTTGCGGATACCTTCAGCCAGCTTCTCAACAGCCATTGGGTCTTGGTTATGTTCCCATAGGAACTCAGCGTGAGTCATTGGTGCTGGACGCTCAGCTGCGCCTTTAGAATCAACTAGTTTCTCAACTACTTCACCTTCAGCTGCTTCTAGTTCTGCAAGTAGAGCAGGAGCGATAGTTAGACGGTCACAACCAGCTAGTTCTAAGATCTCACCGATGTTACGGAAGCTTGCGCCCATAACTACAGTTTTGTAGCCGTATTCTTTGTAGTAGTTGTAGATCTTAGTTACAGATAGTACGCCTGGATCTTCTTGAGCTTCGAAGTCACGGCCTTCTTTCGCTTTGTACCAGTCCATGATACGACCAACGAATGGCGAGATTAGGAATACACCCGCTTCTGCACAAGCACGTGCTTGAGCGAACGAGAATAGAAGCGTTAGGTTACAGTTGATGCCTTCTTTTTCTAGGATCTCAGCTGCGCGAATGCCTTCCCAAGTTGAAGCCAGTTTGATAAGGATACGGTCGTTAGCGATGCCAGCATCGTTGTACATTTTCACTAGTTGACGAGCTTTCGCTACGCTGCCTTCCATATCGTAAGATAGACGAGCGTCTACTTCTGTAGAGATACGACCTGGGATAGTTTTTAGGATTTCTTTACCGATGTTTACTGCAAGCATGTCACAAGTATCTTGAACTTGTTGAGCTTTGTCGTTGCTCTGTGCTTTAGCGTATTCGATTGAAGCATCGATTAGAGGTGCGTACTCTGCGATTTGAGCGGCTTTAAGGATAAGAGAAGGGTTAGTTGTTGCGTCTTCTGGCTGATACTTTTTAATTGCATCAATTTCGCCAGTGTCTGCTACTACAGTCGTTAGTTTACGAAGTTGCTCTAACTTGTTGCTCATAATCGATCATCCTATTTAAATGGGCTTAAGCGTGATTTTTGTTATCACAGCTTGTGCATTTGCAAGCGAGTTAGCTAACCGTCTCATCGCATTTAATGAGACATCTGCTCAGCCAACTACGGAAAATTTCGTTACCGAACAAATGCTATGAACATTTGATCGATAGCTGAGTAAATGATGTGTCCATATTTATCCTATCTATGCTGAAAGTCAATCGCTGAAATGGACTTATAGTGAACTTCATCAACGTTTTTTTACTGTGTGTTTAGTGGTTAACCCAAATAAACGTTTGCCCTTATTGTTCAAAGCTTGAGCGTTGTCCAAGAGGGTAAAAAATTGTAGTGAGAAAATGTTATTGCGATGAGCAAATGTAGCGTTTAAATTGATAAAGAACATATGCTAAGTCAATGAGCATATGTTCACTTATTGCATACAATATCGATCCTCTTAAAGGGCGAGAGAAACCATGAGCAGTTCTAATCAAGATATTTCCATTGAAAACACGGATTTGTTGACAGAGATTTCCGTCGCGTATTATCAAGACGGTGCGACTCAGGAAGAGATATCGAGAAAATTTGCCATATCACGCGCAAAGGTCGGGCGAATGCTCAAGCAGGCGCGTGATGAAGGCATTGTTGAAATTACCGTTAAATACCATCCGGTGTTCAGCGCCAAGATCGAACAACGTTTGATCGAGCGATTCGGCGTTAAGCGCGCGCTTGTTGCTCTTGATCAACCGAATGAAGAAGCGCAACGACTACAGGTATCGGGATTGGTGTCCAATTATCTCACTAGCACGCTCAAAAACGGCATGGTGGTGACGGTCGGACAAGGGCGCAACGTATCGTCCGTCGCTCACCATATAGGTGTTATTACGCCGCGTGACTGTAAATTTGTGTGTGGCATTGGTGGTATTCACCCGCGTGGCGGTATGTATAACGCCGACCATATTTGTCGTCAGTTGGCGAAGAAGTATGGGGGAACCTCTGAAACCCTTTATGCGCCGGCATACGCAGAAAATAGAGAACAGAAGTTGGCCTTCATGCAAAATGCAACCGTGAAACAAACGCTCGACCTAGCGCGTAAAGCCGATGTCGCTTTGGTTGGTATTGGTGACATGAGCGAAAACAGTTACATGGTCGACTTAGGTTGGTTTACGCCTGATGAAGTGGTTCAGTCGAGACTTCAACAAGGTGTGGTAGGGGATTTTGCAGGTTATGACTTCTTTGATATTCACGGTAATGTAGCGAACACGGTAATGAGTGACCGAGTAATTGGACTTGGTATTGAAGAGTTTCGGCCGATCTCGGAAGTTATTGCGATCGCAGCTGAGAACAGCAAGCCACTCGCTCTACTCGGAGCATTAAGAACTGGAGCGATAGACGTGATCGCCACGAGCGTTAGCAACGCATTAACCGTGCTCAACTTAGATGAGCAAATGCACGGTAACGCGACATCTGAACGCTAACGGAAATAGTCGGCTTTTGATGTAGTCAGGCTATGAGGAGGGACAAATCACTCATAGCCAGTTTCTATTTCGAAATGACAAGTTTGGTTTAGAAGCTGCGTTTAGTTTATTGGAACACATCATCTTTAGATAAACGTAAGATACTTTGTTAAACAGACACTTGTCTTAACACTCGATAGGTAGAGAGTGGTCTGCACCCCATTCGGTCCAAGAACCGTCGTACACCGACAGGTTGTCCAGACCAATTTGATACGCCGCGAGTAATAAAATGCATGCGGTTACACCGGAACCGCAACTAAAAATAATCGAATTGTCACTATCTATCGTTAGTGCGCTAAATATCTGTTGCAACTCTGAATTTGGTTTAATGTGACCGTTGGTCAAGAGTTCTTGAAACGGTAAGCAAACCGAATTTGGAATGTGCCCACTACGTAGACCTTCTCGTGGCTCAGGCACTTCACCAAGGAATCGTGCTTTGGCTCTGGCATCGATGATGTTGGCACTTTTATTGGTTGAATGAGCAAGAACATCTTGTGCACTCAAAAAGGCATTTTGGTTGAGCTTACCTGCAAAGTTACCTTCTTCGCTTGGTTGCGATAGGGTACTTTCAACAGGGAGTCCGGCTTCAACCCAAGCGGGATGGCCGCCGTTTAAGACTCGAACATTATCATGTCCCATAGCTTTGAACATCCACCAAGCTCTTGGCGCGGCTAAAGTGCCAGAGTTGTCGTAAACCACAATCAAATCTTCGTTGTTCAAACCGAGTTGTAGCGCACTTTGGTTGAAGCCTTCTTCTGTTGGCATCATATGCGGCAGAGAAGAACCGGGTAAGCAAAAGTCATTGTCGTAATCAAAGCGTAAAGTATTTGGAATCCACTTATCTTGAATCTTTTTGCCTTCAGAAGGGATTTGAAACGCAATACTAGCGTCGAGGAGCTTGACGTTAGGTTGGCCGAGAAGGCTATTGAGTTCATCAGTACTAATCAGTGCTTGCATTGTCTTTAGTTTGCTAGGTGGATAATCTTACTGTTTTACAACAAAAAAATCGCATGTTCAAAAGAACGATACGATTTTTAAGCTTGAGATTGAAGATTTATGATGAAAGGTCGCTTTCGCTATGCCTTCAATCTATCTAGTTACATGGTCCAAGTGTTGTCTCCAGAAGTAATCACTTTCTGAATTGGGTCACTGCCGTCATAGAACCAAATTTCAACAAGTAGGCTACCTTGGCTATCAGAAACATTAAAGTCGACGTTTGCTGTACCGTTGTTGAGTGGAACCGATGCGACTTTGCTTGGATATTTTGCATCGTAGTTACCTGAACTGTTCTCGACAAACTCTTTGTACACGCTTAGGTGTGCACGTTGTGAAGAGAAACCACTGATGTCTACATTGAGCGTACCCTCCGTCACTGGGTTGTAGCTAAAGCCATCCGGTACTACTAGGTCCTGCATGGTTGCATTTTCTACAGTTACGGTAGTCTCTTCTACGGTTATTTCTTCCTGCTGGGTTGTGTCTTCCTCTGCAACGGTGGTTTGGGTTGGTGAAGGTGGTGTACTGTTACCACCTCCGCCGCCACCGCCACAAGCTGTTAGTGCTAATCCCATGATGATTGTGATAAGTGCTTTCATAATGTTATCTCCCTATGGAATGTAGCATTTGTTAGGTGTTGGAGCGGTGTGCCAATCTGTGCTTAGTTCGCCACCAGACTCAGCCCAAGTTTGGAATTGAGGGTATGCATCGACCATGTCTACTCGCTCTAGCGGCCAATCCCAATCTTCTACTATCAACAGTGCCCAAGGTAAGTTGTTTGCTGTTTTGAAGTACACACCTTGCGCAGGGTCACTTGCATCGACGCCGACACCGAAGAGGTTTTGGTCATCAAACTGTTCTGTTGGTGCTTGGTCTGCTAAGTGAACTTCCCATTTACGACCTGGTTGGAAGGTAATCCCATCGCCATGGTAAGTCCCCGGCGTTGCGAAGATGAACGGGTCGTATGGCATGGCTTGAATCGCAGAACGGTCAGAGCCTTCAGTGAAGTACACATTCAAGGTAAAGGTGAGTGAGACGTTATCATCACAGCCAGACTCTGTGCGGAAGTAGCTACAGCTGCTCGCCGCGTGTGTGCTTAAGTCTTCACTGATGATGAAAATGGCTTCATCAGAAATACTTTCCAAGCCATTAGATGCTTGCTCTACACCATTGAAGGATAGCGTTGTTAATCCGTTTTCAATCGAGCTTCTCAATACACCCGGTAATCGGATTGCGAAGCCATTTTTGTAACTTGCGCCGTAAGCCGCTAGGTCACCAGTAATTTGAATATTCTCAACATGCCCCGCAAGACTGGTTTCTGTGATGCGGAATTTCACGACCACATCGTTCATGTCGTAGTCTGCGGTGTATGGCCAGTTATCTTCGTAAGCGACGGTGGCGTAATCTTCTGCACTCGGGAAATATTCCACTGAGTAGCCATTACCGGTGATGGTAATTGGGTAATCTTCCACCTCACCAGACGTTGAGCCACCATCGTAGTTTAATCCGGTTTGTTGGCTAAAGCGGAATCGACTCCAGCTAGAACCCTCTGTTGCGGCTGTTGAGACTACAAACGGTAGAGGGTTATTACCCGCAGACAGTAATTGGTCGGTAAAGACTTGTTCGCCTTCATCATCAAAGTCACCATCGCGGTTCCAGTCAAACCATGCTGATAGGTAGCCGGAAGTAGAAGCTGTCACATTCACAATTGAGCTTAAGCCTGGATCAAGTGCGGATACAAAACCAACACCATCTTCATCGGCTGTGCCCACAGAGTTGTCGTTTGCTTGACCGTCGGCATCACCATCAGGAGCGACTGAACCAAGCCAAGTTACACCGTCGACTTCGTGGCGAGGACCGTTTGACGCAAGTGTTGTGTGGTAGCTGTCTGGAGCATCACCGAAATCAATTGGCTCGTCTTCGTTAATCACTGGAGCGTTTGCACAACGTGCGCCATCATTTTGGCTTGAGCTTGGACCGTTGGATACAAACTCAACCGCAGGAACGATACCTGCTGCGATATTGGCTGCGTTACCTTCCGAAAGGTCAACGCGATAGATTTTGCCATCTTGGTTACGTGACACGTAGTAGTTGCCGTTTACATCGAAGTAGCCAGCACCAAATGTGCCTTTCTCACCTGTGTCACCTATCGCAGTTGCGCTACCATTTGATGGGTTGAACTGATATAGCACACCAGAGTTGTTGTCGATGCCGTAAAGGGAGCCATCACCTGGATGGAATGCAAAGTCGGTTAGGTTCACAGTCGCTGTTGAGCTGATTTTCACGATGCTCAATGTCGCATTTGGATCAGAATCGAGCGGAGAAAGGTCAATGGAGAAAAGTCCTTTGCCTTTGCGGTACAAGTAGTAGACGTGGTTGTAAACGTCACCTACGTAAAACGTGTGGTCGGTAGGAAGACCCGAAACATCAAGTGTCTCTGCTTGGAAGTCTTGACCAAGACGAACAATCTTTTTGTTTGTGGTGTCGTAGCCGTAGATATAACGGTCAGTGAAGTTAAAGCCTACACCGTTGATGCCCGAAGCCAAACCTGTGTCGTCCTCTAAAAGAGTCGTAGAACCTGTAACCAAATTGACGCCATAGATTTGAACCGGGGTTGATTGGAACAGGTATGCTTTGCTTGGGCATGTGTCAAATGGCGCCGCTTGTGCATAAGCGCTCGCTATTAGAGACCCAAGTAGTAGTGATGTCCTTTTCATAATTCGCCCTCTCATTGGTTCGTGATATATGCAATGAAAGGAATGTGCCAACTTTTAAGTTGTTGAATTTTATTGGGTTAATATTTGTAAGAAGAAGGGTTTTAAATCTGATTGTCAAAATGAGAAAAAGCCCAGCATCGAGTTGGGCTTTTTGGGAATGATTAGAGGTTTAGAACTAGCTACAAACCGGACAGGTGGGCATTTTCATCAGATTCATTTCTCGCCAAGACATGCTGAGCGCGTCCAAAATCAGAATTTTGCCTTTCTTTGGTTGGCCGTAATCAGCAATCACTTTAATCGCTTCCATCGCTTGTACTGCGCCAACAATACCCACAACAGGCGCCATGACTCCGGCTTCGACACAACTTAGCGCATCGCTGCCGAAGAGGGCACTTAAGCACTGGTAACATGGTTGCGCTGGATCATCGTAAGTAAACACACTCACTTGGCCTTCCATACGAATGGCCGCGCCTGAAATCAGCGGTGTTTTGGTCGCAAAACATAGGCGGTTAAGTTGATTGCGCGTATCGACGTTATCTGATGCATCGACAACAATAGTGTGCTGTTCGATCAAGCTTTTTAGCTCTGTATCATCAAGACGCTTTGCGATGGTATCTACAATGATGTGCGGGTTAAGCTCGCGTAGTGCATCGGCCGCTGATTCTACCTTCTTACGACCAATATCCGCATCGTGATGCAGTACTTGGCGCTGAAGGTTAGACAACTCGACGATATCATCATCAATCAGCGTGATTTTACCGACACCAGCCGTCGCCAAATATTGGCTTGATGCGCAGCCTAAACCGCCAGCACCAAGCATCAATACCGATGCTTGTTTGAGTGCTTCTTGTCCTTCAAAGTCAAACTGACGAAGAATGATTTGGCGGTTGTAACGCAGCATTTCCTGATCGGAAAGAATATCCACAACGTCTTCCTAGTAAAGGGTTGAGTTGAATAGTTGAACCTGAACCGTTTCGCCCACTTCAACTCGGCCGCGCTCACGTTCCAAGACAACAAAACAGTTCGCTAGGCTCATTGAGCGGAATGCACCAGAGCTTTGGTTACCGGTTGTTTCAACCACAAACTTGCCATCTTCCAATGTGTAGATACCACGTTGGTAATCGGTACGACCTGGTGCTTTCTTAAAGGCGGTTTTGGTTGTTGCTGGAATAGACTCGGGTGCTTTCCATTCGGTATGGCCTGCAAGTTTTGCCAGCATTGGTTGAACAAGCACGTACATAGTGAGCACGGCAGAAACCGGGTTCCCCGGCAGACCACAGAACCAAGCAGTGCTTAGCTTACCAAACGCGAAAGGTTTACCCGGCTTGATTGCTAGCTTCCAGAAACCGATTTCACCAAGCTCTTCAAGAATGTCTTTGGTGTAATCCGCTTCGCCTACACTGACACCGCCGGAGGTCACAACCACATCTGCCAATGTTTGCGCTTGTTCAAAGGTTGCTTTTAGAGTCTCTGGGCAATCTGGAATGATGCCAAGATCAACGGCTTCACAACCGAAGTTCTCGATAAGTGGTTTAATACCGTAACGGTTGCTGTCGTAGATCTGACCTTCGTCTAGCGGCTCGCCCAGTGGTTTAAGTTCATCACCAGTAGAGAAGAACGCAACTTTTGGCTTACGTACTACTGTCACATGGCTAACACCAAGCGACGCAATCATCGGAATATCGCGAGGTGTTAAACGTGCACCTTTTGCCAGCACGATGTCGCCTTGCTTGATGTCGTCACCTGTTGGGCGGATGTTGTTTTGTGGCTTCACGTCGGTTCGGTTGAACTGAATGCCAGCATCTGTTACTTCAGTGTTTTCTTGCATGATAACGGCATCACAACCCTGTGGGATTTTTGCGCCAGTCATGATGCGAACACAGGTACCTTGAGGCCATTCACCTTCAAAAGGTTGTCCTGCAAATGATTTACCTGCCAGAGGCAATACAGAAGATGACTCAAGATCTTGAATGCGAATAGCGTAGCCATCCATTGCTGAGTTGTCGAATGGCGGTACGTGGATAGGAGACAAGATATCTTCTGCCAGTACAAAACCGAGTGCTTCAGCAAGTGGAAGAGAAAGCGTTGTTTGGATAGGTTTGATTCGCGATAGCATTTTGTCCATCGCTTCTTCAATTGGCATCAAGCCAGGTGCGTCGCAGCAGCCCATTGAGAAAATCCTGTGTTCTTTTGTTTTGTGGCAACTTTACCATAAAAGGGGACTGAGTAAGAATGTCCACCTATAAAATATGGGTGTAATTATTCAAAAATCCGAGTATCCTTGTCAGCCATCCAAAAGGGGTAAAAAACCTGCGGAGCTCAAGAAAATCAGCTCAGTACCTTCATCTGATGTGACTTGGTGTAAAGACACGAACTGAGCAACTCAAAGCGAAAAGTATGAATGCAATTTTGATTGGGTTTGTACGAAGGCTGAAGTAAAACAAAAGAGGAAGTGGAATGTCAGGTCTTAGCGAGTCAGCGAAGTTAGTAAAAGAAGCGCTAGAGCAACGCGGTTTGGAAACGCCAATGCGTCCAAACAACGTAAGTCGTGAAGAGAAGAAAGAGAAGATCGAACACCACATGCGTGAGATCTTAGGTCTACTTCAACTTGACCTTACCGACGATAGCCTAGAAGAAACCCCTCACCGCATTGCTAAGATGTACGTTGACGAAATCTTCTCTGGTCTGGATTACTCCAACTTTCCTAAAATCACAGTGATTGAGAACAAGATGAACGTGAGCGAGATGGTTCGCGTGAAGGACATCACCGTAACCAGTACTTGTGAACACCACCTTGTGACCATTGATGGCAAGGCCGCTGTGGCTTACATTCCACGTGGAAAGATCATTGGCCTGTCAAAGATCAACCGTATCGTTCGCTTCTTTGCTCAGCGTCCACAAGTACAAGAGCGTATGACTCAGCAGATTCTTGTTGCACTTCAAACGCTGCTTGAGTCCGATGATGTGGCAGTGACGATTGACGCAACACACTACTGCGTGAAATCTCGCGGTGTGATGGATGCAACTAGCGAAACGACAACAACTGCATTGGGTGGCATCTTCAAGAGCAACCCAGCAACGCGTGCCGAGTTTCTGCACGGTTTACGCTAGGTAACTAAGCAAGTTTCTAAGAGGATGGCAAACGCCATCCTTTTTTTATACTTGTTTAGAAAATGACTTCATGATTTCTGGCCAATACATTTTGACGTAACCTGCCGATACCCAAACAACCAATACAGTCGCGATACTGAGCTCTAGAAAACCAAAGTCGTGTAGCCAGTGCCAGTGAGGGTGCGATTCGGCAAAAAAAGAGGTTAAGCGATGCATTGCGATGGCGCTGATCACGGAAGGAAAGGTTACTGCCGCGATAGAAGGTTGAAACTTCAAGCGAAGTAAGCGGAAGTAACATAAGTAGATCAATAACGTCATAGTGATGGCGATCCCGGCCAATGCGCCTGTCAGTATCGGATCAGGTAAGGGAAAGTTCACCAAGTATGCTGCTAATGACAAGTTTACCGGCGCGGCCATAATCGCGAGGGTCGGTCTTGCTCGCCTTGGTAGAGAGCCGAAAAACACCAAACGATACAACACGAGTGGCAGCATGAAGAAATAAATGCCGATGCACATCATCGCTAACGTTTCGGAGAATAAGTTGTGACCTAGTTGAGAACCGGCTAGTGAACTACTGATCAGCCCCACCGGATAAAGAAACCAACTCGGTACGATATTGGACATTTTGAAGTTCATTAGCTGAAAGCTAAAAAACAGCACCATCATAGTAAAATGCAGCAAAAGCGCCATAAACCAAAGTGGATAAGCGATGATAGGCGCTACAGCGGCAAGATAATCTGCAAGGATCAGTAACGCCATACTCATTGGTGCCATTAAACTACCACTCAGCGGGTGACGAATGTCGACCATGAATAATCGTGGATTAGCGGCATATTTTATGAGTACAGGGGCGAGTAAAAGTGCGCCGAGTGACGCCAAAAATGGGCGTATCGGTTCACCAATCTCAGGAACATAGAGTGCCCAAGCTTGCCCTAAACCTATCATACCTAGTGCCAACGCGGCTTGAGACGGCGGGACACTATAAAACTGCACAAGTCTTCTCCAGTTCAAATCTACTCCATTTGATTTTTGCCTGAATGAAACAAAACATGACGATTTGGATGAAATGCTCTATTTAAGTAGCGAATACTAACAAGTATGGAGAGGGGTTTCTCATGAAAGGTGGTGAGCAAATATCAGAGAATGATAATTTTGTGAGTTTGGTATCGAATATTTGGGAAAAGATGTAAAAATGCAGAGTTTATCGCTCCAAACCCTTCGATAGTCTGGAGCGAAGTGATAACAAAGAGAATGTTATGTTGATTGATTCTCCGGTAGATCCTGCTGGCGTAACTTTTCGTTTTTGATTGTGCGATGCAGCAGCTGGCTGTAAATAGGTTGTCCACCCAACAATTGAGCAATAATCACAGCGCCCAAACAAGTAATGATCAATGGCAGGATTAAGTAGTAGTTATTCGTCATTTCAATCACTAACAGAATACCAGTAATCGGTGCACGTACCGTTGCAGCAAACAGGGCACCCATGCCCGCAATCGCAAATACACCAGGCTCGATATCAAGCGCAGGGAGCAAGACATCAGCACTTGCTCCGAACGCATAACCAAATAAGGTTCCCAGAGCAAGCATAGGTGCAAAGATGCCTCCCGGCGCACCAGAACCAAAACAGAGCAGGGTTGTAATTACACGACCAAAGAAAAGCAAAACTAAAATGGATACCGAGTAGTTACCGTTAGTAATGTCAGGAATAAGGCCGATACCACCACCAGTTAGTTGGGGTACGTACAAAAGAAGCAAGCCAAACACGCCTCCCAGTAACGAACCTACAATCAAGTAGCGCTTACGATCGTTTTTGTGAATTGCGACAAAACTGTCTTGTGCCACGGTAATCAGTTTATTGAAGATCACGCCAAACACGCCAAACAATGCGCCAAGCAATAAAAACAGCCATAGGGTTTGAAGCTCTGGCGACTGGTATTGCGGCATAGTGATAACGGCGTCTTGCCCGTTGATGGCGCGAAACACTATGTTCGCCATAATGGCAGAAATGATCACTGCGCGAATTGAGATCAAAGAGTAGCGAAACTGAGGTCGCATTTCCTCCACAACGAACATAATGCCTGCGAGCGGGGCATTAAAGGCCGCAGCCAAACCACCAGCAGCACCAGACGCGAGCAGGGAGTGGCGGGTATCGTCATCCTTTACCCGGAATATATCGGTCACCATTCGACCTACAGCACCACCCATTTGAACGGTTGGGCCTTCACGACCAAGCACCATACCTGAGCCAAGTGCGCCCATGCCGCCGAAGAATTTTACTGGTAGAACTCGCCACCAGCGCACTGGACGAATATTATCCATTGCCCCTTCGATTTCAGGAATACCAGAACCTGCCGCTTCTGGCGCAAAGCGGTGCACAAGAAAATAGCCAATAAAAGCTAAAAGTGCGCTAATGAGAACCGCTGCCAGCCACAACGGTAGAACATTACCAATTTCGCTTCTTAACCATTCTGTTCGTGTTTCAGAAACGAAATGAACGGCAAGCTCGAAATACGTACCGACAAAACCAGCCAACGTACCCACAATGGCGGCCATAATGAGAACAGAAAATGGTGTTGACCCTCGAGAGACAAACTGGTTAATCGCATCTTTCGGTACGTGCGCCAACACAGATTTCACAATTCTCTCGCGTTTGGTCATTAAAAAGCTCTCCTGTTGCTGGGGGAAGGGACGAAAGAAAGTATACGCTTCGCAGAGTCTAGACCTAATCAATAAAGATGCAATTTAGCTTTTCACTATTGAGTGTTCGAAGTGTCGCGATATTATTCATTCACTCAGATTGTGCTATTGCTCTCATAATTTAGGATAAAAAACTTGTTTTTTGAGAAAAATGAACCATGCTTTAATTGTAAAGCAACATGACTGCTTCAGAAGGAGGGATGTGAGGTTTTACACACAATTTGGATGGATTCAAACCCTACGGTAAGTCCTCGTTTTATGTTCGGGATGCATCAATAGACATCGCCGATTCGCACACTCACGATTGAGTAACGAGGTAGAGGCGCACGAACATGTGCGCCTTCTTAATTTCTGCGTTATAACTTTCATCACCATAACTTTCATCGCCACCTGCCACTATTTTTCTCTTGAACATTTTCTTGCAGTTAGTAATGTCTTGGTTCGATGTCAACCAACTAGAGCAGTGCATGCGCTTTTATCTTCGACTCTTACTTTCTTTATGTTGTTGTTCGGTAACGTTTCCGGCACTTTCAACGCCGAGCTGGTGGCAAGACACGTTGTCAGCAATGCCATATTCCAATTTAAAAGAACGTATAGAAAAAAGTGGAAGCTGGTATGGTTGCGAAGTGCAGTTGCGAGACAACTCAACGTTTATCAGCGCATTTTGTTTGGATGATTTTTCGTACTACCAGCAGCACTTGTATGGTGAAGTGATTTTGAGAAGAGAAAGTGCTCAGTTCTCGTTTCTCACTGAATACGAGTGGCAGCGTCTGAATGACTTACTTCTCAACTTAAGAAAGGATGGGTTAGTTTTACGCAGAGTTACTATCGGACAAGAACACTATGATGTCGTTGAAGCTCTGGAAAAGAAATCTTCCGAACTTGTCGATAAAGAAGTTGTTTTGTTGATGAACCGCTATCCACAAGAAACGATTCGAAGTTTGCTTTGGGTAAAACCGGACGAGTTTCTGACGCCATCACCGTCCTTAAATGTGCAATTGCGCAGTGATGGCGAAATTATCGAGGTCAAAGTGACTCGTTTTTAGATTCTTTATGGAGAGATAGGAAGGTCGCCATTGCAGACTCATCCAAAAAACCATCCGATTTTTTGTGAGCGCGCAGGTATTGATAGCCTGCAATTAGCTTGCGGTGTATCTCTTCTGCATCGTCTGACAACGGCTGATTCATAACGTGTTGAAAGGCAAGTTTGTACGCATCCATATCCACGACTTCAGCACGGCGATATAAATAACCACATCCCGTTGCTAACCATTCGAGAGAGCAATTGGCGCGCATTGCAATTTGATTTGCTTTGGTTAGGCTAGGTTCACTGCCTTTAAGGTATTTGCGTATTAAAGCTTCAGACACATCGACGCGTCGAGCGAACCCGCTGATGCTTTCTTCTCCGATCAGGGTGGCTAGGCGTTGGGCAAAAGACATATTTCGTACTCCAGTTCGAATTGCGAAAGTTTACCCGTTGAGCCGGTACGAAAACAAGACTACGATGAATGCAGATCAATTGAAGGAGAAAACCCATGGTTGCAAAAGTAGTAACTGCACCAAAAGGCCCAGAGTTCTCAGAGCTGGTTCAAGGATATTGGCGTGCAGTTGAGTGGGGAATGACGGCTCAAGAGCGTTTGTCATTTCTTAAGCAACACATTGAGTTAGGCATTACGACAGTCGATAACGCCGACATCTACGGTAATTACGAGTGTGAGGCGTTGTTTGGTGAAGCGTTAGCTTTAGACAAGAGTGTTCGTGAGCAAATTCAGATCGTGACGAAATGCGACATCAATTTGTGTGGCGATAAAACGCCAGAGCGTAAGATCAATCACTACGACACGAGCTCAGCACATATCTACCAATCGGTGAATAACTCGCTAGAACGTTTGAATGTGGATGAAATCGACGTACTTTTAATTCATCGTCCTGACGTGTTAATGGATGCAGACGAGGTTGCAGAAGCATTTTCTGAGCTTCACAAAGTCGGCAAAGTGAAGCACTTTGGCGTGTCTAACTTCACTCCACGCCAGTTTGAACTGCTGCAATCTCGCTTAGGTAAGCCGTTGGTTACTAACCAAGTGGAAATCAACCCACTTAACTTTGAGGTTGCTCACGATGGAACGCTTGATCAAATGCAAATGTTGCGCACGCGACCAATGGCTTGGTCTTGCCTCGGTGGTGGTTCAATTTTTAGTGGTGACAGTGAGCAAGCTGTTCGTGTCCGTAACGAATTAGAAGCAATTCGTGAAGAAGTGGGCGCAGCGAGTATTGATCAAGTAATTTATGCCTGGGTACGTCGTTTGCCATCTAACCCTATTCCAATCATTGGCTCTGGTAAAATCGAGCGTGTGCAAACTGCAGTTAATGCATTGAACATCGAACTTACTCGAGAGCAATGGTATCGCGTATGGGTGGCTTCTAAAGGCCATGGTGTGCCATAGAATTGATATCTTATCGATGAAATTATTATTAAAGGCATCCTCTAGCAGGGTGCCTTTTTAGTTTTAGCGCGTTACTGTTTACCCATTATGGAAATGGAAAGAATGAAATTCGAGCAAAAATGGGCTTTGGATGTTAGCTGCAACTTTTTGCTTACTTTTGGTGGAGGAGTTTTACCCATGTTTGTTTTATGTCACTAAACAGCGAATGTGATGCTTGCTTTTTAGTCATTTTGTTCACTCATTCATTCATATTGCGTATGCTTATTGAATAATAAAGAAATAAAAAACTCGTCAGTTTTCTCGTATTACATGCTGTAACAATCTGTTAGACTCCGGCGCAGATTGTGGAATATAAAAAGGTGATTGAATGTCTTTTCCCGTACTCATCTGTGATGATTCAGCGTTAGCACGCAAACAGATGGCGAGATCACTACCAGCCACATTGAATGCCGATATTACGTTTGCTATCCACGGAAAAAACGCGCTAGAAGAACTCGAAAAAAACGAGTTTAAATTGATGTTTCTTGATTTGACCATGCCAGAAATGGATGGCTTTGAAACACTAGAGCACATGCAACGGTTGGGGGATAAAACTCCGGTGGTTGTTGTGTCGGGGGATATCCAACCTAAAGCGAAAGAGCGCGTGTTCGCACTGGGTGCAAAAGCGTTTATTCAAAAACCGATCGCCAAAGATGAACTCAAGAAGGCGCTTAAAGAGTTGGTCGAGCCAGAACCTCGTCCTCAAATTATCACGCCTGTCTCTATTGAGTTACCGATTTTACGTCGTCGCGATATTTACATGGAAGTGGCTAACGTTTCAATTGGTCGAGCAGCCGATGCGTTGGCGCGTCACTTTGACGTGTTTGTGCAACTACCTCTGCCGAACGTCAATATCTTTGAAGTGAGCGAACTTCACATGGCGCTACGCGACTTGGCGTCGCATGACAACGTATCGGGCGTTTGTCAGGGATTTTGTGGCGAAGGTATTGCTGGCGAAGCGCTAGTGATTTTGAGTGATTCAAGCGTATCTGATCTCAAAAAGTTGATGAAAGTACCAGCAGACAGCGAAGAGCTAGAAGAGCTTGAGCTGCTAATGGATATTTCTAATATTTTGGTGGGGTCGTTCTTAAATGGTTTAGGCGAGCAGTCTGAAGTCCGATTCTTCCAAAGTCCACCGGTACTCCTTGGTCAGCACATCTCAATTGACTCGATCATTGAATCTACAACTGGAGCATTCAGCCGCACGATGACATTCGAAGTGAGCTACAACATTGAAGGAACGTCGATTCGTTGTGACTTGTTGTTTATGTTTGTGGACGAATCCTTGCCGCTGCTTGATAACAAACTGTCTTATCTAATGGAGGAGTTCTAATGTTGAATATGCCAGCAGAGTTTGAACAATTCCATTGGATGGTGGATATGGTACAAAACGTTGACATGGGCTTAGTGGTCATTGATCGAGATTACAATGTACAGGTCTGGAATGGGTTTATGACTCATCACAGTGGTTTGCAGTCTCATGATGCGATAGGTCGTTCTATATTTGATATCTTCCCTGAAATCCCACAGGAGTGGTTTAAATTAAAAACAAAACCAGTGTATGACCTAGGCTGTCGCAGCTTCATCACATGGCGACAACGACCTTACTTATTCTGCTGTCGCAATGTTCGACCAGTTACGCAGCAAGCGGAGTTTATGTACCAGAATGTTACGTTGAACCCAATGCGCACACCGACTGGAAAAATCAACTCGTTGTTTTTGTCTATACAAGACGCGACGGCTGAAGCTCTGATGTCTCAGAATCAATAGCGATAAAAAACTTTCTCAAAAGCCAAGGTCCGCCTTGGCTTTTTTGTATACTTATAATTGTGTTTCCCAATGCGTAGAACGTGAATATGGACTTTAATCTCGCCCTAAAACTCTACACCGCAGAGCAAGTAAAAAACGGTGAAACGCTGGCTGCGCAAATGACTGGTGTTTCTATGTATAGCTTAATGCAACGCGCTGGTATGGCCGTGTATGAGCGCTTTTTACATCTGTATCCTAAATCAAAAAATATCTTAGTGATTTGCGGTAAAGGGAATAACGGTGGCGATGGTTACGTATTTGCATCTCTTGCGAAACAAGCTCAACTCAATGTACATGTTTTCCAAATTGGTGATGTATCTGTGCTAAAAGGTGATGCTTTGCGCGCATACCAAGACTGGCAGTCAATCGACGGTGTTAACAATGATTGGGATGAATGGAATACCGCATTGCTAGAAGCAGATGTGATCATCGATGCCATGTTAGGCACTGGTTTAAGCGGTGAGGTTCGTTCGGAGTATCGTCGCTATATTGACCAAATTAATCAAATTCATACCCCTGTGATTGCAGTCGACGTTCCTTCTGGTCTGTGTGCTAATACAGGTGCAGTTTTAGGTGATGCTATTCGTGCCGAGCATACTGTAACCTTTATTGGGGTTAAACAAGGCTTATGCACTGGACAAGCGAGAGATCGAGTTGGCGAGCTCTACTTTTGTGGTTTAGGCGTCAATACTAAGTTTGATACTATCGAAGTAGAAAGTGCATTAGGTATTGATCATCAGGTTGTTTCAAGATTAATGCCCAAGCCAAATCCAACGGTCCATAAAGGTGACAACGGGAAGTTGCTTTGTGTTGGTGGCAATCAAGGGATGTCTGGAGCGATTCGTTTATGTTCCTCCGCTGCGATTAGAGCCGGAGCGGGTTTAACTGCCGCAATTACTCACACGAGTAGCCTTATTCCACTGCAGGTTGGTTGCCCAGAAGTAATGAGCCAGAGCATCACCGCTGACTTACTCAGGGATACTGAGAACGACTTAACTAAACGCATTCGCTGGGCTGACGTATTCGTGTTTGGTCCTGGCTTTGGAGATGATGAGTGGGCTTATCAAGCCTATCAATATCTGGCTCAAGAGCAGAAACCTAAAGTTGTTGATGCTGATGGCCTCAATATTCTAGCGATGCTGAGCCAGCGGTGCGATGGCACTCTGGTGTGCGACAACCATCGAGTGATCACGCCGCATCCTGGAGAGGCAGCTCGACTACTAAATGTAACCATTCAACAAATAGAAAGTGACCGATACTCTGCGGCAAGACAACTGCAAGAGCGTTATGGCGGTGTAGTGGTTTTAAAAGGCGCGGGGACGCTTATTTACGATGGAACGAGAATGTACGTCTGTCTAGCGGGTAACGCCGGAATGGCGACGGGGGGAATGGGAGATGTGTTATCTGGAGTCATTAGTGCATTACTAGCCAAAGGTTTACCAATTTCTGTTGCCGCACGTTTAGGTGTGGTACTTCACAGTCATGCTGCTGATATAAACGTGAGTCAGAATGGTCAAATTGGTCTTTTGGCAAGTGATGTCGTTAGCACTCTTCGTACCGCTATCACCCAAGAGCTCTATCGAGTTTAATTAGATTTCATGCATTTTTGAGAAAATTGGTCGATTTTTTTGAGTACTTTTTTACGAATTAGCAGGGCATCTTAGTATTAGGTGATTGAGTTTTAGGCAGATTTGAGAGGTGATGCGTTTTAATTTTTAAGATATGACGCAAAGGTTTGCGCAATGGGTTAACTTAAGTGCTTTCTCAAGTTGTTGATAGTTATAAATAATAAGAGGTTTTGGTGACTTGGGGAGCGTTTTTGATATGCGATTTTCAAGATGGTATCACAAAAAAAATTCAAATATCAGACTTGTAGGAAATAAATCACAGCCTATAATGCTGAAAACCGGAGCGTCTGCCAACGCTCCGGTTTTTTTGTGTCCGAAGAACAGTGAACTCGTCTGCCAACGAAATCACTACGCACTCTGAAATGACACATATACATATGAATCAAGGAATTACACAATGCGTATCGAACAAGAACTTAAGTTAGGTTTTAAAGATGTACTGTTTCGCCCGAAACGTTCTACCCTTAAGAGCCGTTCTCAAGTAAATTTAACCCGCGATTTTACATTCAAGCATAGTGGTCGTCAATGGTCTGGTGTGCCAGTAATCGCAGCAAACATGGATTCGGTTGGTAGCTTTGCAATGGCTAAAGCCCTAGCTGAGCATGGTGTAATGACCGCTGTTCACAAGCATTACACGGTAGAAGATTGGGCTGAGTTTGCTAAATCAGCAGATAAAGTAACCATGAATAACGTTATGGTGTCTACTGGGACATCTGACGCAGACTTCCAAAAAACCAAAGACATCATGGCACTTTCAGATGAATTTATTTTCATTTGTATCGACATTGCAAATGGTTACTCAGAGCATTTGGTCGAGTATGTTGAACGCGTGCGAGCAGAGTTCCCAGACAAGGTCATTTCTGCAGGCAACGTGGTTACTGGTGATATGTGTGAAGAGCTAATCCTAGCTGGTGCAGACATCGTTAAAGTGGGTATCGGCCCAGGCTCTGTATGTACAACTCGTGTAAAAACGGGTGTTGGTTACCCGCAGCTTTCTGCAATCATCGAGTGTGGTGATGCAGCGCACGGCCTTGGTGGCATGATCGTCGGTGACGGTGGCTGTTCTTGTGCGGGTGACGTAGCGAAAGCATTCGGTGGTGGCGCGGATTTCGTAATGCTAGGTGGGATGCTAGCGGGTCACGAAGAGTCAGGCGGCGAAGTGATCGAGAAAGACGGCGAGAAGTTCATGAAATTCTATGGCATGTCGTCGAAGAGCGCGATGGACAAGCACTCAGGTGGTGTCGCTGGCTACCGTGCGGCCGAAGGTAAAACCGTATTATTGCCATACCGTGGTAGTGTTCACGGCACTATTCAAGACATCCTTGGCGGCGTTCGCTCAACATGTACATACGTAGGTGCAGCAAAGCTTAAAGAGCTAACCAAGCGTACTACATTCATCCGTGTTCAAGAACAAGAGAACAACGTGTTCGGTAAAGAGTAAATCGACTGAATGTAAAAAGTGTAAAAGCAACCATACGTTATATCTATAGCAGATAAAACTATACTATATGCAGCTATGAGCCAGAGTGAGATTGATTTCTTACTCTGGCTTTTTGCTTCTCATTTGTTTGCGCTTCAAAATTAACTCTAAGCGATTTTAATAGTTGGTCGAGATTCGACTTGTTCAAACGGTAATGATGTTGTAACTGGCATGAGCTGTAAAACGCTTGAAATCTGACAGTCTCTATTTAACCCAATATAGTCTTTGACATTAGCGACTCGCCAAGTCATGTCTCCGTAAGTACGCAGATAGAACGCGGGTGATTGATGACTGTTATGTCTAATAACGCTCCATTGGGTAATATCACTAAAAAAGACTTCAGGGTTATCGGATGTCTCAAACTCATTCGCCATGATGCCCAAAGGTATATCAACGCGATTAAGTAGCTTTTGTCCGAGTGAGAAGGCTTCGTCGAAGTTAGTTGGTTGTTCGCTTAACTGCTTAATTGCATAGGTTTGTACAAATCGAGACGGCGGTGTTGGGTCGGCGGGTAGACCCATCAAGCCAGCGCCATTGATTGATTGAAGTGGGCCAGGCACTTGGACATGACGTTGCATGGTTGCTTCATTGTTCGGTTCTGGGTTGTAGTTGCGCAAATTGGAAAAATAAGAGAGGTGATTGACATGCCAATGGTAATTTGGGCAGTTAGTCATTACTCCAACGTAGGAGTGGTCCACAACCACTTTATAATCATCAAAGTCGTATTCGGTACATTGATAGCGTGCTTGCTGATTTTCCTCTTTGCTGAACATATCGCTTTCTTTGAATGCTCGATAGATATGCATATTACCGTTAAGAAACTCAATGACGGCACTGTCATTATTTGCATCGTGAATCACGAAATGCTGGTCCAAAGCCATGTTGTCACTCTCTGTTTCACCAGTTGAAATAGTCGAGTTAAACACGTAAACGGGGTGGGTGGTGAAGTAGGTCACCATCTCGTCCACAGTATTAAACGTAGACAAGATAAAAGTACCAAACAGGCCGCTGCCTAATGCAAAGGCATCATCAGGGATGTGAGAGGTCGATACATTTTGATTGAGAATGGGCAAGTACAGTGACCCAACAGAAAGGCCAGATTCATTAATGCCATCAGCTGTTAAAAGAGGGTTATTATACCGGGTAATGGCATTGCAGTGTATGAAGCTCAACTCTCCCTGCCAATTTGCTCGAAACTCACATTCTTTACTGTGACGTTTTGGCGGCTGACCATTGAAAACACGGTCGGCTTTTCCGTCGGAAGTAAAGGTCGTAATTTGGTAAGTTTGTTGGGCTCTAAACCAAATCTCGGTCTGAAGGTTAACTGCAAACTCCATGGTTCTAGCGGATAAGGTTTGGTTGTTGCAACCATAATTGATATTAACATCTGTACACATAGCCATGCTTTCCGTTGTTTATCTTGAATGATGAATATCCAAGAAACCCTCTGAATCAAATGCTTAGAGATTACGTGGATATAGATGAATTGCGCTTTAGTAATGGTTTTAGCCATTGAGATAAGCGCATGCTATTAAGTTAAGCATTCAATCAAAAAACGTCAGTAGCAGTTTAGTATCAGTTGATAGAGTTAAAATAAAAAGTGATGTATTAAGTAAAACTCTTTGATCTTAGAAATTAATAATATATTTATTTTTTCAATCTTGGTTACTCTAGATTTAAAGTTTATTTTAAAAGTGATTTGTATTTATTCGATTATCTTGCAGTGGTGATATAAAGTGAGAACATAAAGTTAACAATTTCAGATTGTGATTGAAAATGGGGAGAGTCTTCAATCCAAATACCGAGAAATGAAACTGCCCGAGAAGTTGTGCAACTGTCTCGGGCGAAGTGATGAATCAGGTGAGCAGCTATAAAGTTTTCTCACAAGAACCGCTAAGTGGTGGAGATATTTTTAAATTATCATTAAAGATTTCTACAACGACGGGGCCTTTATTTTCATCTTTTGCATAGTATGCACAGGACTTGTCCCCAGTATAGGTTTTACCTGCCTTTTTGAAACTGTAATACCAGGAGTCATGGGTAGCGGCACCGGATTCAAAACTAGCAGATTCAGATTGTTCGCCAATATTCAAGTCGAAATGAACCTCCATTTCCGGAGAGTCTTTAAATCTCACATATCCGGTGATTTTATCGTTGGAGTTATTTTTAACGTAAAATGAACCCTTAGTTGTCATAATTTTTCCTCTTTTTTAATTTCTATACGTGATAGAACGGCCAAATGACGTTCTGTTAATATATGCTTTTTAAGATGCATATTGATGTTAAATGATGGTCTTATTAGTTCTAAGGTGATTAAACTTATCCTTAGCGTATTTTTCTTTTATACCGATTAAGTCGCGGTAGCTTCGATCAAAATAAACGCTTGTCGGAATTGCCGGATCTTTAAAGCTGATGAAGGCACCATAGGTTCCCGGTATATCAGCTTCTCTGGCTTTATCAATCCAGTCCATGGCTCTGTTTACATCAACAAGTACTGGGTTATTTTGTAGTTCTAGTTTTTGCTTTATCTCTTCATTCCACCAGGTTTGGTATTGGACTGTATATTGACACTGGCGGTAGGGGAAAGATATGTCTTCAAGGTCGTCTGAGTGATGATAAAAACCGCCAGTGATCGCCCCTAAGGTTACGTAACTAAATAGCCCTTGATCGCGGTTTTCTGGCTTTATCAAAGGTGAAGTTAAGCTTTGCAAAAGTGCAGTATAGCCTTCTGGTTTAAGACCTCGCTCTGACACCAATCGCGAAGTGATTTTGTGAGGTGCTGGGGCGTCATAATCGGGAGGGAAAGGAGAACCGTTTTGACACAAAGAATCGCGCCCCCATGTGCTCATCAGGGAGTGATCGTATTTCTTCCCGTCAAAGTCAGTGCCATGTGCTTCATAGACTTGAACTAAATCAGGGAAGCAAGCGCCAAATTGAACGGCTATAAATTGGTGAAGATCTTGTTCTGTTCCTTCCCAGTAGCCATACATGGTGCAGTGATGGCTGATGGCTGATGGTTTCAATATCACAGTGGTTAGATGATTCAGGCAGAGCATCAATTTGCAAGTTGGTGCCAAGAAGTTTAGGCGTATCGAGGCTTTTTATAGCCTGCTCCCAATTTTTTAGCACATCTATGGTAGGGTGCGTTGGTATTGGCTGAAGCATACCGTTGATTTTTGGATAGAGGTTCCACTGAAGCTCGAAGCGGTGGATCTCTTTGGGTAAAGGGAATGTTTTTACGCGTAGCTCGGTAACAATGCCATAGCTCATGCCTCCGCCGCCTCTTAGTGCCCAAAATAGGTGAGGGTTGGACTCTGCTGAGACTTCTGTGATCGTACCATCACCCAATACCACGGTTGCACTCACTAGGTGCTCACAACACATGCCGTATTTTCGCGTCCAAGGGCCCCATCCTCCGCCTTGAATATAGCCAGTCAACCCAACTGTGGCACAGGTTCCATGTGCAATCATTCGATCATGCTCTGCAAGTTTTGGTGTCAGTTGATAGAAGCGATAGCCAGCACCAATGGTGGCAATATTGTCACACAATTGGAAGGTCTTAATTCTGCTCACGTCAATCAAAATGACGTTGTCACCACTGCATTCACCTGCGTGATCATGCCCTCCTGAGCGAACACGAATCGGGAGATTGAATTGAGTTGCTGTTAGATAGGCTTGCTGAACTTCTTGCGTACTTTCGCACATGACAATGACAAAGGGTTGGTGTTGATAGCGAGTATTGAAGATGAGTGACTCGACTTGATATTGGTTCAAACCGGGAACCGGTGAAACCGTGTTTTCAAGAGGTGTCAGTAATCGTTCTTTAGGAAAACCGCACTTATCCATTTTCTGAATAAACAGTTTGGCATTATTGCCTGAGATTGAGTACGCGCTAAGTACAGCGAGGCGTTGTATTTGAGGGTTAGGGTGCTGTTCTACCACTTGGTTTTCTTTAGTTCCCTGCATCCATTCATGTTCCATTATTTTTTCCATTTGGCTTATGTATTGAATAGTTGTTCAAATATTAAACCAAATGCATACATTCACCATATCAGTTTGGTATCAGTTGTTCTGTACAAATCGCCAAAAGCATCAGCGAGAGAGCAACAATATCTGGTTGATGAAAAGAACGATCGGCATCTGCGTGACCGTGGATAATTTATGTAGTCAAGTAGATCTGAGCCTAAATTGATACTGAACCAGAATGACGTGTTATCTACATTGAATGGGTCACTAACGACAATAAATTCAGTTGGAGAACACAATGAAAATGGACTCAAAAGAATCACAAGCAATTTTTACTGCTCATTATCAAATTGGTAACGGCTTACCTGGAGGAGTGAGCTTCGATGTTAATCTACTCGTGGCCAGCGAAGACAAATCAATAGTGGGTAAAGGACATATCTTTCAGGCCGTTAACCCACCGTTAAATGTGGTGTCTGATCTCAATGGTAGTTTCAACTATCAATGCACGATGCGTGATTGTCATATCATGGTGACGTTGCAGGGCTACCAGCCTTATCTAGGCATTGCTCCTTTAGGAGCTGATCTTCATAACGTAACGCTCAACCTCCTACTTAATGATGATTGGAAATCAGGCGTGGCATTCTATCGATATAAAAATAGTTCAGGTAAATGGATTGAAGCAGCAAATCAACGCGTTACTCTACTTTTGCCTGAGCATGTTCCTAGCATCGAGAACTTTAAGGTGGAGCAAAATGATCTTGCGCCAGCATAAATCTCATCAGCGATGACACTGTGCCAAAACACAGATATTCGATGGTTTCGAATATCTGTGTTTGACGAGGTAAATCGAGTAAACACGATGACTTGACGGTGCAATTAATCGACTTTCTTCGTTTATTGAATATTTCATGGTTGAGTAGATGTGGAGAGCCAATGGTCGAGCTCATCAACACTTATTTGAGCCTGATTCAGTTGATGCTTACGCGCGGCCTGATTGAAGTTTAACAACTCAGAGACGGAGCTGGACTGGTCGAGTAAGGCAAGCATCAGATTCGCTTGTTCAATATAAAAATCACCCCATGGATGCGGATCTTCTTGGGTGAAGTTAGACAGCTTATCGCGATATTTTCGAAGTAGCGTAGGCTGCTTATACTGCCACGCTACTTGGATTCCTTGTTGGTAAAAGCGTAAATAGTTATGACCAACACAGGTAGATTCTAGCCAAGCCTCACCAGTGCGCAAAGCGGAGAGGGCCGTTGATTCATCGCCACAAATAAGTGCCTTGGTAGATACGAGCCAAGGACCAATAAAATTGTGTAGCTTATTGATATGAACAAGATCTAGAGCCGTGTCGATGTCCGAAAGGGCTTTCTCCTCTTTTCCCTGATACCAGTGCAATCTTGCACTGGACTCCAAAAGAAAAGCGACAAATCGATGAGCATTAAGCTGTTTTGAAAGTTGTAGAGCGGTCGAGATTTCGTTTTCAGCTTGCACCAAGACATTACGGTCGAGAAAGATCCATGCAGCCGTAAGCCTAGAAACAATTTCTGCTCGGCGGTTTGCCGTGAGATAGGCAAGATTCGAGGCATGCTGAGCCTGTTTTAGTGCTTCGTCAGATTGCAGTTGATAGATCATCACTGTTGCCAGCATGTAGCGATTGGCAGTTTCAATCGAAAGCAACTGATGCTCTTCACACAGTTGCAAACACTCGGTTAAGTGCTCGTATGAGCGAGCCATTTTTCCTTGTGCGTAGGCACAATCACCGAGGCCGCCAAGCGATTTTGCTTTCGCGCGAAAACAGTTTGCTCGTTGACTGTAATCTAATGCAAGTAAATGTTCTTTCTCACATTCGTCTAGCTGCCCAGTGGGGAACAGCATATTACCTCTCATCGAGTGAATTTCACACAAAGATTTATTTAACGTCAGCTTTTCGCACAGGGCTTGGGCTTGGTCTAAAATCGACATCGCTTGTACAAAGTTGTCGGTTAAACGGTAGGGGTTAATGAGGTCTAAATAGTATTGAACACGTTCAGAATCATTTTCTGTGTGATGAATCGCTTGCTCAAGAACCTCAATACTCTCTTTGATGCGTCCCATCGAATACAGGCAGTTTCCTTTCATATTTAGTGCATACGCCATCTGTGCTTTAGGTGACTCTTTAATAGCGTATTCAATAAGAGTCAGTGCTTTTTCAAATTGATAATTGCTCAGGTAATGTTTGGCGGTCTGGTCAAGAACAGTAAATACACCTTCGCCCTTGGCATGATTGATATGGACTGCATATAAGAACCGATCTCGGTTCTCATACCATTTTGCGCAGGCCATGTGTATTTTTGAACACTGTGACTTGTCTATTTGACGGAAAACAGCATTACAAATCAAATCATGATGGAAAAGGTATTGATCGCCATTGAGTTTTACTAAGCCAGCGTCGACTAACTTATCTGGTACGTAGCCGGGAATTCGAGTGATTTCACGCAGTTGCTCCAGTTGAAAGTACTGCCCCAACACAGATGCAGTACAGAGTGCTTGGCGATCTTGGGCTGGAAGTTGAGCTAATTGTATCGAAACTAAATGTTCCAATGACTCCGGAACGTCTTTATCAAACTGAGAACAAAGTAGTGTTTGGCGTAAGTATAGAGGATGGCCTTTCGCAAGCTTTATACAGTCATTGATATGTTTATTCTGTTGGCATGTGATTGAGCAAGCTAACTCGTAAGACTCTTCAGATGATAACTCCCTAAGTTCGATTAGATTCACGTTGGCAAACCAAGATTGTTTGGAACTAAGTCGTTTTTGCTGCCTAAACGTCAGAAAGAGTAAAATATTGGTGTTTGTAATATAAGGTAGCAGTGTCTCAAGAAATGCCAACATTACCTCGTCGGCCCAATGGACATCTTCAACAATAATCAAATGCGGTTTGCTGCTCTGCCGTTGTTGAATTAAGAAAGGGATAGATTGCTCTATCGTTTGTTTCAGCGTTTGGAACTCCATTAAGTTCAGCAGCTGTTTTTCTGATTCGTTGAGTGTTACCCCCATTAACCAATAAAGGCAGAGATGGAAAGAAGAGGGAATTGATGACTCGACAGTCTGCTGACGAATAGAATCATCGGTATCTTCACGAGTAAATGAACAAATTGCCCGAGTGAATATATTTTGAGGGGACAAGAGATCAGCACTGCCATGATTCAGGATTTGAATCTCTGTGGTTAAACACGAAGAACGACTCAAAGACGAAATGACCTGGTTGAGTAGGCTGGTCTTTCCTATCCCTGCGGTACCAGTAATACAATACGTTTGGCCTGCTTCTTGTTTTTGCCATCGCTTGATTCCGCTATTCAATGTTTCTAGTTCAAGTTTACGCCCTACGAAACAGTCAGTATGGTTTTGGTGTAAGGATACAAAATGCCAGTTGTTGAAGTCTGGCTCTCCTGTTAGAAAAGGTTTTATTGGTCTGGCACAATTGGACGAGATAAAGCAAGGACAAGCAGCTATTTCTCCCCAAGGGATTTTAACTAGGATTTCATTGATTGGGGTTATCGCATTCGGATGTTCCGATAGCTCAGTGATTCGATGCATGTATTTCACATTGATAAAAGACCGAATCGAAGCCGAAAGAGCAACCTTTAATTGAAGGGCTAGTTGTCGAATTCGCTCAAAAATATATTCGTCCGATTCCTGTAAAGACCAAGTAAGAACAAACGTTCGGTTTTGTATTATGGGTGTAGTGTTTTGGCTGAGAAGTAAGGTTTGCAGAGCCTTTGCGGTCAAATCACACTTTGCTTCGATTGCAAAAATAAAAAAATATGGTGGTGATGAAGATACATTTGTAAATAATGGTTCTGAGGCCCGATCTATTAAAAGGTCCTCTACGGGGACAGAAAAGTATTCCGCGAGATTGGATGCGGTACGATACAGCACATTCGCCCCAGACTCTGCTCGCTTTATAGAAGCAATAGATACGACAAAACCCTGTTGAAAGCATTCTTCCGCCAGTTTTTCTTGGCTCAGTCCTAATTTCTTTCTCAGTTCTTTGAGTCGTAATACGTTGAGTGGAATTCTTCCATCCCTATTTGCCATATTTCACTCCGTTGTAACGTATAGCTTTTCCCAGTAAACCTGAATCGATTGGATATGTTGAGTGAATAAATTTATCTTATTTCACCACATATATAATACTAGTAGTTAAAATGTTATATACGAAAATGAAATGGGTATTTTAATCTTCAAACCACCTTAATTCATTGTTATATTAGTGGTGTTTTTTTTATTAATAATTTTGATATTTATTTTTGTGAGTTCATGTTTTTCTTAATAAGTTTTTTGAAATATCTTTAAACTTATATCTTTTAAAAGATTGCACACCTTAAACTTATATTGGGCTTCATTAAACTTTAAAAATTAAATTCTTTAATTTTAGAGATATAAATTGACAATCTTATTTTTAGTGTTTTTTTTGCTCTCTATTCTGGCTAACTGATTTTTTCTAGTCTATAAATCAAATATCGGCAATTTCAAAATAACTGCCGAAAAAATTATTTTAATTTCAATATTATAAATAGTTGGCTTTATACTATGGATATTGGCTTTTTCTGCCTGTTAAAAGGCTTTCATATTACACCACACTTGAGTGCCGCGCTTACCTCTATTAAGGAGACTGCGTGGCTGCCATATGTCAAACGATCTTGCCATCGAGGGGATTGGCAAGCGCTTGCTTTAGAAGAATCACATCGAAAGGCCTATTACCCTAACTATTTACTACTCTCTGAATTTACAGGATTAGAACTGTTTTTATCTCAATTTTTCTGCCCAATTTTGTCAGTACGGTTTATGAAGTTAGAGCCGGGAGCTGAGATATTGTAACGCGGACCTCTGGCATATGTTTTTCTCAAGTACAGGTGTGTTACATCATTAACTACTGCTACAGCGGCAAGTGAGGTTCATGAATTATGCAAAAAGGCTCATCTATAGAATTCTACCAGCAACGTCCTCAATCTCGTGAGACGGTCGGTGTTGAAGAAGTGCAGCAACAAACTCAACAGTTTGGTTTTGCTGAACCCGAAATGGATGAGCTGCTTAAGTACTCATTACGGACTCAACTTGAGGCTATGCTCCCAAACCAACTCAGCACGGCTGAACGCCAACGGCAACTGAAAGAGAGTTTCGCTGCGGCAGTTGAGCTCGTATTGAAGGAGACGAAAGTTGAGCACCGAACACTGGTGCAAGCCTTTCAGAGCATGTATGGCAACGCTTGCCAATCTCTTTCTCTGGCTAAACTCACTCAAGAGGAACTGACCCGACAGTACATTTCCACGTCTGGGCTGGTGATGTCCCCACTTAACTGTAAACACACCATCAAAGATGTGTACCGAATTAAAGGCTTTGCGTGTGGTATAAACAAAGCTATCCAACATATGCTTGCCAACAAGTCACAGGTTAAAGTGCTTTATCCAGCTTGCGGCCCCTTTGCACCATTGCTGCTGCCTTTACTTGCTCACTACAAACAAAGTGATCGAATTAGCGCAGAGCAGCTTCAGGTGACACTAGTAGATATTCACCCCGGAGCCATTAAAGCACTCAATCAATTGATCGCGGATCTCGATATCGCAGACTACATTGAAGCCTTAGTGGAAGAAGATGCTACCCAATTTTCGCCAACTCAAACGTTTGATCTCCTGATACTTGAAGCGATGCAGCATGGCTTTAGTCGGGAAGGGTTCCTCAGCATCGCGAAACATTTGGTTCAATATTTACATATTCAAGGCGAAATGATCCCCAATCAGGTATCTGTGCGCGCCATGATGGTCATCGGGGAGACGGAATTTAATCAACAATGGGAAAAAGCAGAGTATGCACATTCCAACCATTGCCAGCCGGAAGCGATCGATGATCGAATTGATCTGGGAGAAATTCTTAACGTCAATAAAGCCATGTTGCTCAGAAGCGAGATTTTTGAGCTAGATGGTGGAATAAAAATGCTGCAAGGCAACACCATTGAGCTGCCGAAAGATGTGCCAGATATGGCAAAACGTATCCTCGCCATTTACAGCCATATCGATACTTACGGAGATGCGATGGTCGGACAATACGACTCTGGTATTACCCATCCTAAACCCGACATGACTTTTTATGTGGATGCCAAGCCCAAAGCTGTTGAACACCATTACTTTGAAGCGAAGGGAGGGGATAAGGTCAGTTTCTATTATCAGTTAACCGGATTGCCAGGTTTTGTCGCCACCCATGGATGATTTCGATATGCAGCAAAAATACGTCGTTTTTACAGGAAGTTGTTACGCCTTGCCCATCATTCAGTTGTTGGCACAACAGCATAAATTGGCGGGCGTGGTAGTACCGGAAGGAGAACTAAATCCTGACTTACAGCAGCTACAGAGCTATCTGAGCGCTCAATCGATTCATATTGCTCAGTATACCGCCAATGACAGCAGTGCTTTGATAGCGCAACTCGATGTTTGGCGAGTCACGGATGGCGTTATCTATTTGTTCAGGCACATAGTTCATTCCTCGCTGTGTCAGTTTTTCAACGGAAACTTGTACAACATTCATCCGGGAAAGCTGCCCGAGTATCGAGGCCCGATGCCTCTCTATTGGCAATTAAGAGAGGGTTTAGACACCTTTAGCCTCACCCTGCATCGTCTTGAGGCATCGGCTGATTCCGGCGCTATAGGAATGGAGTTAGAGGTACCATTTCACCCGTTTGAGACCTTAACCAGTGCTCAGCAAAAAGCGTCACAAATGACGGCTAAGCTGATGTATGACTTCCTCATCGCGCAACAAAAGCAAGGGCTGGTTTGGCGTGAACAAGTATCAAACCCCAACGAAGTGGCACGAGCAGTAAACCAACATGATCTGCACCTTCGTTGGAACGTGCAAACGAGTCGCGAAATCGTCAACTTAGTGCGAGCAGGCAATCATGACTTCGGTGGTGCGATGTTGAGCTTGCCAAGTGGTGTCGCCAATGTTTTGCAAGCAAGCGCAATGGAGACTTCTTTAGTCGGTGTAGAGGCGGGGAGAATTCTCGAGATCAGCCCACAACATGGGTTACAAGTGAAAACGTTAGATAGCGCCATATCAATAGATGTTATTGCTACACCGCAAGGCGTGTTTTCGGGTTATCGCTATGCGCAAATGGCTGGGCTAGATGCTGGGATGTCATTGCTCCAGCACGCTTCTGCTTGTGAGTAAATAAATATCTCAATACGGCTCTTTGCGGCAGTGATGAAGCCCGTAACGGTATTTAGTAATGCGAGATTGGAAAGTTTTAACCAACCACACCAATTTCGTTATGGGCTGGTTTTAACTTAAGTGTATACGTTGAAAGGAAGAACAGTATGGCTACAGAACCGTATCTTGGGACACTAACCGCATTTGGTGGCAATTTTGCAATTAGAAATTGGGCAATGTGCTCGGGGCAAATGCAGGCAATTGAAGATAATCCAGCGCTCTTCTCTCTAGTTAGCACTCTATACGGAGGTGACGCCCGAACTACCTTTGGTTTACCTGATTTGCGTGGCCGCAGTCCAGTTGGTGTAGGCACACGACCTGGGGGGATGGATTATCATCAGGGAGAAAGATTGGGTACTGAACTGGTAACTATTGATATAACTCAAATGCCAGCACACTTACATACGGCAATTTTTACCCCTCTTGGCACTTCTGCACCTGTAACAGGCAGGATGCAGGTTGCTACCAATGCTGCAAATACACAGGTACCCGATAGTAATTCGTATATAGCGCAAAACTCTACCCCCGGGTTCTATAAACCGACGTTTCAGCAACCAGATTTGACCGAGATCGAAGGCTTAAGTGTGTCTGGTAGTGGCTCGGGCGGAGGTACTGTAACTGTGACTGAAACAGGCGGTTCAATGCCACTTAATATTCTGAGCCCGGTATTGCCGATTAATTGGTTAATTGCCACTGCGGGAGTATACCCACCGCACAGCTAATCAACCAAGAAAGAATTGGCTGAATCTTTAGCTAATCCTTTCCTATAAAAAAATTAAATATTTAAGTTGATTATGATAACCCGGCCATGTTGATAAGGCCGTCATCTTCAGGAGAGGAAAATGAGATTACATCGTCAGGTTGCGATCGCAATTACAACAGCATGGGTGTTCTCAGCGTTTTTTTCCGGTGGAGCCTGGGCTGCACAGCAAACGATTAACTACTCTAATGGTTCAGGTTCCAATTTTAGTGAGGTGGAGACCGGCGTCACAGGGGGTATGCCCTCAGTCACTCTTACCAATGCAGGTACTGTATCTATGGTATTAGATGCGGGCACTAGCTCGGATGGCACTCCGTTTACTGGCCTAAATGACCTCGGATTTGTAGCTGGTGTTCTTTACTCAAATACCATGATTAATGAGTTCAACAATCGTGGCTTCCGCTTTTTTGAGAAATCAAGTACTAACTTCAGTTTCGACGAAATTACCTATATGCAGGGGTCGGCCCGAGACTCAGATAAAACGTATCAACTTGTGTTAACTGGCTTCTCTAATGATATTCAAACAGTGACCGAAACTGTCACCTTGCCAAAAGGTGGTGAAGCAAACTCAGGGTTACAGGACTTGTTTACCCTGACCCGTGGTACAGATTTTAATGATTCGGCATGGCAGGACGTTGATACAGTGACTATGGCGTTTACCCGAAGTCCGGGTGCTGACTCTCGTTATCTTATCAGAAGTATCAAGATTGATGACGCTGCGGTTTCAGACTCTACCGCGCCTACTTTTGTCAGTGCGAGCTCAACTCCCACTGATGATGCAACCAATGTTTCTGTTAGCAACAACATCGAGATTGCCTTCGATGAAAATATTGAGCTGAAGAGCGGCAATATTACCATTCGTAATGTTACCGACAGTCGCGACTTTGAAGTATTTAATGTTGCCACCGAAAGCGATGGCACAACAACATCACCAGGCGCTGGTCGCATCAGTGTTACCAACAATAAAGTTTACTTAAACCCAACCAGTGATCTGGCAGGGAACCGGACCTACGCCATTCATATTGAATCCAGTGCCGTGGCTGACAGCGCAAATAATAGCTTCGCTGGGATCAGCGATGATGCCACATTTAACTTTACTACGGTCGATACCACGCCAAATGCGCCATCTACACCCGATTTAGATGCTAGTTCGGATACCGGATCATTAAATACTGATAATATTACCAGTGACACTACTCCAACGTTTAGTGGGATTTCCGAGAGTGGATCGATCGTTACTTTATACAGTGATCAAGTCGGTGGAGGTGCAACGGTTATTGGCACAGGCACTGCTACTGGAGGAAACTGGCAGATAACAACCAATGAGTTGGCGTCTGGTATTACACATGCAATAAGTGCTAAAGCGTCTGATAGCGATGATAATGTTAGCTCGGCATCCAACGCGTTAAGTGTCACCATTGATACAATAGCACCATCCGCAGTGAGCATTACTACGCCGATTGAGGCTGACAGTATCGTCAACGCTGCAGAAGACAACGATGTGTTGATCGCTGGCTCCGGCGCGGAAGCAGGCAACAGCGTGACCGTGACTATCACAGACAATAACAGCTCTGTCAGTCGTACGGTGACGGCCGACAACTCAGGCAACTGGACGCTGAGCGGCAGCGAGCTGGATGTCAGTGGCCTGAACAATGGCACCCTGACGGTGTCTGCAACCCAAGCAGATATAGCAGGTAATATCTCCATCGCAGCTAGCCAGAGTGTTACCCTAGACAATGCAGCCCCATCAGCAGTGACCATCACCACGCCGATTGAAACCGATGGTATTGTCAATGCGGCAGAAGACAACGACGTACTGATTGCTGGCTCCGGCGCGGAAGTAGGCAACAGCGTGACCGTGACTATCACGGACAATAACAGTTCTGTCAGTCGTACGGTGACGGCCGATAACTCAGGCAACTGGACGTTGAGCGGCAGTGAGCTTGATGTAAGTGCGTTTAACAACGGCACCCTGACTGTGTCTGCAACCCAAGCAGATATAGCAGGTAATACTTCTACCGCAGCCACCCAGAGTATTACTCTGGACAATGCAGACCCATCTGCTGTAATCATCAATACGCCGATTGAAACTGATGGGGTCGTCAATGCGGCAGAAGACAACGACGTACTGATCGCTGGCTTCAGTGCGGAAGCAGGCAATAGCGTGACCGTGACTATCACGGACAATAACAGCTCTGTCAGCCGTACGGTGACGGCCGACAACTCAGGCAGCTGGACGTTGAGCGGCAGTGAGCTTGATGTCAGTGGCCTGAACAACGGCACACTCATAGTTGCTGTGACGCAATCGGATACGGCGGGTAATACCTCCAGAGTGACCACCCAGAGCATTACCTTAGATAACGCCGCACCATCAGCTGTGACCATCACTACACCGATTGAAACCGATGGTATTGTTAATGCAGTGGAAGATAACGATGTGTTGATTGCTGGCTCCGGCGCGGAAGCAGGCAACAGCGTGACCGTGACTATCACGGATAACAACAGCTCTGTCAGTCGTACGGTGACGACCGACAACTCAGGCAACTGGACGTTGAGCGGCAGCGAGCTGGATATCAGTGGCTTGAGCAATGGCACCCTGACTGTGTCTGCAACCCAAGCTGATATAGCAGGTAATATCTCCACCGTAGCCACCCAGAGCGTAACCCTAGATAACGCAGCGCCATCCGCTGTTACCATTTCCACGCCGATTGCAATCGACGGTATCGTCAATGCGGCAGAAGACAATGATGTGCTGATTGCTGGCTCCGGCGCGGAGGCTGGCAATAGTGTGACCGTGACCATCACGGACAATAACAACTCAGTCAGTCGTACGGTGACGGCCGGCAATACCGGGGCTTGGACGACTATTGGCAGTGAGTTTGATGTAAGTGCGTTTAACAACGGCACCCTGACGGTCGCGGCGAGCCAGAGCGATGCGGCGGGCAACACCTCCAGTATAGATAGCACAACAATTACGTTAGATAACGTGAGGCCAACTGTTTCTTTGAGCAGCTCAGACCTTGATTTGATCTCTGGCGAAACGGCGAGTATCACGTTCACCTTAAGTGAGTCCTCAAGTGACTTTACTGAGTCAGATGTCACCGTCACTGGCGGCAGTTTGTCTAACTTTGCGGGCAGCGGTGACAATTACACGGCCACCTTTACGCCGGATAGAGACAGTACAAGTACAGCGACGATTAACGTGGCGGCAGATTTCTTTACCGATGCTGCCGGGAATAGCAACACTGCTGCGTCTCAACTGTCTATAACCGTTGATAGTTTAGTGCCGAGTGTGACTATCTCCAGTGATAAATTGGCGCTGAAAGCGGACGAAACGGCGACCATTACCTTTACCTTAAGTGAAGCGTCGAGCGATTTTACCGAGGCGGATATCACGGTTAGTGGCGGTACTTTGTCTGGTTTTGCTGGCAGTGGTAGCAGCTACACTGCGACCTTTACACCAACGGAAGAGAGTGCGACGAGCGGTACTATTGAAGTTGCCACAGGCACATTTACCGATGCCTCTGGTAACACCAATAGTGCAGCTACACCACTTTCCATCAGCGTCGATACTGTGCTTCCAACCGTTAGTATCACTAGCTCCAGCGCTGCGTTGAAAGCGGGTGAAACGGCAACACTCACGTTTACCTTGAGTGAAGCCGCAACTGATTTTTCCGAAGCCGATGTGACCGTGGCTGGAGGAACTCTTTCTAACTTTGCGGGCAGTAGCGCCAGTTACACGGCTACCTTTACACCTGCAGAAGAAAGCACTGAGGATGCAACTATTGATGTTGCAGCCGAGAAATTTAGCGACGCAGCTGGCAACCTCAATACAGCAGCGACTCAGTTGTTGATCTCAGTGGATACGGGGATCCCGACTGGACATAGCATCAGCATTGATCAGGAGAGCATTAACAAAACCAACGAACAGGCGATGAGCTTTACCTTCGCAGCAGCTGAAGTGAACGCGATGTTCACTTATAGCGTGACCGACGGTACCACGACCATTGACGGCGCTAGTCAAACAATTTCTTCGGAGACCATGCAAGTAACGGGCATTGACGTCACTATTTTGCAAGAGGGGACGTTGACAGTAAGCGTGGTGGTAACCGATGCCGCAGGCAACGCATCTGATGCAGTGACGGATACTGTGACCAAACGCTACGATGTCGCGCCAACGGTAGTTGATGATAGCTTCTCGACTGAGGAAGATACGGCGAAACAATTTAGTCTGTTAGCCAACGATTCCGATGTTAATGATGACATGGTCGCTTCTTCTACAACGATTAAAACGCAACCAATTAAAGGTCAGGTGTCGATCAGCAACGGCGTTGTTACCTATACGCCAAATAATAATGAGACAGGCACAGATAGCTTTACCTATACCGTGAAAGATGCCCTGCTGCAGGAGTCGCAAGAGGCGACAGTGACCGTCACTATCATGGCTATAAATGATGCGCCAGTCGCTAAAGCGCTGACCATCAACACCGACGAAGATACCGCAAGCGCAGCAGTCAGCGCGCGTAGTCAAGCGGAGGATGTTGAAGATGGCATCCCAACGGGTGATTTATCGTTAGTTAGTTTGCCTCAAAAAGGACAAGTAGCCATTGATCAAACTGCAGGCACTTTTGTATATACGCCGAATCCGAATGAAAATGGTAGCGATAGCTTTACTTACACGATCGCAGACAGTGAAGGCGGCGTTTCTCTTGCGGCCACGGTCAGCGTCAATATCGGTTCCGTCAATGACTCACCAGTAGCGGAGGAAGACAGTTTTACTTTTGATGAAGATATCACATCGACACTCGATATTTTAAGTAACGACAGTGATATTGAAGATGGGTCATTCACCCCGAGTAGTATTACCCTGCAAGATCTTGGTCAAGGAGAGGGGGTATACAGTTTTGCCACGGTCAGTGTCAATGTCGATGGGACCTTAAAGATTGTGCCAACAGCGAACGTTAATGGTCAACATAGCTTTACCTACATGCTAACCGATAGTGGTCAAGCAGTCTCAGTGCCTGCAACCGTCACGCTCAATATTACGCCAGTGAATGATGCCCCCGTTGCTGTTGATAACAGTGCACAACTACTAGAGGGAGGCTCCTTCGAGGTCAATGTATTAGGCAATGATAGTGATGCCGATGTTGGAGACAGTTTTGAACTCACTAGTGTCACAGTCGTCGATACGCCAGCACATGGCAGTGTGAACGTGACGGCGTCAGGAGCGATTGTTTACAACCCCAATGAGAACTACTTCGGTGAAGATAGCTTCACCTATACGGTGGCAGACTTAGCAGGTGCTGTATCTAACGCCGCAACAGTGACCATGACAGTAACACCAGTCAACGACGCACCAATGGCGCAAGCACAGTCACAAACGCTTGATGAAGACAATAGTTTGGTGATCACGCTGGTTGGTTCAGATATTGATAACGATGATGACACTCTGCAGTATCTTATCACTGAGCAAGTCAGTCATGGCGTGCTAGAGCAGTTGACCAATAATAGTTGGCGCTATACACCAGAAGCGGACTTCAATGGCTCCGACTTCTTCTTGTTCAAGGTCAACGACGGTGATCTCGACTCGACAGAGGTTCGTGTCGATTTGACGGTTAATGCAGTCAACGATACACCAACCGCGACCGATATCAGTGCTACGGGAGAGGAAGAAATACCGCTGACCATTACTTTAAATGGTAACGATGCAGAAGGCTCATCTTTGAGCTATCAAATTGTAAAATCGCCAGTCAACGGTAATGTTACCGTCACAGGCAATCACGCGGTTTATACGGGTAACAGTAACTTCTTTGGTCAGGACAGTTTCACTTACAGCGTAAGTGACGGAGAACTTACCTCTGGAGTGGCGTTAGTGACCATCACGGTGAATAACGTTAATGACGCGCCAGTGATTACGGGTACCCCATCGGCGCAAGTTGATGAAGATAGTGTGTATCAGTTTGTGCCCGCGGCATTGGACAATGACCCAGCGGATACTCTGACCTACTTGATAGCTAACAAGCCACCTTGGGCTACATTTGACAAGACAACAGGAGCGCTTTCTGGCACGCCAAGTAACCGTTATGTGGGGACTTATCCAGGTATCGTGATTAGCGTATCCGATGGCTCTATTTCTTCCTCATTGTCAGCTTTTTCGATTACTGTGAATAACGTTAACGATGCACCCGTTATCTCTGGTTCACCAGCAACACAAGTGAATGAAGACAGCACCTATCTGTTCACGCCACAAGTGTCAGATGTTGACAGCCAAGCCTTCACCTTCAGTATCGTGAACAAGCCATCTTGGGCTAGCTTTGATGCATCAACAGGCACGCTTAGTGGTACACCAGATAATGGTGATGTTGGCAAATATCAGGGCATTGTTATCTCGGTTTCTGATGGTCTCACGACCACAATGCTCAATAGATTCAGTATTGTGGTTAACAATGTCAATGACGCGCCAGTGATCAGTGGCACTCCTGCTCTTACCGTCAACGAAGGCAGTACGTACCGCTTTGCGCTGCAGGCATCGGATGTTGATAGTAGTAGCTTGAGCTTTTCAATCCGCAATAAACCATCATGGGCAACCTTTGATAGAGCAACTGGGTTGCTAAGTGGTACGCCGGAAAATGAGCATGTTGGCAGCACCAATAATATTGTTATTAGTGTCTCAGACGGTGAGCTAAGCACATCTTTAGCAGCGTTTAGCATCACGGTAATCAACGTTAATGATGAGCCAGTGGCGGTTAATGATACCTATGTCTTTACCGAGAGTAACGATGGTAGCTACTTATTGGATGTACTCAGCAACGACAGCGATGTTGATCTAGATACATTACAACTGGAATGGGTTAAACCTACATCTGGAACGGCAACGATTGTGGGCAGTCAAATCCAATTGGTAACGACCTCAATTGGTACAGTGGCAGTGCAATACAGTGTGAAAGATGGTAACGGTGGAAAGGCCACCGCGAAAGCAATCGTGACAATTAAAAGTGCGAAATTGGACGCACCAACAATAGCCGCACCTTCAGATATCGAAGTGAACGCAACTTCGCTCTTTACTAAAGTTGCATTAGGCTCTGCTGTGGCACGAGATAGTACAGGCAAGCTATTACCTGTTTCATTGGTCGACAGCACGACCTTTTTCCGACCTGGAACTAATACGGTCTATTGGCGCACTCAAGACTCTGATGGAAACGTCGCTGAAGCTAGTCAAACGGTAACAGTGTATCCACTGATAAGTATCTCCAAAGATGCGCAAACCACGGAAGGCACCAATCATAGCGTATCGATACACCTTAACGGTCCTTCGCCGAGCTACCCAGTAATCATACCTTATACGGTTTCAGGAAGCACGGACAGTGATGACCACACGCTCACCTCTGGTGAAGTGGTGATACCTAGTGGTACCGAAGGCAAACTTTCGTTCGAACTACTTAATGATGGACAAAATGAGGGCGTTGAAACCTTAGTGATTGATCTGGACAGCACCCTTAATCTAGGTAGTAAGCGTCGTTACACCTTGACAATCTTTGAAGAGAATGTGGCTCCGAAGGTCACGGTAAGTGTATCTCAGGCGGGGGAGCAGCGGAGCCAAATTGAAAATGGTGTTGAACCGGTCACAATCACGAGCAGTGTTAGTGATGCCAATATGTCCGATATACACAGTTTCAGATGGAGTAGTGATAGCGATGTACTTAACCAAGCGATTGCGGGGCAGATGTACAGCGAAACATTGACTTTCTCTCCGCAATTACTGAGTTCAGCGATTTACAATTTGCAATTGACAGTTACTGACAATGGCACTCCACCATTATCAGTGACACGGAATGTCTATTTAGAAGTGGTACAAACATTGGCGGAGCTCGGGAGTGAAGACAGTGATGGCGACTTAATCCCGGATGATCAAGAAGGTCATAATGATAGTGATGGTGATGGTATCCCTGATTATCTTGATGCAATTTCTGACTGTAACGTAATTCAACAGGTTGTGTCAGAAAAAGATCGCTTCCTCATTGAGGGGCAGCCAGGTGTCTGTTTACGCAAAGGAATAACCATTCTGACTAACGCAACAGGAGGAGCTTTATTGCTGGATGAGGAGCTTCCTAAAGATATCAACATGAAGAGCATAGGGGGAATCTTTGATTTTGTAGTAACTAATTTGCCGCTGCCCGGCCAAAGCTATCAATTAGTTTTGCCTCAGCGTTTACCTGTTCCAGCAAATGCAGTGTACCGAAAGTATAACGCTGAACAGGGGTGGATAGACTTTATTGAGGATGCTCAAAACACGGTTTCTTCTAGTGCTGGCGAGGCTGGTTATTGTCCGCCACCAGGGCACAGTTCATGGTCACAGGGTCTGACTGAAGGTGACTGGTGTGTACAACTTACCATTGAAGACGGTGGTCCGAACGATGATGACGGATTGGCTAATGGCAGTGTCGTTGACCCTGGCGTCGTTGCCGCTCGTGTAAGCAATAATACACTCCCTCAAGCGATTGACGACAATGCGTTTGTTAGTCTCAATGGTACGGTGACGATCGATGTATTGAGCAATGATGCTGATGCTGATGGTGATGGGCTGAAGGTAAGTCGCGCTTCTGTAGATATTGGTAGTGTTAGTGTGGTTGATAACAAACTAAGTTATGTCACTCAACCACAGTACTACGGGGAGGCTTTGATCACTTATAGCGTAACGGATGGTAATGGTGGAACGGGATCGGCGAAGGTGACGGTAAATGTGGTAAACAGTCAGAATCCGAATGCGGTGGACGATAATATTACCACCGATGATCGTACCCCTGTCACGGTTTATGTCCTTGCTAACGATACCGATCCGGATAACGACACATTGAAGTTGGTTTCAGTCCAAGCGCAGTATGGGCAGGCGGTCATGAATGCAGATCAGAGCGTGACCTATACCCCTACCTCAGGGTTTGAAGGCAATGATGTGTTGACATATATCATTCAGGATAGCCAAGGCCTGCAAGACGCGGGGAAAGTTATAGTGACCGTTAAGTTGGTAAGAGATGTAAAGGTTGAAAATACTTCAGCAGGATCATTGGGTGGCATGGTGTTGATGCTTTTGATTTTGTTAGGAGCTATGCAACGTTATGGAAGAAACAGTGCTCTAGCACTAATTGCTGTGTTTAGTTTTAGTAGTCAAGCGGGCTGGTATGTTGATGTTCAAATGGGGTCAAGCCATGCAGATGAGCGTGATGCTGTTAAAGGTGATAACGTAATCTCTACTGACAACACCGGGTTCTATCGCTCTGTCGGGTTGGGATATACTTTTTCTGATCAATGGTCTGGAACTATTCGTTATATTGATATGGGTGAAGGTAGTGCTACATTGCGTAGTGCTACTACTTCACCAGAAGACTATCACGCCAATGTCGCATCTATAGCCCCACTCCTTGTTAAGGGCATGGGCTTCGACATCGGTTATAAGTTCTGGCAATACAATTCATGGTCCGCAAAACTGAGTTTGGGGGGCTTGTTCTGGGATACCGATATTGAAAGTACGTATCAAGGCAGCAAGATAACGACGGAAGTGGATGGTTTTGATGGATATATTGGTGCAGAAGTTGGCTACAACCTCTCAGATAATTGGGAGATCGGTGTCCAAGGCGCTCGTTATTTTTTACATGAAAATGATGTTGATATAATTGCGCTACAACTTCGTTATTTTTTTGAGCCGTTAGCAGCGTATTAACTTATGGTTTGGTATTTTTCGATAATTTATATCCCAATTGCTCATGAAGCGGTATGGTAAATCACTGGAGATTAATGTCGTGATTGTGCTCTTTATTATGTAGGTCAATAGTCTATAACAAATCCTTAATTACCTTGAAGTCTTTTCTTCTTTAACATCTAGCGAAAGATAGTGTTTTGATAGAGTGTTAAGCAGAACTTACTGTTCGATATTAGAAAAATAAGGTTCATTGAATGCTCGATGTGAACTTAAAAGAAGATGATTTACGCAATAGGGTTGCTGGTAGTGCTGCAAATGTCAGCGTGATACGTCGCTTTACTTTGAACCTAGTACGTTTACAGTCGAAGAAATATAGTGTTGGGGCTGAAGCCAAACCAAGCGTGTCAGAGCGACACAGTTCGTATTGAACCCTTATTGGGTTGAAAAGCGTTCCACGCTGGCTGTCGCCCTGATGCTGATAACTGCGACGATAAATTGATACCGAGCAAAACGATAATTTTATATCTGTTTTAATCCAATATTGATTGAATAATATCAAATGCTTTTTCTATTTTTTGGGTAGGAATAATGCCAAATCCAAATAAGAGGGCATTAGAATGATTGTTGATAGAAAAATGCGATGATGGGTAAACCGCTACATTTGATGAAGCAAATTTATTCATCATTTGTGTCGCGCATCCCGATACTTCAGCTGCTATATGCAATCCACCTTGGCTTGGAATACGTTGTAAGCAATCTATGTTGTCAATTAATTGAGTTAGCTTATTATACCTTTCGCTGTAGATTTTATTCATATTGAGTAAATGGTGAGAGAAATGACCGTCACGCATGAATTCGTCAAGTAGGATTTGAGACACTACAGATGTACTTCTTCCCAAGTGCCATAACATATTTGAAATTGGCTCTATTAAAGACTTTGGCGGAATCATATAGCCAATGCGTATGCCGGGAAATAGTATTTTAGAGAAACTGCCTATCATAACGACGCAGTCATTTTTGTCTTGTGACTTGAGAGCTTTCTTACTGGTATTGAGATAGTGATATTCCGAATCATAATCATCTTCGATAATGATTGCGTTATTAACTTCTGCCCATCTCAGCAGTTCTAACTTCCTGTCAGCTGAGTAGCTAAAGCCTAAAGGGAACTGATGACTAGGCGTTGTATAAATAATTTTGGCATTAGAAGCGATTGATTCAACGACAACACCTTGGTCGTCCATCGGCACGGAGCCTATTTGCGCGCCAAGTAATCGAGCTTGATTTCGAAAAACAGGATATCCTGGATCTTCCGTCGACACGAGATCCCCGGGAGAGAGTAATGTAAGGAGAGTCGTCATTATTGCCTGCTGGCACCCTTGAGTAATGATGATGTCTTCAGGGTCACAGATTACGCCTCTCGAGTGTCTCACATACTCGCAGATAGACTCTCGTAAACAAGCTAACCCTTGTAAATCACCGCCATGTGCAAACTCTGGAGTTAATGCATTGAGCCTACTCAGTCTTGAGTGTCGCCAAATATGCTTTGCTATTCTCTGATGATCAGGAACGCCTAAAGTGAAGTCATAGTCTAGATTCTTTGGTGCGATGATCTCTGGCTTCTTCGATGCGTTAGTGCCAAACACCCCTAGTTGGTAGTGTTTTATTGGTCTCTTATCTTGATTCACCGTTTGTTCTAGAGCATTACTTACGTACGTGCCAGATCCTGCCTTTTTTACTATCCACCCCTCGAACTGAAGTCGCTCATACACCGAAATGACAGTGTTTCTTGCTATGCCTAACTTTTTCGACAGCATGCGGGTTGACGGTAATCTCTCATTTGATCGTAATCTGCCTTCTAATATCCCTTGGTATATCTCGGAGTAAAGTTGTTGGCTGGTGACTTTTCCAGTTTCGAAGTGTAGTGAAAATGGCATCGTTTTCTCTGTAGACGTTGAAAAGTGGTTCTAAAGCGTTGTGAGGATGTGGATCTGTATATACCAAGTATATCTACCTAGTATACCGTTATCGTGATATGGAGAAAGCGTAATTGAGTACACTATTTCCCCATTTTGGAAACGGATGTTACTTACATTCGTATCTAACCGGCCTACCTATCAACGGTGATCAGGTTTAGACCTGTTTATATCGCACTAAAAATTTGAAGACACAGTGTTATTCATCGAGGGTTAACGATTGGAGTTCTTCAAGTCAGGATTACTTTTATATAAAAAGTTAAAAGCCTTGGAATAAACTAGAAATTAATTATAAGTTAAAATTAAAAAATTGAGGGTTCAATGAAGTTAAACAATGCCTTGCTGGCCATTTTATCGCTCACTTCTTTCGTCACGTTTGCGAAAACGGAGTTAACGGTTAGCAGTCAATTAAAGAGCGTAGTTGATGAATGCGCTAAAGGATTAATCAACGAATACGACATTCCGGGGTTGGCTGTTGCAGTAACGATTGATGGTAAACGTTATTTTTATAATTACGGTTTGGCTGACGTAAGTAAGGGGAGTTTAGTCACCAACGACACAATTTTTGAACTCGGCTCTATCAGTAAAACTTTTGCTGCTACTTTGACTGGGTACGCCCAAGAAAAAGGTAAGCTAAACATGGATGACAAGGTCAAAGATTATATTCCAGAATTAGAGAATAGTGCTCTGGGTAATACCAAGCTAGTTAATGTCGCCACCTACACTGCAGGTGGTCTACCATTGCAATTCCCTAGCGAAGTAACGAACGACGCTGAAATGATGCAGTACTACAAAACGTGGAAACCGGAGTACGAAGCCGGTACTAAGAGGAAGTACTCAAACTCTAGTATTGGTCTATTTGGCTACATCGGTGCCTTGAGTATGAAGTCAGACTATACGGAAATGATGGAAACCGTCATCCTGCCTGAGCTCGGTATGACCAATACCTTTGTCGATGTACCAAAGGATAAGCTTAATAACTATGCTTTTGGTTATAGTTCTGAGGGAAACCCCGTTAGAGTTAATCCAGGTATTCTTGATGCGCAAGCCTATGGTATTAAATCAACGAGCTCAGATATGCTTCAATATATCGAAGCAAATATGGGGCAAGCGCAACTGAATAATGATATGGAGAATGCGCTAGAGCAAACTCACATTAAGTATTTTAATACCGATACATTTACGCAAGCAGTAGGGTGGGAAGGTTATGATTATCCCGTCTCACTTTCACAATTATTGAAAGGTAACTCCAGCGACGTAATTCTCAACGCTAAACCGGTTCAAGCAAGTGAATCCGGTACTCTCGGTCGAGACATTTGGTATAACAAAACGGGCTCAACAGGTGGCTTTGGGGCATATGTCGCGTATGTACCCTCTGAAAAAATAGGCATAGTGATTCTGGCGAATAAAAACTACCCTAATGCAGAAAGAGTAGAGGCTGCTTACCATATTATTAGCTCAGTGGTGAAGTAAATTTTAGTGGTAATAGGCACTACGTAATTATTAGAGCTTATTTAGATACATACTATCTACAGTGTTTTATTAGATAGTATTTATAGGAGTATTCATGAAAACTAAGCATTGGTCTAAGGTGACTTTGCTACATGAAGTTGTTACGAACCCAAATATAACGATTAAAGGTAAACATAGTTATTACAGTGATTGTTGGGACGCCGGTTTTGAAGAGTCTGTTGTAAGATATCTACAAGGCGATGAGTTCAGCCGAGATTGGGAACCAAAATGGAAGATTGATAAGTTACATATAGGTGACTTTGTCTGTATTGCAGCGGAAGTTGTCATTGTTATGGGGGGAAACAGTACACATAGAGCTGATTGGTTCTCCTTGTACCCATTTATGGACTTTATTGAAGAAGCGTACGTCGGGAAAGGAGATACTCATATTGGCGATGGCGCCTGGCTCGGTATGCGATCCATGATAATGCCGGGTGTGACTATCGGAGAAGGAGCAATCGTTGCGGCAAACAGTGTGGTGACGAAAGATGTTGAGCCTTACAGCATGGTTGCGGGGTCACCAGCTAAGCATGTCAAATATCGCTTTTCTCGAGAGACGATAGACGAACTGCTTGCTCTTAGGATATATGATTGGCCTGATAAGAAAATCGACAGCCTGAAGAGATTTTTATGTTCAGACGATTTAGAAGGGCTGAGAAAGGCAAGCGCTGAATATGATAGAAACCACTCATAATCGTGACAGCGTCACTGTTTAGAAAGTAAGAAAGAGGTATTGTTGGGCCTCTTTGTATTAGATATCTAGCCAATACAATGAGTAATCATTTTATTCTTTTATTGATCTTTTACGTGAACATGATAGGGCGCGTACCATTTGCGTTCAAGAACAAGAGGACAACGTGTTTGGTTAAGGGGAAACCGATGGGATATCGGGAAATTATAATCATTAAGAGCCGCATGTAGCGGCTCTTTTTGATCCTGAAATTGGTTAGTGGCGACAGACTACGAAGCGCTCAGAAGGTTACGAGGACTCGCTTCAGATAAATGAAGAAAGAGCGAATCGAAGTGGCTGTTGTTACCTATTTGACTGCTCATACCGTTGCCATTCCGCTGTTAACTCTGCTTTTTCTTTTCTCGCTGCAATCAGCATTTCTATATTTACGTCAGTGTTTGGGTGCCTTTGAATGTATCGCTCGTAATCAACCGGAACACCATTGATGTGCAGTTCAAGATGTAAATGCGGCCCTGTTGTTCTTCCTGTGTTACCCGTTTTCCCTATCACTTGTCCTCGGCTGATCTTCTCTCCAACATGGACGTTGCGCTGAGATAAGTGTAGGTAGCGTGATACAGAGCCATTTGTGTGGCGGATATTAATGTAGTTGCCTGCAAAACGGTTGTAGCGGGACTTTAAAACGATGCCATCAGCAATACTACGAATCGGTGTACCTACAGGTGTGGCATAATCAGTGCCTAAGTGCGGAGTCGTTATATTGGTCACTGGATGTGTTCGCTTTAAGTCATAGTCAGAGCTCACTCTGTAGTTTTTATCAAAGGGTGAAGAAAACATGAACTGATTATTTATCGACACACCATGCTCATCAAATACGTTACCGTGACCATCATTGATAATAAATAAATCAGTTTTACTGCCTAAATAGTAAAAAGAACTAATGTAAGTTTCATTTTTACTATTTAATTTAGTTCTTAAGATAAAGTTATCACCTCTTTTAATAGAGTCAATAATATTAAACTTGCTTTTGATAAGTGCTAATAGCAAGTTGATCTCTTTTTGACTCACTCCTGATTTTAATAATGAAGCGACAAAAGAGTATTCAACAACACCGGTAGTGATTTTTTGCCTACGAGTCTTCTTTTTAATTGATGGCTGCACATTCTCACTTTCGAATTCTAAAGGCTTGATGGTAGGTAGCCTATCCACAGGAGTGAGGAAGTAGTGAGAAAGCGATACGCTAATCAATATGATTAACGCAGTAGTGATAAGGGCTACGGTAGGAGCTTGCACACTCCTTTTTATTATTAAAATAGTCATTAGTTTTGTTGGTTTATCAATACTGACAGTTGTGCGTAGAGTATAATATTTTAAATAAAAACTAGCATTAAAGCATGAGTAATTCCTCTGTTTTAACTAAGTTAATAATTATAGGATGTAAAAATAATTTTAATAATTCAGTCAAAGTGACGGTTGGCTTGGTGTTTATGCCTATTTTGTTGGTGTTAATGTCACGTTGAGAAAATATTTTTCAATAATATAATCTCGGGAAAATATATTTTGCCAAATTACTATGTTCGCTAAAAATACGCTGAAATTAACATTAGGTCTTACGCTTACATCTCTTTTATTGAGTGCATGTGGTGGTGGTGATGGAGGAGACAACACACCTCCAGCTAGAAGCAAAGGAAGCATTTCCGGTATGGTGTTTGACGCCCCAGTCAATGGCGCCAAGATTGAGGTTTTCGAGTTCAAAAATGGAAACTTAGGTCGGAAGTTGGCTAACACGACGTCTGATGCCTTCGGAAACTATCTGCTAGAGTTTGAATCGTCGTCAATGCCTCTTTTTGTTGTTGCAAAAGAGGGGAGTTATACCGATCCGTTTACAAATGAAACGGTATCTGTGAGCAATGCGAAGACACTTAAATTTGAAGGTGTTGTGAACTTTAAAGAGGGGAGTGAGCAAAAGTTAATGCTTACTCCGCTGTCGAACTTGGCAGCAGGCTTGGCAAAGTACAAAATTTCTCAGGGGGCCACAGATGAAAGTGCCTTTTCAACCGCTTTGGGTAGTATCAATAGCATGTATGGTTTTGACGTAAATGAGACCAAACCTATTGATATAACCAAAGGTGGGCAAAGCAGTTTTGCTAGTGCTGGGCATCAATACGGCGCTTTATTAACTGCATACTCGTCTTACTCTTACGATCTTATAAAAAAATACGGCAACAGCGATAACGTCTACACTTCAATGCATTTCGCTGACATCCAATATCGGGATGTTATTGCAGATGGTGTTCTTGATGGTCTTGAAGTGAGCCAGACTTCAGGAGCAGTGACTCCCCTCAGCTTTGGACAGAAAAAGATAAACAGCGACGTTTACACACGTGACTTATCTCAGCACGTTTTGATCGTGGTAAACGACCCAAGTATCAATATTTCTGGTACTGATGCTGCCGACTATGTCGACTTTAGTAAGAAGCTTAATGACTTAGGTACATATGGCAGTACAGATGGCGTCATTCCACCGCGAGATGGGACGGAGATTGATACCACAGCGCCTATCGTGACACGCATTGACCGTGATGTACTTGCAGGCACCGATAAAGTTGACCTAAAAATTGTTGATGATATCGGTGTAGAAGACGTATCCGCCTTTATTCAGTATCAGATTAATGGCTCGTGGTCTGGTGAATTTCAATGTAACGACATACAAGATTTTGGAAGCACATTCTGTTCGGTTGAATTTGATGATTTTGAAGTTGGCCTTCGAGAGACCAACGTTAAAGTTAACATTAATACCAAAGAGATCGATAGTGTAGATATGAACCCTGCCACAGGGCTCTCAAACGTAACAGCAGCACGGTTAGTCTTGTATACAGCGGATGTACTGGGTAATGAGTTAATTCCAGGCAGCCATTCGGGTCTTCATATCAACTTTAAATGGGATAACGATGCGCCTGTTATCGATATTACATCGGCGAGTGCAATTAATAACCAACTTAAAGAATACGTTCTGAAAGGAGTTGTAAAAGAAAGCTCGCAAGAGATTAGTTCGGTCAGTATTTCATTTAAAGATGGCTTACATGAGGGCGTCACATGTTCTCCTGTCACTGTAGAGTCTGGAAATGCTTGTGAGTTTAGTAAGGCTTACCCAACTGATGAATTCCTATCTACGACGGTCTTTGAGGTTCGAGCGAAGGATAGCAAAGGCAATACGGGCTCTGCGCAGCATGCAGTAAGTCGTGACGATCAAGCGCCAGCACAGACGATAACCTATCCTGAAGGTACGTCAATGACGTACGTAAATGTGGGTTTAGATGGTGAACGAACCACTTACGATGGTATCTACTCTCAAGATACGTACACCCCAGACAATGTTCAAGCAAGCCGCGATTTCCTGAAGATTGACTATGCGTACGCAAGTTTAGGGATTCAGAACTCATTAAAAGGGATAGATTTTAGTAACTTCAACGCTAATTTATTGAAAGAGAATAAAATCCCTTATGTTCGTGTGAAAGTATCAGACGTAAATACCGATACGGTTTTAGGCTCCAACGCTAATAAGCTAAAGCTCGTCGTCAAGTACTACGTAAGCCAAAACAACGATAACAACTACTCACTTCAGCAAGTTATTGACACAACCGCATCAGATAACGATTACATCGCAAAAATTCCGCACGAAACGCTGTTAGATAGCAATGGGCGAGTAGAGGATGTCATCTATTACATTCCTTTTGTAAGAGATATTTTGGGTGACAGCTTTAAATCGGTATCAGAAAACAGTAGTCAAAAGTTAGTCATTCAAACCGTCGATGAGTCTGATAACGAAAGCACTCCAAGAGAAGTATATTTTAGAAGTAGCTTTGACCTACCAACCATAAAAGTGGTGACACCATTTATTGGTGCGCGAGCTCAACTTGAAGGGTTGAGCCCAAGTGGTGAATTCACTTCACTTGCAAGTTGTACCACTATCCAGCAACTGGAAAGTGACCAGTCTATGGCTCTTGACGTAGCGAGCTGTGAAACCACAACTGACGTAGTGAATTATGATTTCATGCGTGTTCGTTTAATTGGTATCGAAGGTAGTGAGCCATACTATTACCAATGGAAAAGAGATCCAGGGACCAAGAAAGTAACGGTTGACTTAAACAAGGCCAATATTGGTGTGTATTTTAAGCTCAACGGTTCTCAAACTTACTATATTACTGAACTATCGACATATCAGACTGGTTTGTTTGATTTCCAGTGGGATCAAGTGACAGCGGGAGAGAAAACTTCAGAACGTGCGATTCAAATTCTTGATGAGGTGCGCTACGCGTTATCAGGTACGAATAACAACTCATTCTTTGGGTTTGACCCAACGGTTGTGTCTTATGCAACCAATGAAATGCTTACGACTAAAGCGATTCCAGACAAGCCATCAAATGACTATCTACACCGATTCCTTGTTGAAGCAATTGATAGTATTGCCGAGAGAATGCCAAGAAATAACTCATTAGATTTTGCATCTGCTATTTACGATGATTTTAGCTACGATGGAAAAGCAAATGGTATAGGGGCCGGAGGAAGTCAAGTTACGCTCGATTCTTACACGTTTGGCGCTGAAACTTACCGAAAAGATCTGGCGCAATCCTATTATGAAATCATGGCGAGCAAATACGGTATTGAGACCAATATCGCGCAGCTCTATGCTGATGATATTTCGATGGCTAATCCTGACTTAAATGGTAAGAACATTTTTGATACAGAGGGTAGCAGTATCGATACCTTGCCTCCGCAGCCAAAATTAACCATTGAAAGCGGTAGAGAGACGATGGTTGGTAATAGGCTTTATATCGCTGGCGAGGTTGTTTCTAAAATTGTCCTAGACGATCCTTCTGGTATTGTAGGAACCGACGCTTACGGTCCGAAGTTTAGCACGATGTGGTATCAAGCCAATGAGCCAAATATTGAAATACCACTGGACATCAACATCGTAGAAAACTCAGGCAACAGCAATGCTTATCGAAAAGAGTACTTCTTCACCCTTAACTCCCAGTCTAGTGAACTAAAAGACATTATAGAGTTTGCCGTGGAGACCAGTGCTATGGACCCACATGGCAATGCGTATGGTTATAATGGTAAATCTCCGTTTATAGAATCGGTGTTTATTGATAACGATTTCCCTAAGGCCAGTTACCTTCCACCCAATGATGTCGATGGTAAACCTGTAGAAAACGGTATTTATTTAAATGCGAACAATACTCATGAATTAACCTTCAAGGTTGAGGATATTGTTGGTGATAAGCTTGCCTCGAGGGGCCTTGTTTTCTACCAGCAAACCGGTGAAAAAGTAACATACACACCAGAAAACTTTGCAAGTAACTCGAAAGACGCGTTTAAAGTCAAACTATGTACGGGAGAGATTTGTTCAAATCAAGGCTCTACGATTTATCCTGGTGATGGAGATTGGTTAGTTGTTGCCGCAGCAGAGGACAACTTAGGTAACTCCGTTTCAGAGTTAACTAGCACCGCTCCGAGATTCAATATTCGTATCGACTCTGAAGCTCCTATTGTAAAAAGTGAGCAGGTTCAAAGCCGTTTAGGTGGTAATAACCAATGGACACCTGTCATTGATTGGGGGACGTTAAGCTCTGGCAATAACGTAAAAATAGATTTGCGCCGCGGATCTGGTCAGGCTCTGACATTAGAAAGCTGTGACCCTCTAACAGAGGAGTGTGACGTACCATACCTAGTTGGTGAACAGCCTGACGTCAAAGTCCAACTGGTTTCAAAAGCATTTGATTACGATGAATGGAATGAGTTTTACGTCACTGCGACGGACAACGCTTACCCTGCCAATGTTAGTACAACAGGGAAATTTACCTTCCAAGTCGATAACAAAGGCCCTGAAATCATCCTAAACACGCCTTGGGTTGAAGACACATTGTCTAAAGAGAACTATGTCATAGGGCGTGAGTTCAATGTGCGATTTAAATCCGTAATAGACGATTCAGACCTTGAGCAAGTCTCGCTGTATCAAAGTGGTAAAGATTCGCCAATTAAGACAATTGTGCCAACGGATTCATCTAAAGAGTTTGTCATGTCTCTTATCAAGAGTGACACAGATAAAATAGACATTTCTGAAGATGAAAAAACAACGTCATTGTATGTAAAAGCAACCGATATATATGGTTTTGAGTCTAGTTCTAACACGCACAAGGTTATTCTTGATCGTGATGGGCCAACATTAGGATTAAGTGGTTTCAATGCGAATGACTACTACTTAGGTAACTATGTCTTTGACCTAACGGCGCTAGACCTAAATGCTAACGGTGATGTTTCAATTAATGGCGTAAATAGAGAAAGCCTAGAGTATTGGACGTTTAGCGATCTGGAACCATTACCTGGCTCTCCTGGTACAAAAATCAATGAGGATCTCAAAGTGAGCCTTGGTGATTTAGGTACGGGTACACACAAGATTCGTTTAAAAGGGTCTGATGTTCGTGGCAACACAACCTTAACCAGTGATGAGCAAGATTTTACCGTCAAAGTGTACAACTCAATCCCGCAGGTGACGCTGGCGATGAGTTACACGGATGGAACGCCAATTACAAACAACACCATCTATCAAGATGGGAATATCGTACTTACGCTTGATATTGTTGATGATAGTGGCGTTGATCGAATTGACTCAACGTATAGATTCTCTGGAGAGCAAAACGGGACTAACTTTACGTTCTCAGAAACCGCAGATGGCACTTGGACTGCAACGTTGCTTTCTACACAAATTGCCAAAGATGGTAATTATGAACTTGATATCAAAGTTTATAACAAAGTTCGTTACCTTGATGAAAAAGACCGAAAGGTTGGAAAAGTAAACCAAACCTTTAGCGTACAGCGTGAAGGCGTGGTTCTAACAGTTGAAAGCCCGCTGGACTTCCAAAATTACTTATCTGATGGTGTTCTTGATGTCACCTTTACTACAATGAGTGCGGTCAAAGCCAAAACGTTAGAGTGTTGGGTTCGTGAAGAATACAACTCTCTAGATGCGCCACCAACTAATGAGCAACCAACTTCTGGTGTTATCAACGTATCGCAAGAACCTTACAGTTGTAGTGTCAATGTTGGGCAAAACATGACCAAAGCACCTGTCACTTTGATCACTAAAACCTTGGGTACAAATGGGCGTGAAACGATCAACAAGTTCAATTTCTCGATGGTGGATATTGATGCACCGACAGTCGTGGATGGTAACTCATACAGTTTTAAAGGAAGTGATGTTTGGTTTGATGAAGCTTTGAAGAAGAAGATGCTCACATTTGAGCTCTCTTTTAATGATGCTTTATCAGGCGTGAATACCGAAAGTTCAGATGAATATCCAAAGTTGGTTCGTAATCTTGGCAACAAAGCTTATACACCAACGACTTGTGCCAAAGGTGTTGGAAATATCAAGTGTACGTATTCTGAATCCTATGCCGATATTATTGATGGCCTGAGTACAACTCAAGAATACAAAATCAAGAACTTATCTGATTTAGCAGGAAACTTGACGCCAGAGCACGATCTACTGCTTGAATTACCTAAAGGTTCGGTAGTCGTTGAAATTACTGATCCGGTTGGAAACACAACCATTAATGGTCAGCAGCTTGTCGCCAAGTTCAGAATTAAGCTGTATGAAAACTCTAGACTAGACAATGTGATGGCCAGATTTGGAACGGAATCCTACAACTATAAAGATAATCCGGAGAAGTTTGCACAATTAGAGGTGTGTGCAGATGATCCAACCTACAAGTGTTCAACATTTACAAGTGAACTTCCTAGCGATGCGGATGGAAAAACGATCAGGACAACGATTACTGCAACGGATGTGTGGTCGAGAGTCGGTGAAGCGACCGTTGATATTAAAGTTGACAACACACCTCCAAGTGTTGGCGATGAGATTATCGTAACTGAATCGCCAACAAATCCAGATAATGTTCGTTTTCGTTTCGACATAACGGACACTGGTAGCAGCCTGGCAAAAGTAAACTATTCGGTTTTAAACCCAAGCTATCAAGAAGAAAGAGTAGAGGATGGGAACGGTTCATCTACGTACTTTGAACTACCGAAATCTCAGTTAGAGGGGCGTGGTTCAATCACGGTTGATATCAAAGCGACAGATAGCGTCGGACTGTATTCTGATATCAGAAAAGTCATTGATATTAGTGTTCCTAAAGTCACAGTTGATTTCGATGGAATTACGAGTTTGCAGGGTGGGAAACTGTTTTTAACCAAGGCAAGCCAGCCGTTTACGGTATCTACGGTGGAAGGAGAAAGAGTGAAAGCTTCACAATATTCTGTGGAGCTTATTCCAAGCCTCGGTGATTCCTTGCGTTACTCAGGTGATGTTATCTCATCTAGTGGTAATGGAATGATGAACTTTGCCGTCGATAACCAAGGGGCATATACCCTTAAGGTGACGGTGACGGACTCAGTTGGAAGAGAGAATACAAGCTTTGAATTACTAGGCAAAAGTTATGATGGAAAGGTTATCGAATCTATTGTTGATTATGACGCTCCAAGTATTTCGGGCTTAAGTGCTAATCAAACCTCTAAGGTGCCGACAAACGATAAGTATCAACTAGAAATTAGTGCATACATTACAGATAAAAATTTAAATCTCGTCACGTCAAAAGCGGTGAGTGGTGGTAGCACAGTGGCTCCTCAAGCGATTACTGAGCCGACAACTGAAGCGGGGCCTTATGTTATAAGCTATTTGTTACCGAAAGGCGATCATACGATCACGGTGGCAGCAACAGACAAGGTGGATAACAAGAGTGAAAGTTCTATTGATGCGCATGTGGAAGCGGCAACCGTTCCCGGGCTAAGTATCTCTACCGCCTCAAGCGCCCCTCTTTTTGGAGGTGAAGAGATTACACTTACGTTTAACTTTACAGAAGAAGTTACGAACTTTGATATCTCAGATGTCCATCTTGTCGCTAGTGATAACGGCGCAACAGGAACGTTAAAGCAAGATACGTGGTCCACTTCAGACAACGTTACGTGGACGGTTAATTACATCAGTCCAGAAAAGCAAGATAAAAACATAACAATACAGGTAGAGGACGATAGCTACCAAAGTACCAACACCATTCCTGGAAAAGGAAGCAGCTTAAGTACCGCGGTTGAAGGAACCTTACCAAAACTGACCAATGTGACATTTAACCCTGAGCATCAGAGCGTGGGGCAAAGCGTGAGTGTCTCGCTTCAGTTTGATAAAGAGATCCAAGAGGCGACCGCTACGCTTGGCGGCAATCGCATTAGTTCTCTGTCAGCAACGGCAGATAAAAAGGTCTGGGTTGGTGATGTACAAGTTCCGAGCACCGCGCTGTTAAGTGTCGACTTGGTTGTTAGTCAATTTAAAGATTTGACTGGCAACATAGGTGAGGATAACACCGCTCACGAATTACCGATCACGCCAACCTTAGCCATCACGCCAGTGGGCAATGTGGATGAAACGCATGCCGCCACGCTACAATTCGAAGGCACGTCGACACGTTTTGACGGTCAGTCCCTGCGTCTTGAAGTAAAAGCCCAAGGCAGCGCGACGGTATTGAAAAGCAGCAGTGCGACGGTACAAGCCGGTGGCAATTGGACCAGTGACGCGATTGATATGAGTCACCAAACCAACGGCACTTATACCGTGATTGTGACAGGGACGAACTCTGCGGGCATTGAAGTGAGTGAAAGCCAGAGCTTTACACTGGCGCAGTCTCTGCCAACGCTGACTAACGTGACGTTTACGCCTGAGCACCAAGCCATCGGCCAAAGCGTGACGGTGACGCTGGAATTCGATAAAGATCTGCAATCCGCCGCAGCGGAGTTAGGTGGCACGACGATCACCTCGTTAGTGGCAACCGCGGACCCAAGTGTTTGGACTGGTGATGTAGTGGTACCAGACTCGTCAGAGCTGAATGTGGCGTTACTAGTTCGTGACTACCAAGACTTATCAGGGAATACCGGTAGCCAGAACACGGCTTACTCCATGCCGATCACGCCGACCTTAGCTATTACGCCAGTGGGCAATGTGGATGAAACGCATGCCGCCACACTACAATTCGAAGGCACGTCGACACGTTTTGACGGTCAGTCCCTGCGTCTTGAAGTGAAAGCCCAAGGCAGCGCGACGGTATTGAAAAGCAGCAGTGCAACGGTACAAGCCGGTGGCACTTGGACCAGTGACGCGATTGATATGAGTCACCAAACCAATGGCACTTACATCGTGATGGTGACGGGGACGAACTCTGCGGGCATTGAAGTGAGTGAAAGCCAGAGCTTTACACTGGCGCAGTCTCTGCCAACGCTGACTAACGTGACGTTTACGCCTGAGCACCAAGCCATCGGCCAAAGCGTGACGGTGACGCTGGAATTCGATAAAGATCTGCAATCCGCCGCAGCAGAGTTAGGTGGTACGACGATCACTTCATTAGTGGCAACCGCGGACCCAAGTGTTTGGACTGGTGATGTGGTGGTACCAAGCACGTCAGAGCTGAATGTGGCGTTGCTTGTTCGTGACTACCAAGACTTCTCAGGGAATACCGGTAGCCAGAACACGGCTTACTCCATGCCGATCACACCAACCTTAGCTATTACGCCAGTGGGTAATGTGGATGAAGCGCATGCCGCCACGCTACAATTTGAAGGTACGTCGACACGTTTTGATGGTCAGTCCCTGCGTCTTGAAGTGAAAGCCCAAGGCGGCGCGACGGTATTGAAAAGCAGCAGCGCAACGGTACAAGCCGGTGGCACTTGGACCAGTGACGCAATGGATATGAGTCACCAAACCAATGGCACTTACATCGTGATGGTGACGGGGACGAACTCAGCGGGCATTGAAGTGAGTGAAAGCCAGAGCTTTACACTCGCGCAGTCTCTGCCAACGCTGACTAACGCGACGTTTACGCCTGAGCACCAAGCCATCGGCCAAAGCGTGACGGTAACGCTGGAATTCGATAAAGATCTGCAATCCGCCGCAGCAGAGTTAGGTGGTACGACGATCACTTCATTAGTGGCAACCGCGGACCCAAGTGTTTGGACTGGTGATGTGGTGGTACCAAGCACGTCAGAGCTGAATGTGGCGTTGCTTGTTCGTGACTACCAAGACTTATCAGGAAATACCGGTGGCCAGAGCACGGCTTACTCCATGCCGATCACGCCGACCTTAGCCATCACGCCAGTGGGCAATGTGGATGAAACGCATGCCGCCACGCTACAATTCGAAGGCACGTCGACACGTTTTGACGGTCAGTCCCTGCGTCTTGAAGTAAAAGCTCAAGGCAGCGTGACGGTACTAAAAAGCGGCAGTGCAACGGTACAAGCCGGTGGCACTTGGACCAGTGACGCGATGGATATGAGTCACCAAACCAATGGCACTTATACTGTGATGGTGACGGGGACGAACTCAGCGGGCATTGAAGTAAGTGAAAGTCAGAGCTTTACACTGGCGCAGTCTCTGCCAACGCTGACTAACGTGACGTTTACGCCTGAGCACCAAGCCATCGGCCAAAGCGTGACGGTAACGCTGGAATTCGATAAAGCATTGCAAGGTGCTGTGGCGGAGTTAGGTGGTACCACGATCACTTCATTAGTGGCAACCGCGGACCCAAGTGTTTGGACTGGTGATGTGGTGGTACCAAGCACGTCGGAGCTCAATGTGGGGTTGGTTGTTCGTGACTACCAAGACTTATCAGGGAATACCGGTAGTCAGGACACGGCTTACTCCATGCCAATTACACCGACAATACACCTAGACGTTATCAACGATGTTACTGGAGTGGAAAGCATGACAGTAAGTGGTAGCAGTGAACGGTTTGAAGATGGTGAGTTCATAGATATTAAAGCAGTCGACGCTGATGGTACAGAAGCCACAGGAATGGCTACCGTGCTTTCAGACTCATGGACAACTGATTTAGATCTTTCAGGACTGAAGGAGGGGGTAGTGACGATTTATGTAAATGGTACCAACAAGCTTTCCGCCTCTGCCGAAGAGGCTCTAGCAACATTTAACTATGATCGTTTCGCAAGTACAGCCTCCTTAGGTGCTGTTTACAACCGATATTTTAGTGATAACAAAACTTTAAAAAATGCGGCATAAATAAAGCGAGCGTTTAGCTCGCTTTATTTCTTTGGGACTTTTTGTGATATTTATCAAAATAATTGCCTTTATTGATAAGTTACTCGAATTAATGAATCGTCTTAATACAAGGCTGAATAACTATAATAACTAGGCCAATGTTGCTTTTAGGTGTGTATGAAGTGATTGTGATGGTTGCTCGGCAGGTGCTGTGGTGAATGTGTCGCGTTGAAAATCTTTTTAAATATTATATATTTACGCTCGTTTCTATACTCTGAGTATAGTGTTCTGCATGAGGTCGATGGGTAATACCTCGCCTCTTTAACTCGCGATGAAGCAAATTTAATCCTAGCAAGCTTCAGAGCAGTTACTTTTGTGAGTGCGTAATGCGCTCACCTTTTTATTTAAACTTCCTCAGTAACAGTCAATTTGTTGTTTGTTGCTGAGGAGGGCACCTCATAAACTTCTGAATTTCCTCGTGCTTACCTGAAGCGCACGTTACTACGATTTTTGTTAACTTCAGTCCATAAATTAAATTTTTTTAGATAGTAAGATTTTACCATTTTGACAGAGTGGGTGATGTTACTGGCTTTTGTTGTGGTCAAATCGCATGTTTTGATAGCAAAAGTCACCATTTTTTTGGTGTTTTTGATTTCGGGCGATTTTTCTATCTCGTTGAAAATAAATGGCTAAGTAAGTAGGATACGCAGACCAAATCGTACTTGTAAGCCTTATCAGCTTAATTGTCACCGCAGCCATATTTACGATGTTGGTTGTGGAGAATTCAAATGCATTTAGTTTGCAAATTTATACTTAGCTCGAAGCTATCCTCCAACGAGCTATCTTATGTTCTTACACCGGACGAGTGTATAGGGCAGCTTTCGCGTTTGCGAAATTCAGATGACATCCTTAGAAACCTCCCTAAAGAGTTGGCGCAAAAGATTTCCATCTCTGCCAAAAAAACGACCAGCGCATTGCTAGCTGCTATAAGAATCGAATTGGGAAAAGGCAATTGGGTGTCATTATCTACCGTTGCACGTCGGTCGCCATTGACGGACTCTCAGCTGCAAAGCTTCCCTAGATTTAAATCACTCGTTGACTCTGTACCTGCTTCGAATGAACGCAAAGCTTTTAAAGCAGGATACAAGCAGGTTACCGACGATGTTGCTTTAGTTCGTAGTTACACGCATGTCCCCTCTGAGCCAAGTCCAGATCAAAAAATCGTTGTCGAGTTTGCAGGGCAGTGGTCTAGCAACGTGGCATGTTTGATGTTGGGAAAAACGGAAAATCAAAAAGAAAAAGTGACTGTAGGCAAGGCTGATACAGAAAACAAACACCGCAGCCTCGCGACATTTAAAGATCTCGAAGCTGAGGGCAAAACGCTCTATATCAAAATCCCTTGCACTGACCAGCCTCAGCCAATCCTGCTTAAACTCGCCGAAGACCTGCAACCCGTTGATAAAGAAACTCAGATGGATGAGTGGGATAACGTGTTGGTGCCTGTGGTTCCGCTGCACTTCCCTAGTAGCGATAAATCAGATGAAGCTGCAGAAGTGTTTAAATCAGGCTACGTGTATGTTGTTTGGAACAATAAAATTTGGCGCGAAGTGGCAATTACGGAAAATGGTTACTTTTCAGATACGGACATTAATAGTGTTCGTGAAGGCTCTAGACCCAAAAGGCACGCCGATATCTATATGACCAATCCTGAAACAGGCGGTGTTTTCGCTTATGAGCCTTTCCAAATCGTGCAGAACGGCAAGGTGGTAAGTGAAGGCTCTTTGAATGGCTCTGGAGAGGCTCGAGTGTTCAACTTAGTTGAGGAAGAAGTTGAGATAGTCATGACAGGCTATGAACCACAAATCAAAGAAAAGATTGAAACAAATTTGAGCCCTATTAATGCTTCTAGCCCAGTGGAGCGGAGCGCGCAAGGTTACCCTCTCCCGCATATATGGCTTCCTTACAAGATTAAAGGTGAGCCTCAAGAAGTATATTTGGCTTATAACAGTAAACGATTGAGCGAGAGTGAACTATCTGAACTAGAAAGTGATCCCGGAACCAAGGCCATAAAAGTCACTGATCTTAACCATTATAGCAGTGAGAAAAGCTTTAAAATTGGAGACGGTTCTGTTCGTCTGCTCTCAGTATTACCAAGTGCTGCGACCTCAAAACCTGAAAAATACGCAATGTTACGAAGCCAGCTAAATAAAAATGTAGCGGTCGTGTATTTACTTAAATCTGTCGAGATAGTTTTCGAATATCCGGGCTATACGACGCTGGACGAGTCAGATGATTACTTTGAGTTAAGGCAAAGCGATGGTGATTGGTCGCAGCGAGTGTGCTTGCGCCAATGTATAAAAAAAGAGAATGGTTCTAGGTTGATTCGTTTTACTGGTTGGCCTGCAGAGGTTAAAGAAGTGGATCTTCTCCGTGGTTATCAGGGCAATAGTCATCACGGAAGAGATAATAAAACGGTCATTTTTGCTCAAACACCCATTGCGGATTTACTGGCTTACAAGAAAAAAGATCAGCCAAGTTAACAAAACAACTTATTCGGGTTGCGTTGTCACATTATTAAACGCGATCGAGAAAGATAACGAAGAGAATATAAGATGAACCTACGTCATACATTATGCTTGATTACCTTAGCGGTCTTATCTGGTTGTAATCAAGAATCAGCCAAGGAACCAGAACAACACGCGCCAAAACCTCAGACGGTTCAAGACCGAATCGCAGAAAAAAATGCTCAACAGTGGGAAGATGGTCGTGTTTATATTACAGAAAACAATTACGTTATTTATGACAAAGAGACGGGTAAACCTAAACACTTTATTTTTAAAGCTAAAGAATGGCCACGTGAAGATCTCACCAATGAAAGCTCTTATGATTTACCACGTGTAGTGTTTCGTTGGGATAACGCCCGAAATGAAGCGAAAGACCACTATGATCAAAGGGATAAAGTGTGGAGTATCAAAACGGATGGGACGGACTTGCGTCTGGTCGCAGATGAGTTTGTTGGCAAAGTTCGTCTAATGCGTGTCTCTCCAAATAATCGCTACTTGGCTTTGGCCTATTCGGCCTCAGAAGGGATGTTTAAAGTAATTAAAGATCTTAAGACGGGTGAGTATATTGAACTAGGTCGTTCACGTGGCTACCCAGAGTTTCTATGGGCAGAAGACAGCAGCTATCTTTACTACGTAGACAAGTTTAAAGACTGGAAGTACACCTTAGCGACAGGCGACAAACAGCAAGTAGACACAGAGTTTAATGAGTATTCCGTGATTCAAAAAGGAAAAAGATACGTACTAAACGACTTTGGCGTTGCAGTTTATGATGAGGCAAAAGACGAATTTCTCTTTAGCACGGGAATTAATCCTGATGAACAAAATCTGGGTGATTATAAGTTTAACAAACGTAGTATTAGTCCAGACGGTAAGTACGCTTGGGGTGAAAGTAGGAAGTTTCGTTATCTAATTGATATCGAGCAGGATTCATTTCAACAAGAAGAAATTGTACCGCGAGCGGTAGGTAAACTGCGCTATTTTGAAATTTTGAGTAAAGATGCGAATTATGCTCGGGATGGAGCGGCGCGGGCCATCCTCAGTAAACTAAAAGAAAATAAAGAATTTGGTTCTTATTTAAAATGGGAGCAAATAGGGACGGGCCATAGTGCCAGTAACTCTTCTCTTTACAACGCCTTTGCCAACAATGGTGATTTTGTTAAAGGGGATGAACTGTGAGCACTCATGATACCAGTAACGCGATACCTTTGTGTGCAAATTACTATTTGTTTGGTGTTTATTATGAGGGGGAATTTAACTCTCAAACTAAAACAACTGAATTCCCATCTTGGCATTCAGAGGAAAGCTTGGTAAGAAAACAAATCGCTAATATTCGCCCTTTAGCGAAAGTGCCGATGCTTAACGTCACTGATAGCGATAGCCCTAAGCTTTGGGCTACCGACCATAAATTTAAGTTATGTTCACTGGGTAACGGAAAGCCCGATCAATATGGGGCTTTTGAGGTCCTGACACCAGAGCACACAATTCATGCGTTAGGTAGGGATCTACCCAAAGAGGGTGAGCAGACCTTCACTTTCCGCTTTCCGCCCTTGCCTTTAATAGCTTCACTTTCTGAGTTAAACCCCAAAGAGTTAGCTACAAAAGTTGCAGAGTTGAGTAGCCAGTTGGAAAACAGCGAAGCAAAACTCACCTTGACAGAGGTCAGCATTGAACAATTGGCTAAGCCTTACGAACCAGCTGCGAACGGGGGGCTCAGCGAAGAACAGGCAGAATATAATAAGTGGTATGAAGATGTAAGTGAATCGGGAGAGACACTAAAAGGCTTCGTTTTACCTGTTGTGGCGAGTTGCGCGGTGGTTTTTTCTGATCAAGGCTATGAAAGTGCGACGGTTACTTTGCAAAAGTTTGACTCAACCAAAGAAGGTGGGGAATACAAAACGATAGGCTCTTCAGTACAAGCGGCATTACCTGAAGATGAGCTTTCAGAAGAAAATGCTAAGCAATATCCATGCGCGATGTTTCACGTTGATCCTGCTGATTTTAAAGAAGGCTTATATAGTATCCGTGTCGAATTTATTCCAAGCCAGATGAAAAATGGTGTTCCACAGTTCATTAAAGACGCTCATATTCAGCAATTTTCTGAAGGCTTAGATACAGTCTATACTTACGAGCTACGTGAACAGATTACCTTTTCTTCAAGCACTCCGTTAGGGAAATTTGCCATTGTCAGTGGCGATATGATCTCCCTTGAGGAATCCTTGATTTATCAATACCCTCAGTACTTTGGAAATATGAAACATTACCTTCACGGTAATGTACAAGGTGTAACAGCCGATACGCCAGCTTCAAGGAGTATTGCGTTACTCAAGAATATCCGAGATGTGTCTGCTCAGCTAGGAGCAGGGCTGCTGAGCGGTAGCTTGCAAGACACTTTAGACCGTGATGGCCGCCAAGCGGTGTTTAATAACGTCTCGAAACTGTATTGGGATGCAGTTAAGTCCGAGATGCCGCCTGCGATGAAAGCGGCGGGCGAATTGTATTACGGTATTTACAGTACGAAAGAAGCGCTTGATAAGTTGCAGGAACTCCACACTCCAACTATCGCGGGTGTTGGTTGGAAGGCGCTATTTCACGATAAGGTTTTTAACACCAATGAAGCTCGGTCAAGCGCACTTGCACTTTCTTTAGAATCACGTCTGGGTAACCGACGTGTGGTTGCCGGGCGAGTTGCGGAAGCTTGGCTTTCTGGTGGTAAAACCGTTGGTTTTAATGGCTTCGGAACGGGATTGACAGCACTTAGTTTGTATAAAAAAGCTAAACAGCTGGTTAATCAAAATAAAAAGGTTGATAAAGCAGAGCAAGGAACAGAAGAAGTTACAAAAGACTACCTTGCTCAAATTCCAGTTTGGAAGACAGCTAACCATATCCAGGAAGAAAAACTAGAACAGGCTTTAAAAGATGCGCGTGATCAATCTGGCAATCAGATTGACGCCATTCTCGTAAATAGCTCTAGAGGCGCAGGAATAAAAATAGAATTTGCCTTTAACTCGCGTGAAAAAGAGTTAAAGGAGCATGCACCTATATTTAAACAGCTTGCTGCTTCTCTTGCCAACGTTTTAGAGAATGAGCCAAACCTTAGAGTAGAGATAGAAGGGCATGCTTGCCAAGTCGGTACCGAGAAAGCAAATATGCAGGTCTCGGCAGAGCGCGCAGAATATGCGAAAAAACTGCTCATGAAGGAGTTCCCTGTTTTTGAAGGTCGTGTTTCGGTAGCCGCTTTTGGTGAAAGTAAACCTGTCTATGTTCCCAAACAAGGTGAAAAAGTCGACCGCAATAACCTTAATCTAAGACAAAACCGTCGGGTTGTAATCCGTATTTACCTGCAATCCCTGAACATATTCTTTCATCCCAGTCGCTATGGCTCGCATGCAATGGAACGCTCTAGGCTTGCTCTAGAAGCTGAGATGGTTGCGCAAGATAAAGCAGAAGTCGCACTGCGAATGGCGATTTTTGACAGTGTCGTTGACGTCGCTTCCTATATTCCTGCTATAGCTCCTGCGGCAAGAGGGTTTATGCTTGCCATAGAGGGGTCAAAGACAGCAATATCTGCGGTGAAAGTGATTGATAGTTTAATGTTGGACTCCTTCCTAGAAGAGTTAAAGCAAAGCCATGAGGTTGTCAGTGAGCTTGAAAGGCTGGCAAAAATACATATCGAGTTACTTAACGATTTGCGACGCAGTAAGGTAGATGTAGGTATTGAATGTAGGTCTTATCAGGAACTCATTACTCACCTTGAGAGCGAAGAAGTTCGTAAGGAGGTGTTAAAACGCTACCAACTACGAGCGCTTGCTATTAATGGCTTAGTGTTATTACTCGCTGACCTAGGATCTCAAACCAAACGGAATTCTAATATCTCGTTTAGGTTTTTGGTTGAGCGTTACAAGGTGAAGGAATACATTGAGAACTACATTTTGAGCGATGATTGGTCTGTACATACGATCAAAGGAAACACCTTAGCGGCTAACTGGAAGAACCGTTGTGATAACGAGTACTACACCGAATTATCGACAAAGATGCCACAAGGTGCGCAGCATTGGCCTGCTCCAATAACAACTAATAGCAAAGTTTCTCATCTCTCTATAACCGAAAACAGGGATAGCTTTAAAGCGTCAGGTGCATTTAATCAAATCTTCCCGATACAAACCATGTTGTTTGAACACCCAAATGAAACGATGTTTGATAACTTTACCGAGTCATTTAACCCGCAGGGAAGTGAGTTAAAGAAAGATGAAATCGGCTATTGTCGAATACTTGTTCAGTCAGCTCGTTATACTGAAAGTGATGAACCAGAATGGATGTCATATGATAGTTGGATTCAGCAATCTAGCAACAGTCGCCTAGGTCCATACGATAAAGTGAAAGTGCAGTTGATACTTAAAAAAGAACACAAGTATGCGAAGCCAGTTACGATTGGCTACGATCGCGTTGACGGGCTCGAAAATATTAAAGGCCCAGCTTTCAGTGACTGGATGCTGCCAATGAAGGTTAGTGACTTCAAAACTGATCCTGATGGGCGAATAAGTGCTTTTTACAAGCAACAGGGGATTGATGACGGCGCTACGTTGATTGCTATTGAGCATATTCCCTCATTCCGCTTCGGTGATGTGATGATCGACGGTATGAAACCAATGACCTCTAAAGCAAAGCTAATGTTCTCTGATGCAATGTTCAGTATGGCAGTTTCCGGAGCAGCGATATCGGGTCAGCCAAGCGACTATTTTGCAGAAGCGGATTCCTTTAAGCGCTATGTAAAAGGCGGAGGCTTCCAAAATATGCGTTACTGCTTGGGAATTAGAACGAATCAAGGGCAACATAGTTTTTACTTACCACAAGAGTACAGTCTGGGGCAGAAGTTTGATGATGCTGAAGATGAGTTGCAGATTGGCGCTTTAAGTACAGAAACTAGACTGGTTTTGCTTGATACCTACTTGGGAGAGCAGCAACTGCGTCTACGTGAACAGGACCTTATGGTAGAGAGCTTTACCTTAATGGCAGGTGAGGGAGACAAAAATACCATCCCTATACTTCATGGCATTAAACAGCAATTGGTGGCTATAGACACCAAAGCGTCTGGTTTGAACTTTTTCAGTGAAAGAAAGTGGTACCAATCGGCTGATAATATCTGGCGTGATGGTTTCTCATGGGGAAACAAAAAGAAAGACGATCCTGCCAGTATTTATGTACTGATTTTGGGTGAAAGTCATGAAAAAGCACTTTATGAACGTTTGGGTATGCCGTGGGAAGCAGTGAATATGTGCATTCAACTGGCGCTCGACGGAAATGATGGCAAGCCAGTTAAAGGTCCTCTTTACTTCACCGATATGTATCATATTGGTGAGTTTGCCTATAAAAACGAAGAATGGATGTTTACTGAATCTATTTCCGAAAACCATCGAGAACAAGTTGATGCCATGAGTGAGTTTATAGGTGAAGCTGTAGGTAGTCTCACTAAAGAGAATGAACTATCTAAGAGCAAAAACTATACGATGTACTGCATGAGGTTTAACTTGGAATATGTTGCACCAACGGGAGTTAGGTTAAAAGGTCTAAGACCGTTTGGTGGTGTAATTGGTGGTAAAGCGAACTTGGAGCTTTCGGTTGCTCATCTAAAACAAGTCGGATTAAATGGAGCTGATGACTATGATATTGGTCGTGATGCTGTAATTTCTATTCCTTCTTTAAATGCGGATAGTGCTTTGGCTGGTAATTTCTTTAGTGATATGCCTTGGTTAATTGAGAAAGAGTCGACAGAGGAAGGCGTAGACAAGTCTGCGGCTGAAACTTGGAAGCAGTATAACGAATCTCAACGCAAGAAATGGTTGAAAGATTGGATTGAGAAACAACCTGCGGTAACTCAAGCACCCAAGCCCTTGGAAAAGTCACTTGATAACCCTTCCTAGGTGCAAAAAAACCGCCTTCGGGCGGTTTTCTTTTCTTATCACTTCATACTGAATTTAGAAGTTTCTTTTTAACCCCCATCAACCAGCTGCAGAAATGTCGTATTTCTTCATCTTGTGGTTGAGTGTGCTCATTGGCAGCGCCAATTGCTCAGCGGCCTTCTTGGTGTGCCAATTACACGCATTTAAGCAATCGATGATCACTGTACGCTCGTATTGGCTGACAACGTCCTTAAGGCTCTTTGAAACGTCTTCTAAATCCGCTTGTGCTTGCTGCTCGTAAGCAGGTTGCTCTGGGGTAGGTGAAGCTGCTTTCATGTCGATACTTGGTACATCTTCTGGGATTTGTTCGCCAAACTCAATGTGAGTAATGGTTTCAAAATCGGACAGTAGCACCGAGCGCTCGATGATGTTCTTAAGCTCACGCACGTTCCCTGGGTATTGGTAGGCAAGCAGCTGTTTACGTACGTTGGCACTTAACCCTGGCGCTTGCGGCAAACCTAGCGTGTTGGTGGTGTGTTGCACGAAATGTTCGGCAAGGGGAATAATATCCGATTTGCGTGCTCTCAGTGGTGGTAATGTAATAGGGAAGACATTCAAGCGATAGAACAAGTCGGCACGGAATCCGCCATCTTTAATTTGCTGCATAAGGTTACAGTGTGTTGCCGCGATAACGCGAACGTCCACCTCAATCTCTTTGCTGGTACCGATAGGGCGAACTTTACGCTCTTGCAGTACACGCAGTAACTTTGCCTGCAGTAGCATTGGCATATCGCCAATTTCATCTAGGAAAAGCGTGCCGCCGTTGGCTGCTTCAAACAAACCGACTTTGTCTTTGTCTGCGCCCGTAAATGAACCTTTCTTATGCCCAAAAAGCTCAGATTCCAATAACTGCTCTGGAATAGCCGCACAGTTCTGAACGATCAAAGGTTGTTCTGAACGATTAGAGTTTTCGTGAATGTATTTCGCGATCACTTCTTTACCAGCGCCCGTTTCACCACGCAACAGAACGTCGACAGGAAGAGATAGCACCTTATCAAGACGATTCAAGACATTGAGCATTTCTTCGCTCTCTGCAATAGGACCTTGATAGGCTTTCTGAGTACGTTTTTTGAGCTGAGTGTTCTCGCGCACTAGGGCTTGATTGTCGGCATTGAGATTTTTAATCACTTGCCCATATTGCTCTAACCAAACGGCTTGACGAATGTTACTCGCTGCCATTCGACAAAACTCAGTCAAGGCTGCCTCGTTGTCAATGACATTCAAATCGAGTAAGACTAACAGCCCAATGGTTTTGCTTTCGCTATCAATCAAAGGCCAAGCCAGTAAGTTCTCGCTTTTTAGTCCCAATGTCTGCTCTGTTTGATAAATGCTTTCACAGTCGTAGCCGTTGTATTTGTATAACTCGTTAATCAACACCACTTCACCATTACGAATCGCAAAGTTAAATGGGTCGTTCTCACTGGCTGAGTCTAACTGTAATGCTTCCCAAGGGTGGGAAACGATAGTTTTATCGTTATGGTGAGCGGTACTTGGAATCAACGCCTGCCCAGTCTGGTCCAAAACGTAAATGATGCCGTGCTTTGCGAGGGTCATTTGTCTCGCAGCGGTCAACACAGCATCCAACGTTTGGGTAAGCTGGCTGCGATCAGCCAAAGACTGACTGATCGCAAGTAGGGCGTTACTAAGTTCGCTATGGTTAGCTGAACGCATAGGTTAGTGTTCCTTGCTCATCGACAGACACTTCGATTTGCGTATGTGAATCATCCTTGTCATGCACCAATAGCTGAGTCGATAGTTGCGGCAGCAACTGACGGTTGATGACCGCGTCGATATTACGCGCGCCTGTTTCAGCAAGGCGACAGTTACCTAGTACGAACTCAACCAAACTTTCTTCGTAGCTCAGAGACAATTTGTGATGGCTCTGTAGACGCTGAGAAACTTTGTTTAGCTTGTGGTGAATTATTTCAGTCATTGCTTCATCAGACAGTGGAACAAATGGCAGTACCGACATACGTGCCAACAGCGCCGGTTTGAAGTGTTGGTTCAAAGTAGGGCGAATAGCTTCTGCTATGATGTTCGCATCGATGTCTTTTGATTGATGAACCAAAGATTCAATTTCGTGCGTTGCAAGGTTACTGGTCATGATGATCAGCGTGTTCTTGAAGTCGATTGTGCGGCCTTCGCCGTCGTTCAGCGTGCCTTTGTCGAACACTTGGTAGAACAGGTTCAACACTTCAGGGTCGGCTTTTTCCACTTCATCAAGAAGAACAACAGAATATGGACGTTGACGAACCGCTTCTGTCAGCATGCCGCCTTCACCGTAACCTACGTAACCCGGAGGTGAACCGATTAGGCGAGATACCGTGTGCTTCTCTTGGAACTCAGACATGTTAATGGTCGTCATAAAGCGCTCACCACCAAACATTTGATCAGCAATTGCACGAGCAGTTTCGGTTTTACCCACGCCACTTGGGCCAACCAGCAGGAATACGCCTGTTGGTGCGTCTGGGTTGCCTAAGCCTGCTTTTGCGGTTTGAATGCCTTCAGACAGTGCATCGATAGCGTATTCTTGGCCTTTGATGCTTTGTGTTAGGCTTTCTTTCAGTTTTAGCGTGGTTTCTGCTTCGTCTTGAAGCATCTTACCCATTGGAATACCAGTCCAGTCCGAGATCACATGGCTGACTTCATCTGGGCCCACTTCAAAGTGAACCAGTGGGTTGCCATTGCGGATTACATCTAGCTGTTCTTGGCAGGCCGAAATTGCAATGCGAACGGCTTCTTCATCCATTTCTGCATATGGAGAAACGTCTTGCTCTTGTTCTGAATCTTCGTCTGCAACAAGCTCTTCTTCATTTGTTTCGCCAAAGACCAGTTCATGTAAGCGAGAGCGTAGAGCAATCATCTCTTGGATCTGCTCTTTTTCTTTGTGCCATTGTGCTTCTTGTTCTGCTAGCTCTTCTTTCGTTGTTTCCATTGCCAGTTTTAGGTCTGGAATGTTAGCAAGGCTGTGCTTGTCGCCAGTTTGCTGCAGAGCATCACGCTCAAGTGCTTCAAGCTCGCGTTGTTGAGCTGCAAGTTCTTGTTGCAGTGTTTCTACAGACGCCGGAATGGCATTTAGGCTGATGTTCACTCGTGCACACGCCGTATCTAGTACATCGATCGCTTTGTCTGGCAGTTGACGGCCAGAGATGTAACGAGCAGAAAGTGCTGCCGCAGCAGTGATAGCATCGTCACGCACGTAAACGTTATGTGACTTCTCGTATGCTGGGCGCAGACCACGAATGATCAATGCTGCTTGCTCAGGAGACGGTTCGTCGAGTTTCACCAATTGGAAACGACGCGCAAGAGCAGGATCTTTCTCGAAGTACTTCTTGTATTCCGACCATGTTGTCGCAGCGATGGTTTTCACTTCACCACGCGCTAGGGCTGGTTTTAGCAAGTTTGCCGCGTCGCTGCCGCCCGCTTGGTTACCACCGCCAACAAGGGTGTGTGCTTCATCGATGAAAAGAATGATAGGGGTTGGCGAGTTTTTCACTTCATCCAATACTGCGTTTAGGCGTTTTTCGAATTCGCCTTTTACGCTTGCACCAGCTTGCAGAAGACCCATGTCCAGGCCGTAAAGCTCAACACCTTTGAGGTTGTCTGGTACGTCACCTTGTACAATCTTAAGTGCCAAGCCTTCTACTACTGCGGTTTTACCAACGCCCGGTTCACCAACAGCAATAGGGTTGTTTTTACGGCGACGAGCAAGAATGTCCACGATTTGGCGGATTTCTTGGTCGCGGCAGAAAATAGGGTCGATTTCGCCTTTGCGTGCTTTACCAGTGAAGTCGGTTGTGAACTTGCTCAGTGCTGAACCATCTTCACGAGCTTGTGTTTTTTCTGAAGTAGCAACTTGCGCCTCAATAGAGTGGCTTGTTAGCTCTGCAAAGTTACGCTTAAGGCTGTCAGGGTTTACCGCTTCAAGGATAGAGGCGTAACCATGTTGGCCGTAACGGAGAGGATTGCTAACAAGAGTAAGGAGCAGGGCACCAGAGCGGATTTGTGTTTCGGATAGATCTAAAGAAGAAACCAGCCAACTTTCTTGCAACCATTCGATTAATAAAGCAGAAAAAACAGGTTTGCTGCCATTTCCTTTGGCGTTGGTGTCGAGTGTGGATCGAACCGATTGTCTTAATAAGTTCTCAGAACAATCAAAATGACTCAATAAGACGTCAAAATCACTATTTGGCCTTTCTAATAGACTCAGTAAATAATGCTCAATTTGAACTTCGTTTGCTTTTTCAGAGACTGCAAGTGCAGCGGCGTCTTCTAATGCTACTTTTGCAATCGGGTGTAGACGCTGAATTAATGAAGAAAGGTTTATATTTATCATAGCCATTTTATTCTTTAGAGGAAAAGAGGTAGCGGCTATTATACTAAAAGTAATTGCGTTCTTTTTTTATCAAGATATTTTGACTATCGTTTGTTGGTTATTTTTAATGATTATTGTGACATTAATGCTTGTGGTTATTTTAATGGCGTTGTTATTATAAATTAATTGATAGTAAAAGTGTCGGATTTATTAGTTTTAATGACTTTATTTACACGGTTTTATATGGTTATTTTCACTTTTTAAAGTTAGAACAATTTATTATTATCTTAATCCAACTTTTTGGTTTTTTATCCAATAAATTGTACTCAATATATTAGTGAATAATGTCTTAATTTGTATAAGTTATTGTTTTTATTGTATTTTTAAAGTTGGCACGGACTTTGATTATACCAAGTAGTCGCGGTGATAAGCGATTTGGTGATTTAAACAAAACAGATTTTAGAAAAGGAAATAGCGATGCCAACTCCAGCATATATGTCTATCCAAGGTGAGACTCAAGGCCATATTACTAAAGATACTTACTCTGCAGATTCAGTAGGTAACACATGGCAAGAAGCTCACGTTGATGAGTTCCTAGTACAAGAACTTGATCACGTGCTAACTGTTCCACGTGATCCACAAAGTGGTCAGCCAACTGGTCAACGTGTACACCGTCCACTTGTTGTAACTAAAGTTCAAGATCGCTCATCTCCACTACTATTCAACGCACTAGTATCTGGCGAAAAACTTCCTGAGTGTGTGATCCGCTTCTACCGTACTTCAGTTCAAGGTAAACAAGAGCACTACTACTCAATCAAATTGATTGATGCGCTACTTGTCGATATCCAAACTCGTATGAACCACTGTCAAGACGCAGCAACAGCTGACCGCGTGACAGAAGAAGTGCTTAAGTTCACTTACCGTGCGATCGAAGTAACTCACGAAAACTGTGGTACTGCGGGTAACGACGACTGGCGTGCTCCACGCGAAGCTTAATTGCTCGTCGCGTAAAGATTCAGGGCCAACGATTGTTGGCCCTAATTCGATTATTTGTATCAGGTAAAAGATATGGTGAATGACGTAGAATTTAAATTTGAAGTGCCTGGATGTGGGCATGAATTTCGGGTTGAGAGCTTTCATGTTCATGAAGAGTTATCTAAGCCTTTCCACATCAATCTCTCATTACTTTCACTTGATCCAGATATCTCGTTCGATGAGTTAATACGTAAAGCAGGAACATTGACACTTTACGGACAAGGTGTTGGGGCTGCGCGTGTGTTCAACGGCGTGGTGAATGAAGTTCGTTACTTAGGGACTGGACGTCGTTTTTCTCGTTATCAATTAGTCTTGGTTCCTCAAGCTTGGTTCTTATCTCAGCGCCAAGATTGTCGTATTTTCCAGCAAAAGTCAGCGCAAGACATCATCACAGAAGTACTCGATGATGGGGCAGTCACCGATTACCGATTTGAAGTGTCGGGTACTTATCCTCCAAAAGAATACGTTCTGCAATACCGTGAGTCTGACTTGCATTTCGTGCAGCGTATGATGGCTGAACACGGTATGTGGTATTACTTTGACCATAGCGATTCAAATCATACGATGGTCATTGTCGACAGTAATGACGCGATTGCACCTTTGATAAGCTCGCCACTAAATGCTTCTTACATTGGGCCGATTGTTTATCATGCCGATGGTGGCGGTGTTGCCGATCGCGAACATATCTCTGATCTCGAGTTAGTTAACCGCGTTAGAACGGGACAGGTTACGTACACAGATTACAACTACGAACACCCTAAAATTCCACAAGAGATGACACAGGCTGGCGAGCTAGACCAAGATCTCAAGCAGTTTGATTATCCTGGACGATACGTCGACCCGCTGATGGGTCAGGTGAGAACCACGGAGTGGATGTCGGAACACATAGTCGATAATCAACAAGTGGAAGCAACGAGTGACGTAATGCGCTTAGCATCTGGTTACAGCTTTAACGTCAGTGACCACCCGCGTTCTGAGATTAACCGCGATTACCTCATGTTGTCTGTAATGCACACAGGTCAAGATCCGCAAGTGCATGAAGATGAAGCGAGTGGTATGCCAACCACTTACTACAACCAGTTCTCGTGTATTCCACGTGATGTGGTGTTTAAAGCGCCTAAACTAGCGGCACCAGTAGTGGATGGCCCGCAAACGGCGGTCGTTGTAGGACCAGAAGGTGAAGAGATTTACACCGACAAGCTTGGTCGAGTGAAAGTACAGTTCCATTGGGATCGCTACGGTGATAACAACGAGCATTCAAGCTGTTGGATTCGTGTAAGCCAATCCATGGCGGCGCCAACATGGGGCGCAGTTTATTTGCCGCGTATTGGCCACGAAGTCGTAGTAACTTTCCTTGAGGGGGACCCAGATCGTCCGTTAGTTACGGGCGCAGTTTACAACGGTTTGCATTTCCCACCGTACTCTTTGCCAGAAAACAAAACTCGTACCACGTTCCGCACGCAAACGCACAAAGGAACAGGTTACAACGAGTTGAGTTTTGAAGACGAAGCGAACCAAGAAGAAGTCTATATTCACGCTCAAAAAGACATGTCGACCAAGGTGCTCAACAACCGTTACCGTGATATCGGTCAAGATGAATTCTTGAAGGTTGCACGTCACCAAACGAATGAAGTTCATGGTGACCATAAAGAAACCATTCATGGGCATAAAACGACACAGGTAAACAGTACGTTTACGGAGACAGTCGAGCAAGACGTTACCGTTACATACAACGCGAACGAAGCCCAGTATGTGAAAAACAATTCTGACTTAGAAATTGGTGATAACCGTACGACTAAGATCGGTAAAAATGATGACTTAGATATTGGCGAAAACAGTAACCTTACTATCGGTGCGTCTAAGAGTTCAGATATTGGTGCGGATGATAACCAGACGGTTGGTGGCAACTTAACGGTATCAGTGAAAGGGAACACCGCTTATAAAGCTGATGGTGCAACGCAAATTATCAGTGGCGACAAGATTGTATTGAAAACGGGTGGTTCCTCTTTAGTGATGAACAGTGATGGTTCAATAAAGTTATCAGGCTCGGCTATTACGATCGAAGGCAGTGACAAAGTCGTCGTGAAAGGTGGCAACGTAGTGGTTAACTAACAATGGAAAAACAACCTCTTACAACAGAAGTAATATCAGAGCAGCAAGCCGAATCAACGGCTTGCTTTTCGCGTTTTGGAAGAATAGTGGCTATCAATGAGTCTACGGGCAGTGTGCGAGTTGATTTTGATGGTAACCCATTTAAGCAGCCACTCACTGCGAGACTAGGACGTGGCTTTCGTCGTTCTGAACTGCAAATGGCTATCGATAATCGATTAAGTTGTCGAGTTGAGTTTTTGAACGACGACTTAAGCTTGCCTCTTGTGACGGACATTTTCTTCTCCATTCTGGATGACTCTGACGAGTTTGTATTGCGAGCGAAGAAGATGGTTATCGAGACAGAACAAGAGTTGGTAGTCAAAAGTGGTGAGACAGAAACTCGCTATAGCGGGCGCGATGGACGAATTACCACTAAAGCGAAGTACGTCACTTCTCAAGCAGAAAAAGCACAAAAAATTCAAGGCGGAACGATCGCAATTAACTAATTACTTCGCGTTAGCTAATGGTTTTGTGTTAACAAGTCACGCCAAGTGAGCTAATTACTTCGAGTTAACTAATTGCAATCGCGTTATGGCACGCTAATAACGGATAACTAGATGCGACAAAGAATCGGTGTCGAGCACCTAAAGGCACCCATAACCAATCAAGAAGTCGAAGGCGCGTTAGCAAAAGCTGAGCGCGCTGTGAATGACCTTTCCCAGTTGCCAGTAACATGGCTGGATTTCTGTAATGAAAAGCTGTCCATTGCTTCTGAAAGTATCGGGTTTTTAATCAGGCAGCGAGTTCAAATTCACAAAAGGGGTTATCCAAGTCGTGAGTTGGCGTATCTCAAGCTGATCGAACGCCAAATTGAAGAACTGAAGCAGGTGTACTTGTCGTTTTATCGGCTAGCACCGGGGTTGATTCATCAGTTAAGAGGCCAGGAGCCAGAAATTTACAGCTGGCTGATGCTACAGGGGGAGTTGGGCTCAGAGTTGGATAACCTTTTGTGCGGATTGAGTTTACTCGAAGATATTGACGCTAAAACTGCAATGGTCATTGCCGTACAATCTCCGGTTGAATCTATGGATAGTACGCTTTCGGAGCTTATTGAGGGTAATGCGACATCCAGTGCGTTTTACTTTGAATGCTTACGTGTACGTCAAACATTAAGTGTTTCTCTCATCAAGCGCTGGCACAAAGCCAGCATCATTAGCTCTCAAGTTGCTTTGCCACTGCTCGCTTTACAAGACGTAAAAGAGGGGATTGATTGGCTTAATGACAATGCAGGCAGCGAACAATACCTATTTGAACGTTTGATTACCAAACGTGACAGAGGCACTTGGTTCCGTCAGAGCTTTGGCATCGAACCAAATGGATTACCATCAGCGCAAGTGCTCACTTATGCCAAGTTGCTTGAATTAAAAGAGTTTGAGGCGTTTGATATCTCTTCTTCATTAGCACCTGTTGATTTTGCGCTGAGTGGCGATTGGAAACTGGTGCCCCAAATCATCGAGCACTTGGAAAGTCTGGAGGAAGCTGAAGGTGAAATTTGGCTTCAAGCCTTGTATGTCGTCTACGGAAAGCTTCTTCCTCTGACTCCGCAAGATGTTGGTGTCGAATATGAATGGGAAGAGATCGTCGATCTGCTCAATGAGTGGGTGGAAGATGAAAAATATATCCAAAATCTACCAAGCCGCTTGGGTTACGCATTGAGCTTCGAGTCTACGTTAGCTGCGATGCAAGATTCTAACGTTGATGTGCTGTTCCGCGACTGGCTATGGCGCCAAATCTGCATTCAATCCAGAGCCTACGTGCCTTGGGATATGGCGATGCCGATACATCAGCAAGACTGGAACTTCAACAATTTAAAGGCCGCACCTTCTGCGAGCGAACGATTCAACTTAAGGAATAGCAATGCAGTTATGGGATATTGAAGCGCACCCTGAGCTATCACTTAAAGGTCGTTTTCAACGTGACGAAAACGGCGATGAAGTGTGGGTTGTGGTCGCTAAACGTACTTGGCAATTCGATGGTGTGGTTTGGCACGAATTAGGTGAAAGTGAAATCTTCGATGATCCCCAATATTTGGGCGAAGAAGGCTTCTCTGCGATGAAAGTTGACCACGAGTTCGCGTATACCAAAGAAAACACAGATGTACTTGTTTACGGCAAAGCGCGCAGCTACGCGAAAAAGCCAGTGACATACCAAGAGTGTCGTGTGCTGATTGATGGTCATATCGATAAGACTCTCGCTATTCACGGGGAGCGAGTATGGGTTGAGCATGCTGGTAGTATAACGCTGAGCAACCCATTCCCATTTATTGAAAAAGACATTGATTACACTTGCGCGGTAGGCGGTGATTTACGTAACCGAATAGGCGGTGGTGTTGCCGATTCCAACAAAGAATTGCTTGAACAGAAAGTACCCTCGATTTTTTATCCCCGAGAGGACTGGAGTGCCGCCGCGAAAAAACTACGCGTTGCGGGGTTCGGGCCAGTGCCTCCGTTCTTTGAGGCGCGCCAGAAGCTGGCCGGCACGTTCGATGACGATTGGATTGAGAATCGCAAGCCAATGTTGCCACTCGATTTTGATAAGCGGTTCTTCCAAAGCGCGCCTATTGATCAACAGTGCAAAGGCTTTCTTCGTGGGGGGGAGCGTTTGATGATGAGTGGTTTTTGTCATGATGACACGCTTTCATTTCGAATTCCTAAAGAAAAATACCGTGCGATCGCGACGTTTAAAGGTCAAAGTTATCAAGCTGATATGGCGATGTACACCTTATTCGTTGATGCGGAAAAGAAAACTATATCAATCAGTTACACGGCTGCGTTTCCTTGTCAGGGCAAGGAGCATTTGTTGGTGTCGACATCGATCACTAAGTTGGAAGAGGTAAGCGAGCATGCATAATTCAACAGGCCGTTACGTGCTAGGGATGGAAGTGATGACGCCAACCGGTATGAATTTAGATATTGCTAGTGCAGTTTCGTATGCTGATTTAGGAAGATTCGACCAATGTGTAGGGGATGATGGTATCGAGCGTTTTACTTACGCCAAAATCGAATACACCAAAGAAAGTGAGCAGTTTGAGAAAACGTGTGAGTTAATCACCCACTTGCTTGATTCATTGTTAGCACAGTTACCACGTTCATTGAGACCAATACCTTTGCTTATAGCTGTGCCTGCGTCTGTTTCACTAGTAAAGGTGCAAGAATGGCTTGGTGAAAGTAACTATGCTGAATTTCTCTCTGTGGTGAATGCTGTTCATGCCAGTGGGCCCAGTTTCGTTCTCCAGGCCATGAAATCATTGGATAAATATGATGCTATGATGTGTATCAGTGTCGATTCCTTGGTGAGTTCGATGCAAACACTCATCGACGATGCGATGGTAATGAGTACCAATAATCCATGGGGCGTTATTCCGAGCGAGGGTGGGGCGGGTTTAATTCTTTGTCGAAAAAACACCGTAGAAACATTGAAACTTAAGCCTCAAGCGCAGCTTGGCTACATTGATACGGAATTAAACACTTCAGACCGAAGAGGCATGTTTCGACTTGTTCAACGTGCGAGTAAAAAGCTCTATTCATTTGGTGACGTGTATTCCGATATGACGAACCTGCGCATGCATTCGGAAGATTACGGCTTTGCTCTGGGGGCGAAAGCAGAACGATTCACGAACCCAGAACAACCGCAGCTTATCAATGAGTTGTGGGGCACAATGGGCAGTTGTTCTTCTCTCGCTTTAATTGCCTTTGCGGTCAGAGAGCACCACTTTAAGCAACCAACTACATTGTTAATGTTCGACTTTCATGGTGACAAAGGAGTTCTCCAATTACTGCAATGTTAGTGGGCACTCATCGATCAAATGGCAATGAAAATATACTCATATTATTAGGTTGAAGTTTGTAACACGAAAAAGCGTATAACTCATGCAGTGAAAGCGTAAGTAAAAAGGTCTAATAAGTTAGTAATAATAACTAAAATAATAGGCTTACTGTTTGTTTTAAATACCAACCTTGATACAAGTACGTTCAAGAAAATATTATTCAACTCTAATAATATTTATTCTATGAAAGAGTACTAAGTGTCTAATAATCAGAGTACAGCCAAAGGATATATCGATCAGTTGGTTGTTAAAGCTATTGAGAAAAAGAAACTGAATGAGCAAAGGCTAGCAGAAAAAAATAAGCCGAAGCTTGAGTACGTGCTTTTTTCACAGTTTGATGTATTAGACAAGCTTCCTTCTAAAAATGGTAAGACAACGGTTTACCATCTTGCAAAAAAAGGGCAGCCAGAGAAGCAAATCTGTTGCAAAGTTATCAATGATGACTCGCCAGAATTTGCGAGCAAAATGTTGATTAACGAAGCGAGCAGGCTGGAGCTTTCTCAACACCCTAGCGTGGCTAACTTTGTAAAAATCGGCAACGAATTCGAACGCCCATATTTGATGTACGAGTGGATCCAAGGTGAATCACTGGCAGAAAAAATGGAGCGTCATTCTTCTAAAGGCTTCCGCCACGACCACATCGCTTGGTTGGTGTATCAACTCGCTGGCGCTCTAGAGTTTATGCATACAAGAGGTATCTGCCATCTTGATATTAAACCATCTAACGTATTAGTGAGTGAAGGCGATTACGTTAAGCTCATTGATTTCGGCGCTGCTCGTTACATTGGAGAGACAGAACCATACGCAGAGGCAAGCTTGAGCTACGCTTCCCCTCTTTATATAGAAACTGGCATCGCGGAACCGCAAGATGATGTTTACTCTCTCGCTTTGCTCGCTGGACATCTATTTTTAGGCTCAATATTTGGTGATGCTTGGAATAAGCAGTTAAAAGACCGAAAGCGTCCGGCTTTGATCCCGGTTCATATTTGGAAATTGCTGAAAGAAGTCATCAACAAACCAAGAGGGCATGGCTATACCGCTATTTCTTTTGCTCAACAGTTAGCGCGAATCGATACGCAATCAATTAGCTCAAATTCTAACGCACCAATTTTCAGTAGCTTGCGTAACGCGGACTTGCTGCTTACACACTGTAAGCCAAATGATAAAACGGCGTATGGTCGCTTTAAAATATTAGAGGCGAGCTTAGTGTTGAGTGTGCTGGCAACAGCAGGAAGTTATTTATATCAACAGAATAAAGATCAATTGGATGCCATTTTTTCCCGAGGTGTCACTACTGTAACTCACGTTATTACGCCCTCTGAAACGGCTTCTTTTTTGGCTCAGCCTCCATGGAAAATCAAAGAAGAATTGTCTCAAGCTACTCAGAGTATTGATATGACAGTAGCTTATCGAACAGCATATCAAGCTCAGCAGTTAAGCCTCTCGAATTTATATGAAGAAAAACAGGCTCAGTTAACGTCGTATCAATCGTTAGCGGATGGCTTACCAATGGCATTAGTCGAATTACGTAAGGAGCTTGTCACCTTGCGAGAAACCCTTGTTCGTGACGGTGCTCTGTTTCCATATGCGGATGAGGCGTTGACTAAAGTGATGTCTGGGTTAAATGTCGCGTCTATCGATTCCATGAAAGTATCTGCCATAGTTGGCAGTCGAGATAAGCAGATTGCTCGCTTAATTTTAGATGGTGAAGCTAAGCTCGCAGAAAATGAAATGAAAGAGGCATGGTTGTTAAACCAGTCACAAGCCTATTTCTACAACCAAATCTTACCAAAGGCTGTGATGGAAAATATTAATGACTCCATCGATAAACATGCAGAGGCGCACTTTTACACCAAAGCAATTGAAGAAGCCGAATTAGCCAAAGCCTACTTCGGTAATACGCCAGAACTAGACAAAAAAATAAAGGATTTAATCGTCGCAAGAAGCGAATTTATTTTGTTTAGCACCGTGATGGAGCAATCCGTTTACGACAAACAAAAGCTACATGAATCCCTTGCCGATTTAGAACGGAATGCACCAAGTAAATTTACAGAAATCACGAAAATTCTAGATAGCATGGCGTCAGATGCGATTGAGCAGAGCCATCGATTATCTAAGCCAGCAAATGGCGCAATTGCGGTAGCGCGTGCGTTGAGAGATTACTTGACTGAAGGAGACGTGAATTTTGTCCAACATTGATATCGATCGTCTGCTTAATCCTATTTCTGATGAATCTCCAGTGGGAAACGATGCCCGTTACGAGTTTTGCTACGAAATGATGGAGTCCGAAGTGAAGAAATTCGGTTCCTTGTTTGGCGAAACAGTAGATTGGAGCGTGGTAAAAACGCACGCGACTGAAGTTCTAGAGCACCACAGTAAAGACTTAAAAGCCATTTGTTACCTCGTTCGCGCGCTAACAGAAGAGTTTGGTCTGCAAGGCTTTGAACAAGGTCTAAAGCTGCTTAGTGAGGCGTTAAGTCGCTTTGGCGTTGAATTGTATCCTTCGCGAAAGCGGGGTCGAGATGGCGCGGTCGAATGGTTGAACCATCAGTTTAAACTGGTCAGCAGCAAGTTAGCGGAAAGCGCTCAGTCATGGGATTTGGTATCAAACTGCATTTCGACTATTGAAGAAGTGCAGCGCCAGTACGACGAGGTTTACCAAGACTCAGAAGCGGATTTCTTTGAGATTCGCACTCAACTCAATGTTTTATCTCAACAAGCGGCGGCTGATGAGCAGAGCGATGATGCAGTCGTTAACGTTGAACAAGCGGCGCCTGCACCAGCTACGCAGTCTGCTGCCGAAGAAACGCCAGCGCAGAATGAAGTGCAAACCGCACCGGTGAAGGCGGTTCCGCCGGCCCCTAAACCTGCGCCAGTTAAGAAAGCGGTAGCAAAAGAAGTCGATGTCGATACGGACTTCTCTTCGCCTACGGCTTCTAAGCGCACCTTGAAGAAGGTTGCGGAAGTCATGCTTCATGCGAACCCAAGTGATCCGCTGGCTTACCGGATTTATCGTCATCTGACTTGGGATGACATTGATGGTCTACCCGACCACCAAAATAATCAAACGCCTTTGAGCTTGGCAGTGTCGTCCGATCAACAAGCGGAATACCGAGATAAAGCTGAACAAGAAAGCGACATCGACACCATTAAGCGTTTGGAGCGCACATTAACGGATGCGCCGTTTTGGCTGACGGGCCATTACTTCGTGTATTCGATGCTTAATAACTTGGGCTTTGATGATGCAGCGCTTGCTGTGAAACAAGAAGTGACGCGTTTTGTTGAATCGCTAGAGGGCATCGAGCACCTCTCATTTAAGAATTCTATACCATTTGCAGATGAAGCGACCTTGAGCTGGTTATCGACTCAAGATACTACTTCTTCGACTTCTCAACCCGTTGTTCAAACGGTTGTGATTTCGCAGGAAGACTCGCTGCCAATGGAGGATATCACTCTAGAAAATCTAGGGGAATGTGCCGCAGAGCTTGCCCACAAACTTGAGCTGGATAGCTCGGGACGAGGGCAGTTCATGCTGTATTTACAATTGATAGCAGCTTACCAGTCTGTTGGATTATACCCGTTGTGTTTGCCGTATCTTGAGAAGGGGTGGGAAGTACAAAAAGCGTTTAATCTCGCGAGCTGGGAACCCCACTTATCGTCACAGTTAGAAGACCTAATTCGAAAAACACTCCATCGGTTATTTGGAAGCAAGGATCTTCTACCTGAGAAGTATGAAGAGTGGAAAGCAATTTACGACTAATTAAAGAGTTAGATAAGGAACGAATTATGTCACGTGACGGCTCGGTGGCTCCTAAAGAGCGAATTAATATCCGTTATGTTCCAGCAACTGGCGATACGCAAGAAGACGTAGAGCTGCCGCTAAGCATGATGGTAGTTGGCGACTTTACTGCGCGTGCAGATGAGACACCAATTGAAGAACGTACTCCAATTAACATCGACAAAGACAACTTTAACGAAGTGCTAGAGGGCATGTCTCCAAACGTTAAAGTCAACGTTGAAAACCGTCTTTCTGATGAAGAAGGCGGCCAGATTGGTGTTGATCTGACCTTCCAAAACATGAAGGACTTCTCTCCTGAAGCGATCGCGAAAAGTGTACCTGAACTAAACAGCCTACTTGAGCTTCGCGAAGCCTTGGTTGCACTTAAAGGTCCTCTAGGAAACGTGCCTGCGTTCCGTAAGAAGATCGCATCGGTTCTTCAAGATGAAGAAGCGAGAAAGAAACTGTTGGATGAACTAAGCATTGGCAACGACCAAGACGCGAAAGAAGAGTAAGGGATATCATGTCTGCAGAAGCACAAGCGCCAGAACAAGAAGCAGCCTTAGTTGAATCAGGCTCACTTCTGGATAGCATTCTTAACGAAACACGTTTAAAGCCAAGTGATGAAGGTTTTGACGTTGCAAAACGCGGCGTAGAAGCATTCATCAGTGAGCTACTAAGCAGTTCGAACACAGAGAAAGTCGACCAATCTCTGGTTGATCTGATGATCTCTGAAATCGACCAAAAATTGTCTAAGCAAGTTGATGCAATTCTTCACAACGAAGAAGTTCAAGCGATTGAATCAACGTGGCGTGGCCTTAAGTACCTGGTTGATCACACTGACTTCCGCGAGAACATTCAAATTGAACTGATCTCTGCGAAGAAAGACGAAGTTCTTGATGACTTCGAAGACGCTCCAGAGGTGGTGAAGTCTGGCCTGTACAAGCAAATCTACACACGTGAATACGGCCAGTTCGGTGGTAAACCTGTTGGCGCCGTCATTTGTGATTACGCTATGTCAGCTTCGTCGCCTGACATCAAATTGATGGAATACATGGCTAACGTAGGTGCAATGTCTCACGCACCATTCATCACGTCGGCATCGGCTAAATTCTTTGGTCTAGACAGCTACGAAGAGCTGCCAAACCTAAAAGATCTGAAGTCTGTATTCGAAGGTCCACAGTACGCGAAATGGCGTGGTCTGCGTGAGCACGAAGATGCGCGCTACCTAGGTCTATGTACGTCTCGCTTTATGCTACGTACACCTTACTCTGTTGAAGATAACCCAATCAAGGCGTTTGACTACGATGAGCAAGTAACAGACAGCCATGATAACTACCTATGGGGCAACTCAGCGTACGCGATGGCGTCTAAGATCAGTGAATCATTTGCTAAGTACCGTTGGTGTCCGAATATTATTGGTCCTCAAAGCGGTGGTACTGTACAAGATCTACCGGTTTACAACTTTGAAGCTATGGGTCAAATCGAGACTAAGATCCCAACCGAGATCCTGGTTTCTGACCGTCGTGAGTATGAGCTAGCAGAAGAAGGTTTCATTGCGCTAACCATGCGTAAAGGTTCTGACAATGCGGCGTTCTTCTCTGCAAACTCTGTTCAAAAACCAAAAGTGTTTGCGAACACGCCGGAAGGCAAACAAGCCGAGATGAACTACAAGCTAGGTACTCAGCTTCCTTACATGTTCATTATCAACCGTTTAGCGCACTACATAAAAGTGCTACAGCGTGAGCAAATTGGTTCTTGGAAAGAGCGTTCTGACCTAGAAATCGAACTGAACAAGTGGATTCGTCAATACGTTTCTGACCAAGAGAACCCGCCAGCGGAAGTTCGTGGTCGCCGCCCACTTCGCGCTGCGAAGGTTGAAGTATCAGACGTAGAAGGCGATCCAGGCTGGTACAAAGTATCGATGTCTGTACGTCCTCACTTCAAGTACATGGGCGCAAGCTTCGACTTGTCTCTAGTTGGTAAGCTAGACCAATAACCCATTACTGAAACCATCAAGCAGCCAGTGAAGACTGGCTGCTTTTTTCGTAGGATCGCATATGGAAAAAGGTTACCGTCTTTTAGAGCGGATCGAGCTAGGAGAACCAAAAAACTGCTACGAGAAAGTGGTGTCTCATAAGCATTTGATTGAATCCATTCACTCGCATCTCGCTGACTTGTTGAATACGCATTCCGGCAACGCAATGATCGACAATGAGTATGGTCTGCCAGATTTTAACGACGTACTTTCTAACAACACGAACCTCGTTCGCCATATTCAAAAAAACATCACGTCAACCATAGAACGCTTTGAGCCCCGACTGCTGAATGTCGAGGTTCACTACCGTGAAGACCACCATAACCCATTACAACTCGGCTTTGGTATTCGCGGCGAAGTTTCCCATAACGGCGGTAAAGTCCCAATGTCGATCGATGTCTACATGGGAACCGACGGCCAATTTAACGTTTAGTAGGTGCCACTTGAGTAACAGTAAATACTTTCAAGATGAACTCACGTATTTACGCGAGTCGGGTAGTGAGTTTGCCAAATATCATCCGAAGTTAACTCACTTTCTCTCTGAAGGAACTTTTGATCCAGATGTCGAACGACTGCTGGAAGGTTTTGCTTTTTTGACCGGACGCATCCGCGAAAAGATTGACGATGAACTTCCTGAGCTAACGCAATCTCTGATGACTTTGCTGTGGCCACATTACATGCGTTCGATTCCGTCTTTGTGCATTAGCGAACTAAAACCGCATACCGGAAGTGTTACTGAGAAAACCGTGGTGAAACGTGGTGCGGAAATGGCCAGCGAACAGGTAGAAGGCACGCAGTGTTTGTTCCGTACTTGTTATGACGTCAATCTATACCCAGTTACGATTACTAACATCGAACAAACTAACAGCCGCACCAGTTCGATGATTGATGTGACGTTATCGACGGAGCATGGCCTGGAACTGTCTCGTATCGGTTTAGATACGTTGCGTTTGCACCTGCATGGTGAGATTCATATTACTCGCACTGTCTTCTTATGGCTGTTCCGTTATCTAGATCACGTCGAGTTGGATGTTGGTGGCGGCTACAAACATCGTTTAGGGCCAGAATACGTTAAGCCAGTCGGGCATGAAGAGGACGAGGCGCTGTTGCCTTACAGCAAAAATTCCTTTGCAGGCTACCGTTTGCTGCAAGAATTCTTCTCTTTGCCAGATAAGTTCATGTTCTTCGACATTAAAGGCTTAGAGTGGCTAAAAGGCATTCCACAGCGCAGTACGGTCAAAATCAAATTCCACTTTAAGCGTGCTTTGCCTTCAGAGGTGGTGCTTAAAGATAAACACTTAAGGTTGCACTGCACACCTGCCGTTAACTTGTTTGAAAAAGACGGCGATCCAATCCGTTTAGAGCATCGACGAAACGAGTACAAGGTGCGTCCACAAAGTAACATTCAAGAGCATTACGAGGTTTATTCCATTGAGCAAGTGGAGAGCTGGAGTAAAGACGAGCGTCGCCGAAAACCACTGATTGAATTTGAATCGTTTGAGCACCAAATCAACCAGCGTGATAAGCGAGAGTTCTACAAATCCAAAGTGGGCGAGCGAGTAAGCGGAAGAGGGTTAGAGCGCTATATCTCATTCCATACTCACAATGGCGACATCGCGGATTTAGGGACTGAAACAGTATTGATGAAACTGCAATGCAGTAACGCGGACTTAGCGGAGCGCCTGTCAGTAGGGGACATCACGTACGCGACGCACAAATCGCCAACGTATGCGACGTTTAAAAACATTACTAAGCCAACACAGTCAGTAAGTCCTCAGGTTAATGGTGAACTTCAATGGCAGTTGATTGCCAACATGTCGCTCAACTACTTGTCTTTGGCCAATATCGATGTGTTGAAAGTGTTGCTCTCGACTTACGACTTCCACTCTCGAGTCGATAGACAAGCCCACCGCGCGTCGATTCATCGACTTGATGGCATTATTTCTTCAGAGATGAAACCAATCGATCGCGTATTTCGTGGTGTATCTGTGCGTGGTAACCAATTCAAGCTCGTGACGGACTCTAAGTTCTTCGTAAATGAAGGCGATATGTTCCTTATGGCCACGGTATTGAATGAATTTATCCGTTTATATTCGAGTGTGAACTCCTTTACCGAACTAGAGGTGTTCGATGAAGCGACGGGCGAGGTTTACAACTGGGCAAGCCTAATCGGGCAGCAGACGATACTATGATTAACACACTTTCTGATAAGTCGAATGAGTTTAGTTTCTACCAAGCGGTGTTGCTGTTAGAGAAACACTACCAGCTGGAGCCAAACTCAAATTTTGTTGCCGTGGGCGAGAACAAATACTTTCACCAAGAGCGAATTGAGTTCAGCGTGTCGCCAAACCTGTGCTTTCCAAAGAGTGATATGGACTTTATTACTCATATGGAAAGAAACGGACAGCAATATTCACGTATTGAGACGAACTTTCTTGGCTTGCATGGTTCAAGCTCGCCCCTACCTGCGTCTTACACTGAGAAACTCGTCGGTCGTGATCCCGATGATAACCCAGTGAAGGATTTCTTCGACTTTTTCCACAACCGCTATACAAGCTTACTGTATCGTGTTTGGAAGAAATACCGATATCACGTGCAATACAAAAGCGGGGCGAGCGATGCGTTTTCTGGGCGCATACTGCATTTGGCTGGTCTTTCTAGCGTTATGCAAGATTGTGAAGTCGCGGAGTTAGATCGAGCGAAAGTTCTGTCTTACGTGAACCAGTTATCTACGCGTACACGTTCACCCAAGCTTATTTCCGGTATTGTTTCGCACTACTTTTCACTGCCGAATGTGCGAATCGAAGAATGGGTTTATCGGCGGGTCGAGATTGCAGAAAGCCAGCGTAACAAACTCAATCGTTCCAATTGTGTATTGGGACAAAGCTTACACTTGGGACAAAGCATTGCGGATTTGAACGGCAAGTTTAACTTGTGTATCGACAACATTGATTTTGAAACGTTTAAGCAGTTTTCCTACGATGGTGAGTTACATAAGACGCTGGTGGGCTTGATGCGCTTTATTCTGCGTGACCCAATGTCGTGGGACCTAAAGTTGACAGTTAACCTAGACAGTATTCCAGAAAACAAACTGGGTAATGGAGAAGGGAACCAACTAGGTCAAACGTTCTGGCTTGGCAACCCAGGTGATAAAGACGCCAAAATTCGACTTATCGGAAGCATATAAGAAAGCCGCTCAACGAGCGGCCCTTTATGTTTTCCTCAAAGAGGTCAGAAAAGCTTAACGACTGATCGGCTGATGCAGTACAACGGTAGTATCAAGCCTTTGAATGCCGTTAAATGATTCAATTTCATTACAAAGATGATGAATAGACTGCAGGTCGGGCGCTTCAATTAGAGCAATAATATCAAAGTTGCCACCAACAACGCTCGTTAAGCGAACCTCAGGGATTTCTTTAAGTGCATTCGTTACATCATTCTTCTTACCCTTTTCACAAGAGATCAGTAGATAACTAGCGGCTTTTCGCCCTTCATTTTCTACACGAATCTGTGCGGTATAGCCTTTGATAATACCGGTCTTTTCTAAACGATTAATTCTTTCTGCTACTGCTGTTCGAGACAAACCAATGTTTCGGGATAGATTCGCAATCGACTCTCGCCCATTCGACAAAAGACTTGAAAGTATTTTTCGATCTAATTTATCTAAACCTTGTAAAGTCATGTTTGAAATCATGTGTTCTGCCTATTTTGTTTTTATATTGTTATTAAATCGACTCAGGGAGCGTAAAGTTATACAGCTCAGCAAGAGTGAATGGGTTTTTCTGTGTCAACGGAGTGATGCGTAAGCTCAAGTCCCTCCCTGACACTTTTATGTCACTGACAAAGCTGCCGTTATGAGTGTTTGTCAAGGTCGAGTCACCTAGCAATCTGTATATCGCCCATTGACCACTCTTATTTAAAACGTGCTGTCTGCCTTCATCGGTTACATCCTGGAGTGTGATACTAATATTGAAGTCACCATTTTGCGGTGGCCATGCCATTTCACGAATGCGGCTTGGACCGTGGTAGTAACTTATATTGGTATCTGCAATTTTTAAGCTCGCTCTAATCGCACTAGAATCAAGATCGAGTACTCTTGCACTAAACGGAATATGAACGCGGTTAGTGCTTTTATTAATTAATGTGTCTCGAATAACGTTATAGTTACGCAGTTGCACTAACAGAGCCGGAGAGATTGGCATCGTCTCGCCATCCACCTGTTTTGGCGTCCACAAATTGGTATCGTAGAACGGTGCAAAATTTTTCTGAATAAATGTGTCTAACAAGCCACCTGAAGCAAACAGTAATTCAAAATCTTCAATTGAGATTTCCTCGGTCGCTGTTAGATCAAATGGGTATCGTCCTAGCCCTATCTCTTTAAACTTGGTGTAAATCTCGCTGTACCATTGGGTTTGAATGCCTTTAGCGGACTCTTTAATCATGACTGACCAGCTTTGTTGAACCACATCTAACAACCAGCTACGAACGGGTTCCGGTGATTTTTGGGCAATCTGTTTAAGTTTTATTAATGGGTCAGCTTCACTGCTGTTCATTCGATGCTGAGCTGCCGCTAGCGCCGCCATTTGCGGGTCGGGTGCATCAGCGATGTCTTTCATATACGTGCGAACACGGCTTAACGCTGTTACGGTCTCATCCCAAGGAGTAGGGGAGTTTGGTGTTTCACTGACCTGAAGTTGGTTTAATAAGTGAAAAGCTTGTTCAACACGTTTCATTAACAAGTAATCAGGCTTAACTACTTCCTCTACTACGTCTGATGCGGAGTCTGCCGCTGCCACGAGTTTCGGGTCTAGCTTTGAAATCAGAGCATTTTTTTCACCAACGGGTGAAAATTGTGTGTTGGCATAGACCTGCTTCAGTACGGTTGTCATTGGTGAAGAAGGGCCCGAGATTAAGTCTATCGCGTTCGTTAGATCGCCGACATTGCCATAGTTCTGGACTTTTAGTTCACTCAGCGCATTGCGCCAATTACTGATGTAGTCGTCAGTATATTTTTTACGTACTTCCTCTTTGAAGGCTTCTTGTTCTTCACTAGTAGGAATAACGTGTTGTGACAGACCTAAAACCCAGTTGTCACTGATGACTTGTTGTGACATTAGGTCCACGCGTGGTCGATAAAAAGTGCTAAAACCAGTGGAGGTATAGATCTTATCTACGATCAAGCGTTCGCTATCGATTGGTGTGTTGAACACATTGCTAAACTCAAAACCCACAGCTCGTTGCAGATCTAGGGTTCCTAAATCAATCGAATTTGCTTCGTTTAAAATGCCTGCATAAACGAGATCAACATTCGAATTTGCTAGCAATGAGCGACGTGTTGCGCGAACAAGATCCATATTGATATCAATTGGATCAAACTGTGTGCGAAAGTAAGCGTCCAAATAGCGCATCGCCTGATTGACGACGTCATTTTGGTTGCTCAAGTCGTTCATCATTTGGAGAGTTTGATGACGCAAAAAACGGATATCACGCTTTGTTGGATCGTTTAGCATTAGATACCCCTTCAATAGAGGTAAAGCGCGTGTAAAAGTGTTTTGATTTTGTGTCAGTTGTAGACGGTAACCTTTCTCAATGAGAGGTATCAACTGTTGAGCAACGTCCTTAAGTAATGCTTCGTATGCGATGCGAGTGCTTTGATCCAAACGGCTAATGTTGAGTGGTAATATCTCTTCATCCAAAGCCTTAGAACCTTTAAGCCACGCCCCATAAGAAGGCTCTATTGCTTTCGTCGCCTTCGCTAAAAGCTCATTGAATCTTGCATCTTGCTCCACTTGCGATTTGTCATCGATACTCAAGAGTTGATTCATCACATGTAAGTTACTGTCTAATGTCGTGAAAAAGAAGTAACTGCCCCCAGTAAGCAGGATAATAGAGCCGAGTATTGCCAAACGGCTTTGTCTCTGAATTAGACGAAGATACGTCTTGTTTTCGCCCGCAAAGTCGCTTTCCGGCAATATTTGTGAATCAATCAGAAAGCGAGAGAAATAAGGCGTTTCTGTTAACTGTGTATGCTCTGACGCGATAATAGGTAAGTTGAAGTAATTACTACAACTTTTTGCAAGTAAATTGTACTTGCGACCGCCTTGCAGACTCGAACTAAAGAAAATCTCACGGATGTCTAGTGAATAGACACCGTTGTTAACATCACATAGACGCTCAAGCACATAGCTGACTTCAGACTGACATAGCTCAAACTGCTTAGGGAAAGCGAGTATTGCTTGTTTCTCATCAATGTCCGTTGAATTAGCGGATGCATCTAGCGCATTACTTTCAAGCACTCTCACTAGATTTCGATAGCTATCGCGGTAGTACTCTGCAAATACACCCTTGGCTTCTTTTAGTGGGATAGAGAGGAACTCAACACGTGTCTTGAGAGAGCTAAAGTGCATGTATTCTTTAAAGCCATCTAACTTGTCTAGCTTTGACATAATCAAATAGATTGGCAATGCTGAAGACGTTTTAGAGTTGATGGTACTCAAGCGCGCCAATAACGACGAAATGGTGTACTCTTTTTGTTCTGGTTCAGAGACGATCATGAACTCGAAATCGATGAAGAATAGAAACCCAGAAAATGGCTTTCTAGGTCGATGATGAATAACTTCTTCAATGAACGTATTCCATAAAGAAGCATCACTGCTTGATACTTCCTGGAACACTAAGCGTTGGTCTGGTTTGATGTATACAGCGCTGTCAGATTCGTACCATTCAAAAAAGTCATTCTTAGCGGTTCTAGTGCGATCCATCGGTTTAATTGCACTAGAATTAAATAAAAATTGACGTCGCCCTGACCCTTTATTACCAAGCATCAGGTAAATTGGTTTCTTGCCTGAGTTAGCAAGAAGAGGCTGGATAACCATAGAAAGTGCTTCTTCCTCGGTTTCCAAATGTTGAGCTTTAGCGTTGTTCTTTTTCTTCAACCATAATGTGAATTGAAAAATGACGTAAACAATGGCGATAGCACCAAGGGTCAGCCAAAGATAAAGTTGATCGATTTCGTCAAGAAAAAGCAGATAAATAGTGGTGATAATTGCAGCCACTAAAAACATTAATATGGTAGAAATCACCACTGGATTTCTAAACAGTTTTTGTTTGAACATAAGCCTAAAACTTCTTTAATTGTATTGTTATTTATTGTCAGTTTTTTCAGCTTGTAGCTGACTCAATTTATATAGGTAGATGTTCAGTAAAAGGGTTGCGCGGTCAATTTCCTTTTGCTGTGAATACTTTTCAGCGTATTCAATACGACCTAAAAGCGGGAATAACGAGTTACTGTATTCGTACGCCTTTTCAGAGTTCTTATCTACATTCTGTCTAGCTACGTTGGCAAACACCGTTCTTGCGTCTGAGAATCGCTTATAAACATCCATAAACTGGTCTTCTAAATGGGCGCTCTGTGTCAAAAAGTTTTGACGTAGCTGCTGTGCAGAAGACGAATCCGGATAGATCGCGATTAATTCATTGGTCAAGCTATCGAGCTCGCTGACGTTACTTACTTTTGCCGAGTCTAAAAACCAGTTATTCATCATAATATCGACACGATTAATGGCCTGCGTTTTCAATGACTGAGCATATTTTTTATTTTCGTAATCTAACGAGGCGACCAAATTTACAAGTTCATTAAGTGAAGCTTGATTAATTTTTTGCTCCAATGTTCGATAACGTTGTTGCTCGTACATGAAATGTGAACATATCGCAGTAACAATCAAACCAATAACGAAGTAGATCATAAATCGACCAGACTTTGCCGGTGATGCTTTCTCTTGGCTATTTAGGTTGGGTGATGACACCGGTGCGGGAGAGGGAGACACATTCACTTTAATTTCAGGTGCCTTCTGCGTTGCTGCAGGAGCGCTAGTGTTGGCTTGTTTTTTCTCGCGTAACTCAGCCGCAATTTGTTGTTCTTTTATCTGCTCAATCCATTGATTCAAAATACGGCGAATGCGACCTAATGACGGCGCTTCAATACCGTAATGAAGACGAAGCTCTTCCTCAATCCTCAAGCATAATTGATGTGCTGCCTCTATCAATGGAAGCTCTTCTGGTAACGCCCGATGCTTATTAATTCGTTTTTCAGTATGCTCTACCATCCATTCAATAGCGCTCATTCGTGCCTTTGACTTTGAATGCTCTGGATACGCGTTGAACCAATATACGACACACACATCAAGTATTGAGTTTAATCCTTCAACAAGGCCTCTTAAGCCGTCGTTATAGGTTGACGCAACGGTAAAGTAACAGCAACAACGTAGGTCTTTCGCTTGGGTACTCAAGATCTTTTTTGAGAGTGTTTGAACCGTTTTCCACGAGACTCTCCCTGTGACTTTATTCAGGTTGTTTATTTGACGTTTAATTTCGTCAAAATCCTCAGAACCATTAGGATTAGAGCCGCTTGGGTTATTTTCATCGATTGGTCTTCGAGCGAAGTCGGTAAAAAACATAAGGAAAGTTCCAACTGATCATATAGAAGTATTAAGTTATATAGGATTTCACTACTGTTATATTAAATTATAAGCAGTGCACATCTGCCGCAATTCTATAGACAAAATAAGCGGATTAGATAATAAAAATTCATTAAAAGAAATTAAATTACTTTTAGTGTGATCTTTGTTCATAATATTAATATCAATAGTTAAGTCTATTTATAAGAAGAAACTTATATATGAAGATAAGAACGTTGATTAAAAAGTAACTGAATTGTTATCGGAGATTACGTTTTGTTCAATTAGCAATCAAATTCTGTTACTTCTATTTAAATAGAAAGATTTACTGTCTCGTCACTTAATCTGTAGTCGGTTCTTTAGTTTTTGTTTGTAGGTAAAACAACCAACCTGATAGTTGAAATGTATTAAATTATAGGTGTTTTTTTAGGCTTATTGAAAAAGAGAATATAATTGATATCTTTCGCCTCTAAGTAGAATATCGGTTTTCCTAGAGGGACGAAATGCTAAAACCAAGTCAAATTGGGCTGATTTCAGCCATGTGTCTATTTTCTTCTGTTGCAATGGCAAAAGGGGAGCGATATGGACTCTCTACCAGTATGTTGACTATCGATAGCATTAAATACGATGAAGGTAAAAGTGGTGAGCAGGATACGCTTAGGTTCGGCTTGGTTCATACTCGTCCTATTGATGAAAACAATAACCGTTGGCGTTGGTGGTTAGGGCTAAACTATCTAGCAGAAGATATTGAAGCGCCAGCAAACGGCTTATATCAAGAAGCGACGAACTATGAACTTCGTGTTGTTCCTCAATATGCGTTGACTTCTTGGAGTGTTTTCACGCCATACGTTGGTGCGGGCTTGTCTGTCGGTTACTCGCAATATTCTAATCGCTGGCAAGTAGACCAAGAGGGCTATCGTTATGAGAGTGTTGAAGACATCGACCAGTTTGAGTTAGGTGCGGTTATGACCCTTGGTACTGCTATAAAGTTAGGCAGTAATCCTGACGCCCATATACAAATTATCCCGCAGGCCTCTTATATCCTTCCGGTTGTAAATGATGGAATTGGTGGGCTTGAACTATCAGTTTCTTTGCTCTTTTGAGGTTCGTAAATGTACTCAAATCAGCTAGTTTTATTTATCTCAAAGTGTCCAGAGGAATACACCGGTGCAAAGCATATTGAAATGCCTGAAAGTGGTGGTTCGATAGGTCGTTCCCCAAGCTGTAGCGTGTCTTTAGCCGATCACAACCGCTTTATATCGGGCACTCATTGTTTGCTCAGCGTGTATGGAGATACCTACTATATAAGTGACGTATCAACTAATGGCACAATGGTAAATGGGAATAAAATACTAAAAAATCAACCCGTTGCGATAGTTGATGGCGACATCATTTCTTTAGGGCAATATGAGATTGGTGTTTCTCTTGAGCACGTTACCTCAACACTAGACATCGCCGCTGATATTGCTCCTGAGCGAGTATCTAGCGATCCTCTGGTTAGTCTAGGAGATGCGGTTGTCGAAGAGGAAGAAAAAGTCGGTGCCTTAGAAGATTTGTTTATGGAGACTAAACAGGATGACATTGATTGTCATGATCCTGTTGCTCACCTTAACTTTTCGATGCAGCGAGATGACGATTACTTAATTCGTGATAATGAGCGTACAGAATCTGAACAACCTAGAACCGTGGAAAGCACGCGTCAGGTGGTCGATGACAGTTTCAGCATATATTCCGAATTCGATCAGCCAAGCCTAATCCCTGAAGACTGGATGGCTGCGGAAACCAAGAGTAACGCATCAGTCAATGATGCATTAGCGCCAGAAAGCGCTAAGGCACATAGAGCCGATATTGCCTCAGCTGAGGTGATGCAACCTGGCACGGTAGCCCCAGATAGCACGATTCAAAGACAACATCGTACGCCTAATGTTACTGAGATGGCCGTAGAGCAGGCTAATACAGGGTCAAAATGGGAAGAGATGACCCAATCTTTTACGCCTTCTCCTAACACTAATCAGCAACTTCAAATACCTACGGCAGAGCATGCGATAAACAGTACGACGAAAGCACAAGTCGATACTGATGCGGCCGTTTGCTCTCAAGATATAGCGCAAGCGTTTTTTGATGGTTTGGGTATTCGAAACCCAGAGTTGATGACAAACGAGGCGCAGTTATTCAAGCAAATGGGCACTTGCTTGCGTTTATGTATTGATAACCTACAGAAAGAGTTGCACGAAGTGGAATCGTTAAAAGATGAGCAGAGTGCGAGTGAGGCTAACTCGAACATTGCAGAGCTAATGCTTACTTTGAATAGTCAGCAATTACTGGCTCCAAATGAACTGGTTGAACAAATGCTCGATGAGCTGAACGACCACCAAGTTATGTTTAACAAAGCACTGAATGAGCTCATTTTAGAACAGTCAGAAACGAACGATCCCGTAGCATTTGCTAACAGGGTCGCTAGCCAGTCTTTGTTCTCAACTAAGTCAAAGCTGTGGGCCGAATACCTAGATTTCTACACTAATAATCGTCGCCTGCTTAATGAAACATCCTTAAAAGGGCTGATTAAGAAAAACTATAACAAAGTGATTAAGGGAAACCATGCGTAGTATCGCCGTATTACTCGGATTTGCCATGTTGTCCGGTTGTTCCATGTGGGATCAATTTAAAGAGTCCACTGGTATCACACCAGAAACTTCGTCGATTGAATTGGTTATTGAGGCATCACCTGTACTCAATGTGAGAAATGGGGGCCAGTCATCTCCAGTTATTCTCCGTCTTCACGAATTAAGTTCGCCAGTATTGTTCCGAAGCTTAGATTTCTTTGCCTTGTTTGAGAGCGATAAAGCGTCGTTGGGTGATGAGTACATCAAACGTTACGAATATCAAATACAGCCAGGTGGAAAAGTTCATGAAATGCTAACGCTAGACCCTGACACTCGTGCCGTCGGTTTTTCAGTGGCTTTTCGTGATATTGATGGTTCGTCATGGCGAAAAGTGGAAGTTATTGAAGAGAAGAGCGAGTACTACATCAAGCTCAAGTTAGAGGGCAGTGAGTTAATTTCTGATAACACTCGCGGCATTGAACAGGTTTACTTTTAAGGGATAGAAACATGTCTTTATACAATCCAGTTGTTTGGCAAGATGGAATGTTCATGAAGCCGCAGCATTTTCAACAACTCGATCGTTCGCAAAGTAAACTATCGAGCCTACTGAGTGCCAATGCATCGCCTTTGCATTGGGGAATTAAACGTTTAGAAATCAACTCTCAGTTACTAGCACTGGGTAAAATCGGTATTACTCGTGCTGAAGGTATTTTACAAGACCGGACACCATTTGAGCTTCCGTTGCTTGCTGAGCTGCCTGAAGTGAAAGATGTAGATCCTTCGATTGCCGATAAAGTCGTTTATTTGTGCTGTCCGTTACCATCGGAACGTTCTGAGTTATTTGGTACCAAAAAAGACGGTGCGCGCTATACGATGGAATCTCAAGAAGCGGTTGACGCTTGTTATGATTCGGAAGACATGGCAAATATCGTCGTCGGTAAGCTTAACTTTTGCTTAATGTACGATCATGAAGATAAGAGTGCTTACACGTCTATTCCGATCTTAAAGATCTCAGAAGTGAAGCCTGATGGCAGCGTGATCTTAGATGATAGTTTCATTCCTACCTGTATCGATATTCATGCGTCGACAGTACTGAGTAAATTTGCGACCGAGTTTGCTTCTATGTTGAAGCATCGCGCGGAATCGATAGTCCAGCGATTAGGGGTGGTGGATCAACAAGGTGTATCATCGGTTTCTGACTTTATGCTATTGCAAGCGCTCAACCGATACGAACCCTTGTTTTGGCATTTCGCCAGCACAGAAGCTGTGCATCCTGAGTCTTTGTATCGAATTCTTCTTCAGGCAGAGGGTGAGCTTTCGACGCTGTGCTCAACGACACGCCGACCTATTGAGTTTACGAAGTACAATCATGGTGATCTTACTAGCTGTCTTTCTCGCGTCCTAGACAGTGCGAAAATGACATTGAGCGTGATGTCTGAGCAAAGAGCAATTCCACTGACCTTAAAAGATCAGAACTATGGCATCAGAACGGCAGCAATCCCTGACAATAAGATCATTGATACGACAACCTTTATCCTCGCAGTTAAAGCCGACGTGACCTTGGATGTTCTGCATACCCAGTTTGTCAGCCAAACGAAGATCGGTTCTATCGATAACATACGTGACTTGATTAACCTTCAACTGCCTGGGATTGAGATCAAACCAATGCCAGTTGTGCCACGCGCGCTGCCGTATCACGCTGGCTACACCTATTTCGAGCTCGATAAAACGGGCGAAGAGTGGATGGCGTTGAAGAACACTGCTGCGATTGCGATTCACGTTGCGGGCGATTTCGCTAACTTATCATTGCAACTTTGGGCCGTTCGTCTATGAGTTACGCAGAAACCGACGTCACCGTAGTCTTATTCCAACCAGAGCCTGGCAAACCAATGGAGGTAATGCCAGCGCCTGACTTGTCGAGAAACATCGCAGTACAAGATCTATCTATCGATAACATGGGTATTAACCCGCTAGTGGACCAGTTCTCATGGTTGATCGCCAGTCTGTCTTGTATGTCTTCGATCCCTTGGCTTGATGACCCGATGCCATTTCGTGAACAAGTGGCACGTGAGATTAGAAAAGGTGAACGAAAACTTAATGAAATGGAGCTCGATCGTGCTTCGGTTCTTGTTATTCGTTACTGCTTGTGTGCGGCGATTGATGAGTCTGTTTGTCGACAAGAATGGGGGGCAAATAGTCACTGGAGCCAGAACAGCTTACTGTCTGAATTCCACAACGAAACGTCTGGTGGTGATAAGTTCTTCGTTATTCTCGATCGCTTAAAAGCCGACCCTCGTAAATACCGTCACGTTATAGAGTTTCTCTATTTACTGCTTCAACTCGGTTTCCAAGGCAAGTACGGCCGTGAAGAACGTGGTAACGAAAAGTTAGCGGAAATTGGCAGCACCATTTATCGATTAGTGCGAGATGACCGCCTAGCAGAACAAGAAAAAGTTTCTTTAATCAACCTTAAAGCTAAATACCTAAAGAAGCCGTTGAAAAGGGTAATTTCACCCAAGCTGATCTTGAGTCTTAGTGCGATGACGTTTGCGCTTATGTATGCGGCAACCTACATCGTCATAGACTTAAAATTTCAGCAACTGCTTGAAGTGTATAGATAACCAGAAATCTAAAAATGAGATCTTCTGCCAGTTTTAGGGCTTATTGTGAATATCACTGGTCTTTTAGTGAAATTCACTAGTCATTTAGAGAGATTGCAATGTGCGATCTCTTTTATCATTCAATCAATAAAATTCAAATGGATTGGTTATGGGCGTAACAGTTGGTGCGAATGGACTTTCGATAGTTCATAAAGGCTCAGGTGGTGAAGCGAATGCAACGCTCCCAGATGTTTGTTTAACTAAGGTCGGCAAGCCAGTCGTCCCTATCCCTTATGGCAACAATGCTAAATCAGCAGACCTTGCTGGTGGGACTACGACAGTCTCTATGGATGGCGGTAACAGTGTCGCTATCAAGGGCAGTACGTTCTCAAAAAGTACCGGCGATGCGGGCGGTGACAGAAAAGGCGTTTCCTCTGGCACGATAGAAGCTGAAGCAAAATTCATTTCAGCCTCACCAACGGTTAAATTTGAAGGTAAGGGCGTATGTCGCCTGTCCGATCAAATGACCATGAACAAAGCCAACACTGTGTGTCTTGGCGGCGCACAAAACCCATCGGTTTCTGTGAGTGAAGAGCAGGAAGGGACGTATACGCTGGATATAGAATGCAAATATCCAAATGGGCTCCCTTACTCTAATGCACAATTTTCTTTAGTCGAACCTTCAGGTGCTGTCATTGGGAGTGGAGTGCTGGATTCTAGCGGAAAAGCATCTGTTAATGGTCTCGCTCTAAAAGAATGCAGGTTAGTGCTCAGCGAAACTCAAGACTCTTACACCCCGAACCAATCTTTAGCTGAAAATATTGTTACGGAAACTTACCCTGATCCGAATGATTTTTGTACGTTTGTAGCAGGTCGCCGCTCGCCATTTTGGGAAGATCGTGTTGGGGTTGCTAATGACTGGGGCATATTGATGTCCCCATCCTTCAGTGATGATGACTTTAAAGATATTGTGTTAGAGCAAAGCCGTATATCGTCTCCTTATGCGATTAGTCAAAATCACTCTAAAGATTTTTCTGATGCTTATGTTTCGGCACTTTATCACATCCAAACTGATACTACTGCGCTAGAGAAATATGAACCTTTAGTTGAACTGCTCTTGGAGCAAGTGCACGAAAATGGCGATATATTGAGAGTCTTATATCAAGCTGATGTGTTTGAGCCTCCCTATGAATTATTAGCGAAGCTTCGCTTTTTAGGGACTGGGAATACTGTGAAGTATTTGCAGTTTGTTTTATGGACGTTGATAAACAATCAAATCTGTTCATACATCGATGAGCTAAACAGTGAAATCATCGGTCGTTTAGATTTCATACAAAGCCAAGCTTCTGCAAGATCGTTGAGTTCTGTTGAAGAGGGTATAAACGGTTATAAAAAAGCACTTAACCACTTCAAACAAGCACTTCCTGACGTCATTAGCCAAATTTTCGAAACCAAAAATGACACCCTAATTTCTATATCGGCAATGGCCCTTGGGAGTACCGTTAACATAGCGAGCCAATCTAGCTTTGCTACTAATTTAGGTAGGGTTAATGCGGTGGTGTACACGAAGTCAAACAACTTGAACCGCCCATCATTTGTCACTTTTGACGATAACTTTTCTGACTAGGACATTTAAATCATGGATGCAGTTTTTCCGATAGCGCAACGAGAAGGTGACGCTTACTACACGCTCAGTGATTTTACGAAATTGTTTGATCAAGCTAAGAGCGGTCGTTATTTAATAGGACAAGGGTACGGTTGGCATAGTGGCATTCACTTAACATCAAAAATGTTACCGTGGGGGAAAGGGCTCAGACCTATTCAAGCGATGCTTGATGGAAAAATAGTGGCATTTCGCATAAATCCTGATTACCTAACATCAACGTACCAAGAGCAAGAGTTTAAGTATAGTAATAACTTTGTGCTTATCGAGCATGAGGCTGTAAACCCCGAAGATAATGAAGATGTATTTAAGTTCTATACACTTTATATGCACCTTGCGCCACCTTCAGATATTGGCGCCAATTCATCTATAACCACGCGTTACCGTTTACAAGAAGCGAGAAATGTACGCACTTTCAAACATAGTGATGTGCCTACTAATTCTGGTGAAAAAAAACAGTCGATGTCTAAAGGAACATTACTTGAATACCTGTATGCAGAAGAGAAGGAGACCCATCCATACCAGATCGACAAAAATACCTACAAAATGATAAAGTGCCGTGTGGTAGAGAATGGTAAATCGGCAAGTGGTAGCGAAAAAGCACTGTTAAACAAGATTGTTTGGTTTGCTTCGGGTCTCAATAGTGACTTTGACATTTTAGAAGATTCCTCTGCTGTCCTATCAGAACCAGTTTCAGAACCTAAATGGATGTCGGACAAGGCGGCAATGATTAGGGACGGTAGTGTGGTTTCTTTACTCCCACTCCTATTTAGAGAGGGGATAAAGGTTTCAGCTGGGGAAGATATCGGTTACATGGGACTGCATGAGTACAGTAACGATGCAATTGGGACTAAGAAAGAAGATAATCGTGTGCATATCGAGATGTTCTCTTTTGAGGAGCCGCCCGAATTTTTCAAAAAACAGATTTCTCCCAAAAATGCGGAAGAAAATCCACTTGTTGTTCTCGATGGGGCCGATAGTAGCGGTGCCGTTGATATGAGTAATTCGTTTATTCAGCAATTACTTGAATCTGTGACAGAAGATCAAGTAACGGACTTCTCCTCGTTCACTGCTCGCGATGCCAAAGTATACTTAGACGGTAAGCGTAAACACTTTGAGCGATTTATTGTGAAACATCCTACAGATTGGCATACAGAGTCGTCACAAAGTCTTTATGAATCAATCCATCAGACCGCAAAGGAAGCTCTAGATATTAAGTGCTCCGCTGGTTTTGTGACTATAGAGGACTACCGTAACTCCCCATGGCGCGATCAAGTGATGGATAGCTTTGATCTTTTCTCGCAATTCGAACTGGAAAGAGCAGATAAGTTCTCATGGATGCAAGATTTACAAGGTGATTTGCAACTAAGCGATGATAAGAGCCTTTGGCATTATTGGCCTTTTGTAGGAAATCACACCCAAAGTAAATGTTTCTGTAATCGTGATATTTCCAAGAGTTTTTTACTTGAAGTCTTAGGTGGAAAAGAAACTATTTTTGAGAACTCTCATTATGACAGTATGAGAAATGTTTCTTTAGATGAGTTATTAAATAGCTTGAATGACATGTTTAGGACGTATGAAATCGATGATTGTTTGAATAAAATCCACTTTCTGTCTCAAGCATTTCAAGAAAGTGATTTTTTCAAAACGACGGAAGAGTACTATTATAACGGGAAATATCCAGAGAAATGGAATAAGTACAGAGGTGGTGCATTCTATCATGGACGTGGTTTATTACAGATAACACATATAGAAAACTATGCTAAATACTTTGGTGTGAATACTAAAGATCTTACAAAAGAAATGATAGAAAGCGTTGCTAAAGATTTACACACGGCAGTAGATTCTTCAGGGTGGTTTTGGGTAAAAGGTAGTGCTTGGGGAGATATTCGTCCATTCGCTACCAAGAATGATCTATTTCGTGTAACGATCTCAGTAAATGGTGGTTACAATCATTTGTTAGAGAGAAAAAATAACTTATTAAAACTTTCAAAGTTGATTAATTGTAATTCAATATCCGATAACTATGACTTTAGTAAGTTTTATCTTAAGGATAGTTCAATGATCAATAAAAATTACTATAAAAGAAGTAAGAGTGTACATCACAAGCTGGAGTTAATGATAAATGAATAAAATGATTACATTTAGTTTAATCTTTTTATCAACATATTCTTTTGCGGAAAGCAGTATTACGCAAGAGCAAAAATTCACAGAGGCTGAGGGGCCTTTTTGTCAATATTCTCTAAAAGCAAATGGAACTTCATATGATTTTAGCTTTTTTGACTCATGTGGCACAAGCGATTTAATTAAATTGAATGAAGAGCTTTATTTGGTTGACTTGACTAATGGTAATATAAATAGCGAAGCATACTTTATTTTTGACACAGAAAAAAAAGAAGTTCCAAAAGAGATTGGTAGTTTGAACCTTAGTTATGACATTTACGATTATGGTTTTGATATTATCGATCATACATTATTGGACAGAGATAATGGTAAAATAATAAAAAACGCTAATAATAATTATACTGGCGTGTTGTCTTACATTTTCCAGAGAGATAATTTTAATATGAACATACCTAAAGATAGGATTTTGTATTGGAATAGAAATGGAGAAGAGAATTATTGTTCTTCTACAATAGTTTTTTCTGCTAATTATGACGAACATAGGCGAGATGTTTGCTGGAATAGTTTTTCATCAAGATATGAATATGTTGAGATTATTGAAGGTAGAGTAAGTTTAAGGATAAAGGGAGAGTTTGATGGAAGGCAGTTTAAGTTTGATAATAATGGTGAAGAACTGACGATTAATCCATATAATGGAAAGTATAGTACTAACAAAACCAACGAAAAATTCCCTGATGAAGACTATTTTAATATAAAGTGAATATATTGTTTTTATTTTTAATGTAGTTGAAATGCTTAAATTCAATGAAATTTATAAATCAATTGTGATGGTCGGGTTTTCATTTATTGTGTCGTTTTCAAATTTTGTAAGTGCAAGCTGCAACCAAAATTCTGTCATATTTACGTGTGATTTAGAAAATAAAGGTGGCAGTTTGAAAGCTTGCTTTAATCAAGCTGAGAATTCGATGTACTTCGTTGTTGACGAAAATGGGTTGAAAACAGTTTATGCCCCACGAAAGGGGAAGAGTTTAGATAACTATAAATGGATAGATATTTCTCTTGAAGAACCTGAATTCATTCCTTTGAAATTTGAAGTAAATGAAAACAAGAATGCGTACTTTTCATTGACTAGAGGTGGTGGACGGTTGAGTGTCGTTGCTAGCTTCGTTGACATGATTGAAGATGAAAATGCTGTTGAGTACTACTGTGAATTGGGAACTGAAACAGCTCTGGATCCCAACGTTAGATTAAAAATAAAACACGTAAAGCCTAATGAGTTTGAAGCTTGGGGTTAAATAGCAATAGATTCCGGTGAGAGCCTAAATAAAATTCATTGTAATAAAAAGTTAGCTTTTCTAGAAAATCTACTCGAGACGTTTGGATAAGAAATGTTCAGATAAAAAGCGCCGAAAGACGCTTTTTATTTTCTTTAAAATAAAGTATGGTCTCCCTCCTTTTAAAATGGTAAGTGTTGAATAATTCAACAGTGGTTAGGTAAATGAATAAAATAACTAAACTCGCTTTGGCTTTGTCCGTATTGACATCTGTTGTTGGGTGTCAACTGGTCTCAAATACGCCGATGCAATCGACAGCAACGAAGGAAATAATTGAAAAAGCAAAGACAGAGTTTGATGGACAACGTTTTTATAAGTTGAATGAATATGATGAAGAAATCAACGTTTCAGATGACGGGGTCATTACCTTCAAGTCTTACTTACCACGCAGCGGCGGCTATGAATGGGTACCAATTGTTATACGCGATACTAGTTTTCGTGTTTCTTGCGATTATTTCAGTGAATATGTTGAAGCTGGAATGGTTGTTCAGGTTCAGTTTGTAGGTAAACGCGGGCGCATTGAAAATTACGACAAGCAACGTTGTGAAGAGTTTGGCGAGCCAACATGGCAATAAGATCTATGGATAATTAAAGCGCCGACAGGCGCTTTTTATTTACGTTTTAGTTAACCGTTAGAAAAGATGTAGACCAATCTTCGGAAGATTAGGCAAGCAATGCGTAGTATCTGGTCACAAGTTGGTATGAACTTGCCTTTTAGAAAACGCTAATAAAATCGCTAAACAGCTACATGCTAATAGAACGACACCTAAGTTTTGTGCTGTTCCAGCCATCGCTAATCCCGTCCCGATCATGATGTAGTACATGAGCCCAAATAAAGCGCCTGCGCTACCTACCTGTTGTTTATAATCAACGAGTGCGTCACTGAGTATATTGGGTATCGCAATCCCATAAGACATGACGACTAACACCATTGGAGCAACAAACCAGATTGATTGGCTCAGAATCAACACACCGACTGATCCCAAACTAAGCAATACTGCTGAGAGCCAAAGTAGTTGGCTTTTTCGAACATTTTTAGACACTAGGGATTTGTTTAAACAACTCCCAAGCAGAGTGCCTAACCCCAGTACCATGCCACTGTATCCAAATTGTTCGGAGTTATACCCAAGTACCGAGAAAGTAAATGCGCCAAGCTGGTAATAAGAAAATAGAGCAATGTTATACAAAGCAACCAGTAATCCTGAGCGCCAAATTCGCGCGTCTCTTACCATTTTCCAGCTAAGTTGATGCAACCGTACTGGTGTCTGTTCCTTCTGTGTTTCAGGAAGCTTAATAACGTTGTAAGCGAGCAATACTAACGCGATTAAAAACAAGGCAAAAAACACATAACGGTATCCACCAAGCGCTGTAAGCTGCCCGCCTAATAGCATGCCAACTACCGGGCTGATTGATATACCCATCCCCATTAAGCTAAAGACTTTACTCAGTTCTTGACCGTCAAACGCGTCACGAAGCATGGTCTGTGTGACAACGGATCCTACCGCGATACCAAATGCGCTTAGGGCTCGCGCGGTCATGACAACAGCAAAGCTTTCGGTTTGAGTTGCGAGTAAAGATGCGCAGCCATAGATAAAGAGCCCAATAAGCATGGTGGGCCTTCTTCCCAGTTTATCTGCGAGAACTCCCCAAACTACAACGCCAATGGCAAAAGCTAGGAAGTAAATCGACAATGTTTGGGCTGCTTGTGCGTGGTTTACATCAAATGAAAGAGCGATTGAGCTCAGCGCTGGGCTATAAATAGTTTCTACAATTTGCGGAAACATCAACATAACCAGCATGAGCCATAAAGAGGGCTTAGTATTCATATTGTTACCCATCGTTAATGAAGTTGGCGGGCAGTATAAATGAGGCTATGATTGATCTAATAACAACATAAAAACCAAATACATCAACATTCGGACAAAATGGCGCTTATTAACGAAAAAACACAATTTGATGCAGACAAAATTTCTAATTGTGTAGTGGGAATTGCTGCGGATATTGGCAAGCACGACTCAGGTATGCATATGCACAAGAAAGGGCAGTTATTGTACGCACCTCAAGGTTGTATGAGTTTTGCTCTGGAAGACTCGATTTGTATTTTGCCACCGACAAAGGCGGTTTGGATCCCACCTAATACGCCGCATCGCGCACTAATGACGAATGTGGTGGCGTACCGATCTTTGTATTTTGATTGTGAGGAGTTTGCCTGTCCGAGTAAGATCACGATGATAGAAGTGAATAATTTACTCCAAGCTCTTATTGATAAAATGTCATTTTGGGAGTGGGATAAGCCTAGCAGCGAGATGGTAAATACGACGGCGCTTTTTTGGGAGGAGTTTTATGCTGCGAAACGTTATTCGTTTCAGTTGCCTTTGCCATCACATCGGCGCTTAACAACGTTTCGTCGAGAGTTGGTTGAACCTTCATTTCTAGCTCCTTCGCTTACTACTCTTGCAAGCAAAGTTGGGGCAAGCACCAAGACGGTAACACGATTATTTAAGTCGGAAACGGGAATGAACTATCAAGATTGGCGGCAACAGTGGAGGCTTTTAAAAGCAGTTGAATTGTTATCAACGGGCATGCCAGTCAGCGCAGTTGCCGATTGGCTGGAGTTTTCGTCAGACAGTGCTTTTATTGCATTTTTCAAAAAGCAAACTGGACAAACACCTCTGACGTTTATGAAAACCAAGCCTTAAGCGTCAAAATGCTCACACTCTTTCTAGAACAAACCCCAGGTTCACAGGCTCAGCCTATAAAGCATACATAGACAGGTACCAACGTGCAGGTTACTTGTCTTTACTCTGCAGTTTGCGAAAGTATTGCGTAGTAAAATCAACAAAGGCTCGGATGCGTTTTGGTTGATGTCGGTCGTGATGATAAAGGAGTGAAAATTCCACACTCGGAATGCTCCAATTAGTAAACACTTCTTTTAGCTTGCCTGTCTGGAGTTCTTGTTGACAATAAAGTGCTGGCACACGGATGATGCCATTTCCCGCCAAGGCTGCTTTTATCATTACTCTGCCACTCTTACATCGTAACTGTCCACGTATCTGGTGTTCCGTTGACTGCTTTGTATTCGTGTTCTCAAATGCCCACCGTGTCACACTACCTGTCAAACAAACGTGTTTTTCTAAGTCCTTTGGATGAGAAGGATAGCCATATGTTTCTAAATAGTTTGGGCTTGCGTATGTCCCCATTTCCACATCGATCAGTTTGCGAGCGATAAAGTTGGAGTCGTCTAACTTTCCCATTCGAAAAGCGATATCGAATTCATCCGCGATTAAATCGACACGATGGCTACTAAAATCTAAGTTAATGCTCACTTGTGGGTGTTGGATTAGAAATTGAGCAACGATATCTGCGACAACGTCTTCTCCTAAATAGCCCCCCACACAGTTGATACGAATGTCACCTCTTAAGTCTTCTACATCATCAACCACTGCCATAACAGCTTGATCAATATTGTGAAGGGCAGTTTCACACTGTTTATACAGAACCTTGCCTGCTTCGGTGAGGTTCAGTGTTCGAGTGGTCCTTTGTAGCAAAGTGACACCAATCTGTTGCTCCAGATTTGTTATTTGACGTGAAACGTGTGAGCGAGAAACGCCAAGTTGCTCTGCTGCTTTCGTGAAGTTTCCTAGTTGAGCGATTAGGACGAAAGAGCGAATATCCGCAAGGTTGATGTGTGTTTGCATGATGACTTCTTCATAATTCAAAAAAGTATTGTTGCAGTATAACAACAGTGTTTCAACTAGGTCGGTATATATCAACAAACAAAGTTTTCTTAAACTTACCGCCACTGATGTAAACCGTTCGATTAAGGATTCAAAATGAAAAAGTTAATTGTTATTACAGGCGCTAGTTCAGGCATTGGTGAAGCGATTGCACGTCACTTCAGTGAACAGGGCCATGCTCTTCTTTTGTTAGCAAGACGTGTAGAACGTTTGGAAGCATTAAACTTACCAAATACGCTTTGTGAAAAGGTAGATGTGACCGACAAAGCTTCTTTTGAGGCTGCAATTGAGAAAGCTGAAGCGTTGTATGGTCCGGTAGATGCACTTGTAAATAACGCAGGCGTTATGCTTCTCGGTCAGATAGATACTCAGGAAGCATCGGAGTGGAAGCGCATGTTTGATGTGAACGTAATTGGTTTGCTCAATGGCATGCAGTCCGTCCTAGCACCTATGAAAGCACGTAACAGTGGTACGATCATTAACATCAGCTCTATCGCGGGCAAGAAAACATTCCCTGATCATGCTGCTTATTGCGGTACCAAATTTGCGGTTCATGCTATTTCTGAAAACGTACGTGAAGAAGTTGCGTCATCGAATGTTCGCGTTACGACGATTGCACCTGGTGCAGTGGAAACGGAATTACTTTCACATACAACGTCTCAAGATATTAAAGATGGCTATGACGCTTGGAAGGTGGATATGGGCGGCGTGTTGGCAGCAGACGACATTGCACGAGCAGTGCTGTTTGCTTATCAGCAACCGCAAGGTGTATGTGTTCGTGAAATTGCTTTGGCACCGACAAAACAACAACCTTAACATTGAGTTACGGCGATTTTAGGTCACTAAAGCCGTAAAACTTTGCATATCGATTCGTGATTGAGATGGCATCTTTAAACTAAGTTGCGTGAAAATTTAGGTCATCCATTTAAATCCGGACACTAAGTGTGTTATTGCTTATACCCAAGTTACTCAAGGTGAGAAAAAACTTTGAGTAATTTGGGTTTTTATTTGGTCTCAATTTTAGGTAGCGGAATTTATTTAGGTCGAAGGCGATAGTTGTGAAGAAAGGAGAGTGTGACGTAAAACAAAATGAAGCAATATCCGTCTCTTAATGAGAATTGATTTCATCAACGTCACAAGCCGTTACAATTATCCGTTAGGTATTATACTTTGTGGGTGGTTAATATTTAACCAAACAAGGAGGTGTGTATGAAACGATTCGCAAACATACTTTTTGCAACACAAGGATTGCCAGGCCATAGTGACGCCCTCGAACAAGCGATGAGGATTGCATCTAGCAACAAAGTGCCTGTCTCAGGGCTAATAGCGTGTCCTGATTTCCCAACAGACATGATCCAGTATCAGCAAAGTTATGAGCAATCGCTGCAAGACTCCCTCAAACAAAGTATTCACGAATACAGACAGAAGCTGGGACTCTCTGAAGAGGATCTCGCATTTCCTCTTACTGTGAAAAGCAGTGAAAAGCCCGCTGTCTGTATTATTCAAGAAGCATTAGCTGATAACAAAGATCTCATCATCAAAGAAGCTGAACCGCTCGGTGAAGGTGCTGAGGGTTTCAAAGCTATTGATATGACTCTGTTACGAAAATGCCCTTGTCCGCTTTGGTTGCACCGACCAATTGATAAGCCAAGAGATAAACGCCGTGTTGCTGTGGCTATCGACCCATTAACGGCAAGCGATGAACAGCACTCATTAGCCGTGCGTTTACTCGAATTATCGCGTTCGATAGCCGACACCTGCGATAGTCGTTTACACGTGATTTCTTGCTGGGAGTATTACTTAGAAAACTACCTTAATGGTAACGCTTGGATTCAAGTCGATGATGCTGAGTTGAAACATGAACTCGATAAGGCAAAAGCCGATCATAAACAAGCTCTGCAACAGCTGTTGGAGGAGTCTGGGATTACAGGTGAAATTGTGATTCACCACCTGCATGGAAAACCCGACGAAAAGATTCCAGATTACGTAGAGAGTATTGAGGTAGACGTGCTGGTAATGGGAACCTTAGCGAGAACTGGTATATCTGGCTATGTCATTGGTAATACGGCTGAAAATATTTTGCAATCGATTAACTGTAGTTTGGTCGCTCTTAAGCCCGATGGTTTTGTCTCACCGATTCAGTAATTGGGGTGTAACAAAGTTGGGTTTAAGTGATGTTTTAGGTAAAGGAGGGAGATGGATCTCTAGAACATGGAATTATCAATGTATCAATAAGTTATCAGAGGAGAGTGACATGAAAAACCTATGCCCGAAATGCCACACAGAAATGATAGAACGTTCGAATGTTTATGTTTGTCCGAGAAATGATATCGGTGACTGCACCTACGATGCATTCGAGTTAGCTGATGACGATAATCCATATACATTCAGCCAAGAACACGTAAGTAGTGACCTACGTTCTTATGCCGTAGCAGACAGCAAATAGCGGTTTGTATCGGCGTTCCTCTAAGTAGCACTCAGTGATTACTGTTTGCTACTTTTCCCTTGGTTTCATGATCGTTTTTGAAGCGCTTGGGCTAAAACAATACAGTGGAGTTTGTCATTTGCGCCGGATAGGGCGTATCTTCTTATAATAACGAATGGGCTGCGATGTTGAATAACATAACGGGTAAAGAAAACCTACCGAAAAACCTAGATAATCAGTTGGTCTTACTGATTTTCCCTGCGCTGCCAGTTTTAATCTTCTCTTTTCTCTTCTATATCTATACTCCTGCAGGCGTGAGCTGGAATGCGGAATGGATACCAAGCCTCGATATCAACCTTAGCTTTAGATTAGATGGTCTTTCATTTCTTTTTGCGGGACTGATCAGTGGGATTGGCGCACTGATTCAAATCTACGCTTTGGCTTATTTACGAGAAAGTGATAGCCGGTTTTCCTTTCATTTGTATCTAACCCTATTCATGCTTGCCATGCTAGGGATTGTGATGAGCGATAACATTCTGTTGTTATTTGTTTTCTGGGAACTCACCACCATCACTTCTTACTTACTGATCGGGTTTAATCACGAAAATAAAACGTCTCGGAAAAACGCCTTGCAGTCGCTGATTGTTACCGGTGCTGGTGGACTAGCGTTGCTAGCTGGTCTTATCTTGCTGGGAGCAATGGCTGGGAGTTATGAGCTAAATACCATTATCGAGCAGGCAGACACTATTGCGCAGCATGAATGGTTTATCCCATCTCTAGTGCTCATACTACTCGGTGCATTTACTAAATCTGCGCAATTCCCGTTTCATTTTTGGCTACCTAACGCGATGGCAGCTCCCACTCCGGTCAGTGCGTATTTACACTCGGCAACAATGGTAAAGGCAGGCATTTACCTATTAGCACGTTTATCGCCAGTTTATGCCCACAGCGAGATCTGGTTTTATGCTTTAGTCATCACTGGGAGTATCACGGCCATTTGGTGCACATTTGTCGCATTAAAACAAACTGACTTGAAGCTGATGCTAGCCTACAGCACGAATGTTGCTTTGGGTAAATTAACATTATTACTAGGTATGGGCACAGATTTGGCCGTTAGTGCGGTATTGATGTTTATTCTCGCTCACTCTTTCTATAAAGCTGCGCTGTTTATGGTGGTGGGTAATATCGACAAAGCGACAGGAACACGAGATATTGATCAATTGTACGGTCTGAAGTCAGTTCTCGTCATCAGCATGGTTGCGGGGAGTTTGGCTGCATTGTCTAAAGCGGGGTTCCCGCCGTTGTTAGGCTTTTTGAGCAAAGAATACATGTACAAATCCGCAGTAGAGCTCAATAACTGGATCGCCTTTGTACTTTTAATCGTGAATATACTGATGGTCGCGCTAACCATTATGCTTATTGCGAGACCATTCTTTGCTCGCCGTGATCTCGTGCCGATTGAAACTAAGCCAGTTGAGACAAAAAAAGCCATGTGGATCTCGCCTTTGCTCTTGGCAGTTGGCAGCCTCCTAGTTCCGTTATTCGGTTTGAATTGGTTAGATCGCAATATTATTTTTCCGGGCTCTGCTGACATTCTGCCCACAGCAACTCTTAAAGAGACATCACTATGGCATGGCGTGAATGTACCGTTAGTGTTAAGCGTTATTACGCTAGCGTTGGGGTATGTGGTGTACCGTGTTTATCCTACTGTGTCTGCATTTTTTCAGCGGTTACATCTATTCGTCCCCAAAGCGGAGAATATTTTTGAACGACTATTAGATGGCATGATGACAGTGGCGAAGTGGCAAACGGCGCGGTTACAGCAAAAGAAATTGAGTCGCTATGTCCTATTATTTTTCACGGTACTTGCCGTTGCGTTACTGAGTCAGGTAGCGCTTATTCCTCTGCCTTTGGTTGGCGAACTTTCAAGTGTCACTTTCTATGAGATTGGTATTGCCTTATTGTTGATTGGTGCTGCGCTCGTATGTACGTTGTCCCACGCAAGACTTCTTGCGATTTCTGCGCTTGGTATGATTGGCTTCATGACCACGCTTGTTTTTATGATTTATAGCGCCCCGGACGTTGCGAAGACTTTACTGTTAGTGGAAACATTAATGGTGGTCTTTCTTGCATTGTTAATGCGTCATATGCCACGTCTAACCACCGTGCCCAAGCATTCAATAAGACGTAAAGTAGCGAATATTTGCATAGCAGGTGTGATAGGAGTTTCGGTTACTTTACTTTTGTTAGGAATCACGTCTCAGCCGATGGACTCTTCGGTGTCAGATTTCTTTGCAGAAAACAGTGTCCCGGGTGGACATGGGCGAAACATTGTTAACGTTATTCTGGTCGACTTTCGCGCATTTGATACATTGGGAGAAGTTGTCGTCGTTGTTATTGCTGGGATTGCGGCAGTGAGCTTGCTTAAGACAAGAGCGAAAAAGCAAAATCGTATCCAATCATTAATTTTTGCAACCACGGCACACATCGTTTCGGCACTCATGCTCGTATTTTCAGTGTATCTGTTGTTACGTGGTCATAACGAACCGGGTGGTGGCTTTATTGGTGCGTTGATTGCCGTTATTGGTTTATCACTTCTCATGTTCGCGGAATCACCGAAATACGTTCGTTCTAGGTTGTATTTCAAACCGTTTCTCATTGCGTTATCTGGCATCGCATTGAGCTTAGTTTCTGGTGCTTTGAGCTTTGCGTTTGATAAACCGTTTTTGACCGGACTGTGGTGGAAAGACGTGATACCACTAGGGACGCCATTGGTTTTTGATGTTGGTGTTTACCTTGCCGTTATAGGTGGCGTGATGGGTATGCTGCTTCGTATTAATGAGGAGCTAGAGTGATGGAAATAGTCTGGAGTGTTGTCGTTGGAGTATTTGTCGCAGCAGGTGTTTATTTAATGCTTGAAAAGCATATCTTGCGCCTTTTGTTCGGCATCATGTTACTCAGTAGTGCGGTTAACCTTGCTATTTTTACCGCTGGAAGGCTGACGCCCGGAGAGCCGCCATTGATTGGCGATAATGCTCTTTTACCACCAGATAGCGCGGCAAATCCTTTACCTCAAGCGCTTATCTTAACTGCGATAGTCATCGGTTTTGGACTACTTATTTTTGCTTTAATGCTGTTCTATCGAGCTTATAAAGACACTGGAACTGCAAACGTCGATGAAATGCAACGTTCTGAGGAGGGTCAATGAGTTCGATTTTGCTTACGTTACCGGTAGTTCTCTCGCTGAGTACGGCGTTGATTATCTTCTTCGTCCGTCGCTCAACAAAAAGTGTTGAGTGGTTGAGCGGTGTAAGTGCGATTTCGAACCTTTTCGTTGCGGGCTTTCTCACAGAAAACATCATAAATAATGGTATTCAAGCCGTTGCTTTTGGTCAGTGGAGTGCGCCATTTGGTATCGTGTTTGTCGCAGATTACCTCAGCGTTGCTATGGTGATGATAACGGCGGTGATTGGTGCGATATGTGTTTTCTACGCGATGGCGGACCTTCACCGAAAGCCCTCCTATAGCAATTACCATGCGCTAATGCACGTGTTGCTTGCTGGCGTTTATGGCGCTTTCCTGACTGGAGATATTTTTAATCTGTATGTTTGGTTTGAGGTCATGCTCATTTCATCATTTGGTTTAATGGTGTTAGATGCAACGAAAACTCAAGTTGATGGTGCAGTAAAGTACGTGATGTTGAACCTGATTTCGACGCTGGTATTCTTACTTGCTATCGGTTTATTGTATGGCGCAACGGGCACCTTGAACTTGGCCGATCTCTACACCAAAGTTGGGGGAAATGAATTGAGCATCAACATGATGCTGTCCGCGCTGTTTTTGTTTGCCTTCTCTATTAAAGCGGCACTCTTTCCTTTATTTGCTTGGTTGCCCGCTTCTTATCACACGTTGCCAAGCGGTGTGGTGGCACTGTTTGCAGCGTTGCTTACTAAAGTCGGTGTATACGCGTTGATAAGAGTCTTCACCTTAGTATTTCCGCTCGCCGAGAGTGGCTGGCAACCGACGTTAATTTGGGTCGCAGGGCTAACCATGTTAACGGGCGTTTTAGGAGCGGCTAGCCAATTCGACATTAAGAAAATTCTTTCTTTTCATATTGTTAGCCAAATAGGCTATATGATCATGGGGTTGGCTATTTACACTCCCTTAGCTTTAGCCGGTGCCATTTTCTACATTGTTCATCACATCATTGTAAAAGCGAATTTGTTCTTAATAGGTGGATTCATCGAGCGCAAATATGGCTCTAGTCAACTTGAACATTTGGGTGGGGTATATAAAGCTATGCCTTGGTTGGCGTTCTTGTTTCTTGTGCCTGCGTTTTCTCTGGCCGGTTTTCCACCGCTATCGGGTTTCTGGGGAAAGCTATTGGTCATCAAGTCGAGCATACAGGCTGAATATTACTGGTTAGCAGGTACCGCGTTATTGGTGGGGTTGCTTACTGTCTACTCGATGACGAAAATTTGGAGTGAGGCATTTTGGAAAAAGCCATTTAGAGAGAAGCCAGAACAGACTCTGCAGGCCAAAGTACATTGGTTGTACTGCGTTCCAATTATTGTATTGACGACGTTGACGCTAATCATTGGCTTAGTGGCGGAGCCTTTTTATCAATTTTCCGTTCAAGCTGCAGAACAACTGTTAAATCCGACTGAATACATCAGAGTGGTGTTAGGAGGAAATGCATGATCTATCTATTCCTCAATTTTTTCTTAGCGTTAGCGTGGATGATGCTTAACGGCAGCTATTCGAGTCTGAATTTTGTTGTCGGATTTACGGTCGGTTTTTTTGCTTTAAGGTTGAGTCAACCATTTGGATTGAAAACGAGCTATTTTCAACGTTTTGCATCTGCATTGAAGTTATTGATGTACTTCGCTTATGAAATGGTTATATCGGTTGCGAAAGTGGTGTGGGACGTCGTGACACCTACTCATTTGAGTCAGCCTGATATCGTTTATGTCCCTCTGGAGGTCGATTCTGATCTAGAAATCACATTACTGGCGAACATGGTTTCTTTAACACCGGGCACGCTTAGTTTGGATGTTACGGCTGATAAAAAGTATCTTATCGTTCATGCCATGTTTGCACCTGAACATGAAGAGGTTATTCGCGGAATTAAAGATGGGTTAGAGCATCGAATTTTGGAGGTGACGCGTGGATAGTTGGCTGCAAATAACGGTCACTTTTGCCTATTCTGGGCTACTACTCAGCTTTGTTATGGCTTTTGCTCGTTTAATTCTAGGACCAACGCTAGCTGATCGAGTGGTGGCGTTAGATCTGATTTCATTTATCACTATCGGATTTATTACGGTTTACACCTTAGACAGCGGTGAGGACGCTCTGTTAGATATCGCCATTACATTAGGTTTGGTCGCATTTCTCGGCACGATCGCATTTGCACGTTTGATCGTTAAAAGAAAGGAGAAAGAATAATGGACGTGTTGATTGGACTATTTTTATGCTTAGGAACATTGTTGACCTTGGTTGCAAGTCTAGGTGTCCTGAGGCTTCCTGATTTGTATACCCGAATGCATGCAGCGACCAAAGCTGGAACTGTCGGAGTGAGCTGCTTGTTATTAGCGGTCGCTTTCTCACTCCCTGAAGTTACCGTGATCTCTCGGGTTATCGGTACGATGTTGTTTATCGTTCTCACTGCGCCAGTCGCCTCCCACCTGCTCGGCAGAGCAATGCGAGAGGTCGGATATAAGATTTGGCGCAATGATTAACCATTAGCGTCGAATAGTACTACGTCCTAGTTGAAATAAACTCGAAGCTGTATTGATGAAGTCGGAAGTAATTGACGGTATATTCAAATGCACGACCATCTTCTAGGTAACCAGTGGACTCAACTTTTAGAATAGGGGAAGCTTCTGATTCATTCAGGTATGAGGCCGTCTCTGCATCTAACAAATACGGTTTGACAGACTGACTGCTTTTCGCAATTTTCAATCCTTTGCTATTTTCAATGTACTCATATTTAGAACCATTCATTATGGCTATGCTCAAGTCTGGAAATAACACTGCTGGCATATGAGTGACTTCGTAAATTTCAGGCTCATCATTAATACATCTGAGTCTATGTATTTCATATGTATCATCATTGGGCGAGAGATTTAACTGCTTAGCAACCTGCTCATTCGGCTTTTTAAGTTCGAACTTTATGACTTGAGAGCTAGGCGTTTTCCCCTGTTTACTGACTTCCTCGATAAAACCCAGCAAATGTAAGGCATCATGTTGGGCTTTTAGATCGTTTACATAAGTTCCACTACCTCTTGTCCGACTAATTAAATTATTGTCGACCAGAATTTGTAAGCTTTTTCTGATGGTTACGCGGCTTACGGAAAACTCTTCTTGCAAATCACTCTCTTTTGGAAGCATCGATTTCGGTTGTAGTTCCCCATCTTTGATCTTTTTTTCTAATCGTTCCGCAATGTCTATGTATTTGGGTTTCATAATACCTCGCTAAGTCTTGGATCATGATAGCAAGAATGTGACCTGAGATGTAGTTAATACTTTTCCTTAGGATCTTTGTGTGATTTTTATCTCGTATCTTTGTGCTTACACTTTAAATGTATCATAAAAGTATTAATACTTATTTTATACATTTGCAGGGTAAACATTTGAGGTAGCGGAATGAAACGTCAAAAATTAACGATTGTTGGTGCTGGCAGTACATACACACTTGGTATGATGAACAGCCTTATTGCTGAAAAAGATAACTTTCCACTCGCAAAAGTCGTGTTTTACGACATAGATGAGAAACGCCAAGAATCGAATGCATTAGCTACTGAAATTCTATTGCGAGAACACTATCCAGAAGTTGAAGAGTTTGTTTATACAACGGATAAATCTGTCGCATTCGCAGATTCGGACTTTTTCTTTATCCAGATCCGCACTGGTGGGTTGGCCATGCGCGAGCGCGATGAACAAATCCCGCTATCCAACTCTTGTGTTGGGCAAGAGACATGTGGCGCGGGAGGAATGGCATATGGACTTCGCTCTATCGGCGACATGATCCAGCTAGTGAACGAGATCCGACAAACGTGTCCAGATGCGTGGATTCTTAATTACACCAACCCGGCGGCAATTGTCGCTGAAGCTTTAAATCGTGAATTTCCGCATGATAAGCGAATTCTAAATATCTGTGATATGCCAGCAGCGATTATGGTCAGCTATGCGCAATTGTTAGGATGTGAAATTTGGGACTTCGTTCCTGAATATTTTGGGCTTAATCACTATGGCTGGTTTACCAAAATTCGTAACAAACAGGGTGAAGACTTAACGGACAAAATTAAAAATATCATCCTAAAAGAAGGGATCAGTGCGGTTGATGCGGAAATAGCGGATGACCCATCGTGGCAAGCCACATTCAAAAACATGAGAACAATGCTTGCTGATAATCCAGAGTTTTTGCCGAATACGTATCTTCAATACTATTTGTACCCTGAAAAAATGGTGGCGAAAGAGGATATCAATAATACTCGCGCAAGGCAGGTAATTAACGGCCGTGAGAAACGAGTGTTCGAATTGAACGCAAGAATAATTGAAGCGGGCACCACGAAGCACGAAACACTGCATGCCGATATCCATGGTCGATACATGGTGAGAGTCGCGGCTTCGCTTGCCTACAACTTGAGCGATGTGTATCTCGTCATCGTACCGAATAATGGTGCTATTACAAATTTACAAAATGACGCCATGGTAGAAGTTCCAGCTGCGCTAACTAGTGATGGACCGAAAGCTTTTACTGTAGGAAAAATCCCAACTTTCCAAAAAGCCATGATTGAGAGCCAACTTGGTTACGAGAAATTAGTCGTGGATGCTTGGTACGAAGGAAGTCAGCAAAAGCTGATTAATGCACTCACACTTAACCGTACCGTGGTTAATGTGCCAAAAGCTAAAGAAATAACAAAACAATTACTAGAAGAAAATAAAGCCTACCTTCCTCAATTTTTTCAATAACAACTGGACGTTCGGGGCCTACTTGTAGGCTCCGTGAATGAAACAAGAGGTTTATATGAAAGACATTATTCAAAGGTTCGGGGCCGCGATGTTTGTTCCCGTTCTATTATTTCCAGCAGCGGGCATGTTATTGGGTTTCTCTGTTGTGCTGTTAAATCAAGAAGTGTTTCCTTGGGCACTAGAGGGGAGTGCTTGGGTTAAAGTCTCGACGATCATTTTACAGGCATCTCTCGCTGTATTTAAAAATATGGCACTTATTTTTGCCGTTGGGTTACCTATCGCTTTAGCTAAAAAAGCATCTGGTCGCGCTGTACTTGCAACACTCGTTTCCTACATTACGTTTAACTACGTTATTGGTGGAATCCTTCAATTTTGGGGACCAGAACTGGGCGTGAACTATACGGAAGGTGAGCGAGGTTTGACTGAAGTTGGTGGCATTCTAACGCTTGATACCAACTTGCTAGGTGCCATTTTAATTGCAAGTCTCTCTGTTTGGGTTCACAACCGATTCTTTGATAAAAAGCTACCGGATTGGGCGGCTGTATTTGGCGGAACGCCATTGGTTGTGATCATTAGTTTCCCCATTATGGTCGTGATGGCAATTCTAACTTGTTTGACTTGGCCAAGTATTCAGCATGGTATTAACAATCTGCAATCATTTTTGGTTTCTGCTGGATCGTTAGGGGTATGGCTATTTACGTTTTTAGAGCGAATCATGATACCAACGGGGTTGCATCATTTCGTATATGGTCCCGTTTTTTATGGGCCAGTTGCAGTCGATGGCGGAACGGTTGCCTATTGGATTCAAAATATACAGACATTCGCCCAGAGCTCGGAAAGTTTAACGACACAATTTCCTCAGGGTGGTTTGATGTTGACGGGAATGGGTAAAGTGTTTGGTTGTACGGGTATCGCACTAGCACTCTATTCAGTTGCAAAAAAAGAAAATAAAAAGATGGTGATGGGGTTAGTGCTCGGTGCCGCAATCACAGCAATTCTTACAGGGATCACCGAACCAATAGAGTTTACATTCTTATTTATCGCACCTGCGCTGTTTGCTTTGCATGCGTTGTTATCTGCGACAATGGCAACGATCGCCTTTATGTTTGGTGTTTCCGGTAACTTTCAGACTGGCTTGATAGACTTCATTTTCCAAAACTGGTTGCCTTTGGCTGGTAACCATGCAGGAACATACGTGATTCAGATTATTATTGGTCTCATGTTTACTGGTGTTTACTTTGTTACGTTTCGCGCGCTTATTTTAAAATACAACATACTTACTCCGGGGCGTGAAGGTGCAGATAGTAAGTTGTATTCAAAAGCTGACTACAAAGAAGCGAAAGCGGTCCATAACAGTAGCGCAAGTCCGTCACAAGCTAGTGCCTTTATTGAAGGTTTGGGTGGAAAAGAAAACATTGACTTGTTAACTAATTGCGCGACGCGTCTGCGTGTTAAAGTTAAAGATGTCTCTCTTGTAAAGGAGAACGCATTTTTCACACAGCACGGAGCGGTGAATATTGTTAGAAATCAAGAGAGCCTTCAAATCATCGTTGGTTTAACGGTGCCACAAGTTCGCGAAGATATGAGCCAACTGATAAAAGCTTAACCCCCAACTAATGCTCCCGCTCATATGGCTCAAAGGTGAGATAGAATTATCTCACCTTTTTTGTTTACATGAAGCATATTTCGCACAGTTTCCACGAAAGTGGGGAGGAGTTATCGAGAGAGCTAAAAATACAGTTAGGTTATACCCGTCTGTATTGTTGGAAGACTTGTTGAGTCTCTAAGTGACAGTGGTGCCACTTTCTATGTTGAAAAGCGTTTTAATTTCTTCCAGCACTTCTGGGTTAGCAATAGCACCAATGTTTTTTACAGCTTGTCCGTTTACCAATTGTTTCACGGCTAGCTCAACCAATTTGCCTGAGCGCGTTTTAGGAATATCACTGATAGCAAAAATTTGTCGTGGGACATGGCGCGGTGAACATTTTGTTTTCAATGTTTGGCGAATTGAATCGGTGAGTTGTTGGGTTAACTCGACGTTGTGAGCGAGTTTTACTAGTAACCAGATTTCTTCAGACTGCTGGTTTAACTTGCCGACAGCGATGGAGTCTTCAACCTCGGGTAACGCGTTCACTTGCTGATAGATTTCAGCGGTACCGATGCGTACGCCGCCTGGATTTAAGGTTGCGTCACTACGGCCATAAAAAATGAAGCCGCCATGTTCGGTTTGCATCACATCGTCGCCATGGTGCCAGATATCGGTAAACTTGCTCCAATAAGCGTTGTGATAGCGTTCGCCGTTGTCGTGCCAGAAGCCAATAGGGAAGTTAGGTAGTGAGTTATTGCAAGTTAGTTCGCCGCGTTGCTGTGTAATGGTTTTTCCCTCGTCGTCCAAAACACGCACGTCGATTCCCAGCCCTGCGCCTTGGCATTCACCTTTGTAAACTGGTGAGATAGGGTTTCCCAGTACAAAGCATCCGCAAATATCCGTGCCGCCAGCGATAGAAGCGAGATGCAAGTCCTGCTTGATGTGCTGATAGACATAACTAAATTGTTCTGGGTAAAGCACCGAACCAGTTGAGCAAAGAGTTTTGAGTGACTTCAGGTTATGTTTTAGTTTTGGAGAGCAGCTTGCCTGTTCCTGTGCTTCTAAGTATTTCGCTGAAGTACCAAACAGCGACACGCTATGTTCTTCTGCTAATCGCCATAAGACGGAGTGATCAGGGTAAACCGGACTACCGTCGTAAATCACTAAGGCTGCACCACTCGCAAGAGCGGAAACATGCCAGTTCCACATCATCCAACCACATGTTGTGTAGTAGAAAACCTTGTCTTGCGATTTGATGTCGCAATGCAGTTGATGTTCTTTGAGGTGATTGAGCAAGGTACCGCCTGCGGAATGAACAATACACTTAGGTTGACCTGTTGTACCAGAAGAATACAAAATGAATAATGGGTCATTAAACAGCGTTGGTTGATATTGAATTGATTGTGGAGAAAAGTGGTGAGTAATATCGGACCAAGAGACAAAGTCAGAAGTGGTAGCTCTCTTAGCGTTTTGTAAATATTCGATTTGGCATACGCTAATAGTAGTCTCTTCGGAGGCACTGCTTAACTTACTACTAAGAGTGGTGTTCTTGTCCGTCATATCGAAAGCTTTGCCTCCGAACTGGTAGCCATCACAGCAAAAAAGAACTTTCGGCTTAACCTGACCAAAACGCTCTACGACGCTATCGATACCAAAATCAGGAGAGGTTGAAGTCCAAATAGCGCCAAGGCTTGTAGTAGCCAACATGGCTATAACGGTTTCAGGAAGGTAGGGCAAATAACCCGCAACGACATCGCCTTTACCGACACCACAATTGAGTAGCCATTGTTGAATGGCAGAAACTTGTTCAAGCAACTGTTTACCGGTGAGTTGTCGGTGTTCACCGCTTTCATTGCTAAAAACAATAAACTCACGCTCTGGTGATTGCTCAGCCTGAGATAGGAGGTTCTCTGCGTAGTTCAGCGTGGCGTCAGCAAACCATACTGTGTCTCTATTTACATGGTGATGATTAGAACCTGTTTGTGTCCATTTGGGACTGCCAAGGCTCTTGATTTGCGAACCTATATCTCCGATTACGTTGCAAAACTGCCAAGTATGTCGCCAAAATTCATCATTGTGCTCAATGGACCACTGGTGTAGAGACGTGTAATTGTTGATTACGGTACCTTCGGCTTTGTCTTTATTAACCTTTTCGATGAACCGTAATAAGTTGCTATTGCTGACGCGCTCAGCAGATGGTGACCAAATAGGTGCAGAATTTGGCATAGGTCCCTCTAATTTCAATTCTTTTGAATATGACCAAAAACAAAATAAAGGGGCGAACATAGCGGTGTTCGCCCCTTATCTGATCGTTTAAAGTTGTTCGGCAAGCTGAGGTAGTACCTCAAATAAATCACCAACCAATCCATAGTCGGCAACTTCAAAGATAGGAGATTCTGGATCTTTGTTGATCGCGACAATCACTTTGGATTCCTTCATTCCTGCAAGATGCTGGATGGCACCGGAAATCCCAACCGCTATATAAAGCTTAGGTGCAACGATTTTACCGGTTTGACCCACTTGTAAGTCGTTGGCAACAAACCCGGCATCAACTGCCGCGCGAGAAGCGCCAATGGCAGCACCTAGTTTATCGGCAACTTGTTCGATCAACGCGAAGTTCTCTTTGCTACCGACCCCGCGTCCACCTGACACAACCACCTCTGCCGCGCTTAATTCAGGACGTTCTGACACGGTTTTATCGACAGAAACCAATTCAACCATTGGAGCTGAGATAGTGACCTGCTGATGCTTAATATCAGCTTGGTTGTGACAAGTAACCGGCTCAAACGCAGACGCGCGCACGGTGATGACGCGAACCTTGTCGCTGGTGGTCACTTTGGCAAATGCGTTTCCTGCGTAAATAGGGCGGATAAAAGTGTTTTCATCGATAACTTGGACAATATCGGAAATTTGCCCAACGCCGAACTTCGCTGCTACTCGCGGTGCAAGATCTTTCCCTTTTGATGATGAGCTAGCCCAGATTGCGTCAAAACCTTCAGCAACACTCACTACAATAGGTGCGATACTCTCGGCAAATTGATGCTTAAGTTGCTCATCATCGACACAAATTACGTTTGATATACCATCAACGCGACAAGCTTGTTGAGCGACTTCTTCACACTGGTGGCCCACTACGATCAAAACATTGTCTTGGCTGACTTGTTTTGCTGCATTAACCACTTTGAGTGTGTCCGCATGCAATTGGTTATTGTCATGCTCTGCTATGATTAAGTTCTTCATGAAATCACCTTCGCTTCGTTACGCAGCTTATCGAGAAGCTCTGAGACAGATTCAACCTTGATGCCACCTTTTCTTTGCGCTGGCGGTGTGATTTCTTGAATGGTTTGGCTAAATACCACTTCAACACCCAGACTGTCAGGTGTGATGGTATCTAACGGCTTGCGCTTAGCTTTCATGATATTAGGCAAAGAGGCAAAACGCGGTTCATTCAGGCGTAAGTCAGTACTGATCACCGCAGGTAAGTTCATCGCGACCGTCATCAAGCCGCCGTCCACTTCTCTCACGACCTGAACTTTTTGATCTTCAATCTTCACGTCGGAAGCGAAAGTTGCTTGAGGCCAGTCAAGTAGGGCGGCCAGCATCTGAGCCACTTGGTTGTTGTCCGTATCAATGGATTGTTTACCCGTAATCACAAGCTGTGCTTGTTCTTGCTCAACTAGAGCTTTGAGCAGCTTAGCAACAACTAATGGCTCTATTTTGTCTTCAGTATCGACATGAATAGCGCGATCGGCGCCTAATGCAAGCGCGGTACGTAGTTGCTCCTGACACTGGCTACCGCCAGCACTGACAACGATGACTTCATCTGCAATACCTTGCTCCTTTAGTCGTACGGCTTCTTCAACGGCTATTTCGCAAAATGGATTAATCGTCATCTTGACGTTATTGGTTTCAACATCGCTATGGTCCGCTTTCACGCGAACTTTAACGTAGGGATCAATGACCCTTTTGATTGGCACTAGTATTTTCACGTTAGATTCCTTTTACAGTGAAGACTATGTGTTTACAGTGAAGACGATGTGATGACGTCTTTAAAATGATGTTAATTTACCTTTACGTTTGCGTCAACTTTAAATATATTGTTGATTAACAAGTTGGCAACATGCAAAGAAAAAGGAATGCAATCATGGAAAGAGACTGCATGGAATTTGATGTTCTGATTGTAGGCGCTGGTCCCGCAGGTTTGTCTGCGGCATGCCGAATCAAACAATTAGCAGCAGAAAAAAAACAAGACCTCTCTGTTTGCGTGGTAGAAAAAGGTTCTGAAGTTGGAGCGCATATTTTATCGGGTGCGGTGTTTGAAACGCGGAGTTTGGATGAGCTTTTTCCCGACTGGGAAGAGAAAGGCGCTCCGCTCAATACCAAAGTAAACCAAGATAAAACCTACTATCTAGGCAATGACATCAATGGTCATGAACTGCCGTCTTGGGCGGTGCCTAATACGTTACATAACAAAGGTAATTACATCATAAGTTTGGGCAGTCTATGCCGATGGATGGCGTTGCAGGCTGAGAACTTGGGGGTGGAGGTATACCCAGGTTTTACCGCCAGTCAAGCGATCATCGATGAAGATAGTCGTGTTTGTGGCGTGATCACGGGCGATATGGGATTAGATAAAAATGGTGAACAAAAAGGAAATTTCGAATCTGGTATTGAACTGCGAGCGAAGTTTACTTTATTTGCTGAAGGCGCACGGGGGCATATTGGTAAGCAGTTGATTAACCGATTTAATCTTGCTGAAGAGAAAACGCCTCAACACTACGCTATCGGTTTTAAAGAGCTGTGGGAAATCCCATCAGAGCAGCATCAGCAAGGTTTAGTAGTGCACGGATTAGGTTGGCCGTTATCAAATGAAGCTACAGGTGGCAGTTATCTCTACCATTTAGAGGGAAACCAAGTTGCCGTCGGGTTGATTGTTGACTTGAATTATAAGAATCCGCACTTGAGTCCATTTGATGAGTTTCAACGTTTTAAACACCACCCGTTGATTGAGCAATACCTCAAAAATGGGAAGCGTATTAGCTATGGCGCGAGAGCGATTACTAAGGGCGGCTTTCATTCGCTTCCCACGCAGCAGTTTGCTGGTGGCTTGTTAATTGGCTGTGATGCAGGAACACTTAACGGCGCTAAAATCAAAGGCACACACACCGCAATAAAATCTGGAATGCTTGCCGCTGAAGCAGTATGTGAAGCCCTTGAGAGTCAGTCAGTTACTGCTGATTATCAAAAGCATTTCAAACAGTCTTGGCTGTATGAAGAGCTTTATCAAGCACGTAACTTCTCAAGTGGAATCCACCGCTTTGGATCGTGGCTGGGCGGTGGTTTAGCGCTGCTGGAACATAACGTGTTAAAAGGTAAAGCTAAGTGGCATATCCGCTGTGATAAGCCTGATCATCAGTCTCTGTTATTGGCGGAAAACAGCAATGAAATTGTCTATCCGAAGCCTGATGGCGTGTTAAGTTTCGATCGCCTCTCTTCCGTTTATCTATCCAATATCTTCCATGAGGAAGATCAACCATGCCACTTACGACTGGAGAACCAGCGGATCCCTATTGAGCAGAACCTTGAATTATATGCAGAGCCAGCACAGCGCTATTGTCCGGCTGGCGTGTATGAAATCGTACAGGGGGAGCAGCAGCCAGAGCTGCAAATAAATGCGGCCAACTGTATCCACTGTAAGACCTGCGACATCAAAGATCCAAGTCAAAATATTACCTGGACTCCGCCAGAAGGTGGTGGTGGTCCGAACTATCCAAATATGTAAGCGTTTGAGAATAATTTTTATTAACAATTTATTTACTTAAAGTTTGCGTTAGTTCAAATCTTTCTCGATGAACTCGATTGCAACTTAATCTTTCAGGCACTATTCTGATTTTAAATTGACGTTTACGTAAACTGAATACAAAGTTGATGCATAGGTGTAAAAGCGGTTACCAGTATCAAAGTTAGGTTTGATCAAATAGTGCTCAATGGAACGCACTTAAAATAACGAAAGGGAGATCAACTATGGTATCGGAATCGCCTCTGTTGCAGGTAAACGATATTTCATTGGCTTTTGGTGGGGTGAAAGCTTTAACTGACGTGAGCTTCCATGTGAATGAAAAGGAAATTTTTTCAATCATTGGCCCAAACGGTGCAGGTAAAACCTCAATGCTCAATTGCATCTCTGGTCGATACACACCAAATAAAGGCTCTGTAATCTTCGCTGGAGATGACGTAACTAAACGGACACCTAGCCAACGAGCTGAGTTAGGGTTGGGAAGAACCTTCCAAAACTTGGCGCTCTTTTCTCATATGTCGGTACTGGACAACATCATGGTTGGCCGACACCACCTACTGAAAAATAACTTCGTCACGGGGCCACTCTATTGGTTCTCCAATGCGCAGAAAGAAGAGATGGCGCACCGCAAATATGTGGAAGACGTGATCGATTTTCTAGAAATCCAGCACATCCGAAAAGCGACTGCAGGCACCCTATCTTACGGCTTACGTAAGCGTGTAGAGCTTGCTCGTGCCATTGCCTTAAAACCTAAGTTACTGCTGCTTGATGAACCAATGGCAGGTATGAACTTGGAAGAAAAGGAAGACATGGCACGTTACATCATGGATCTGAATGAAGAATTAGATATCACGATCATTATGATTGAGCACGACATGGGCGTGGTCATGGACATCTCTAATCGCGTTTTGGTTTTGGATTTCGGTAAACACATTGCTACGGGTGAGCCTGAAGAAGTGATGGCCAACCCACATGTGAAACAAGCGTACTTAGGCGAAGAGCTACCGACATTAGAGGAGAGTGCATAATGGCACAGCAACATAATGATTGGGCAGATATAACCCGCTTAGATACCTTTCCAAAAGTGTTGCAACACAATGCCAAGAACTGGCCCGAACAAGTCGCAATGCGTGAAAAGGAGTTTGGTATTTGGCGAGAGTTCACTTGGAAAGATTATGAAAACCGCGTCAAGTGGATGGCACTGGCACTACAAGATTTAGGTATTGGCGAACAAGATGTCGTTGGTTTGCTAGGTGATAACCGCCCTGAATGGGTATGGGGCGAGTTAGCGGCACATGCGATCAAAGGTTTCTCGCTGGGCATCTATCAAGATTCCATGCACGAAGAGGTGGCATACCTTATCAACTATGCCAAAGCAAAAGTCGTGATTGCCGAAGATGAAGAGCAATGCGACAAGCTGCTTGAGCTTGGTGATGAAATTCCTAGCGTCGAATACATTATTTACTGCGATCCTCGTGGAATGCGTAAATACGATGATCCAAGATTAATTGATGTTGAACAGGTCTACAAAAAAGGTCAGCTGATTGATAAAGCGGACCCAGACAAATATCTCAATATGGTTGTTGAAACCAAAGGCAGCGATCTTTCAATTCTTTGTACAACGTCGGGTACGACTTCTAAACCAAAATTGGCTCAGCTACACAGTGGCACGTTCTTGGATCACTGTGCGGCTTACTTGCGTGCAGACCCTCGTTCCCCAGGCGACAACTACGTTTCTGTTCTGCCTTTGCCTTGGATTATGGAGCAGGTTTACGTGGTTGGTCAGGCGTTGATTTCTCGTCAAATCGTTAACTTTGTGGAAGAACAAGAAACCATGATGTCCGACTTGCGTGAAATCGGTCCAAACTTTGTGCTGTTAGCGCCACGTGTGTGGGAAAACATTGTGGCAGACGTGTCTGCACGAATGATGGATTCGACACCGTTTAAGCAAAAGATGTACAAACTGGGCATGAGCTTAGCCAACAAAGCGTTAGAGCAGGGCAAACGTTCTAAACTCGCCGAATGGATTCTTTTGCGTGCTTTGCGAGACCGTTTAGGCTTTTCGAACCTAACATCTGCTGCAACGGGCGGGGCGGCGATGGGGCCGGATACTTTCCGTTACCTACAAGCTATTGGTGTGCCACTTAAGCAGCTTTATGGTCAAACCGAAATGTGTGGTGCGTACACCGTCCACCAAGCCGATGACGTGGACTATGATTCGGTCGGCGTTGCGTTTGATAATGCAGAAGTGAAAGTCATCAACCCAGACAGCAATGGCGTTGGTGAAATCATCGCGAAAAGTACAGGCATGTTTACTGGCTACTTAAACAACCAAGCAGCATATGATGAAGATGTTCAAGATGGTTGGATGCACACAGGCGATGCGGGTTATTTTAAAGATTCCGGTCACTTGGTGGTGATTGATCGTCTGAAAGATATGTCGGAAACCAGCCACGGCGACCGCTACTCTCCACAGTTCATTGAAAACAAACTCAAGTTCTCGCCGTTTATTGCAGAAGCCGTGGTGGTAGGTAAAGGTCGACCTTGGCTGTCTGCCATCATCTGTATTCGCTATGCGATCGTCGCGAAGTGGGCAGAGCAACGCGGCTTGGCATTTACCAACTACACCAACTTATCTGCTCAACCAGAAGTGTACCAAGCGATTCGTGAAGAAGTTCAAAAAGTGAACGAATCCCTACCGGATGCACAGAAGATCAGCAAATTCATTCTACTTTACAAAGAGTTGGATGCCGACGATGGAGAGCTAACTCGCACACGTAAAGTACGCCGTGGTGTGGTTGCAGAGAAATACGGAGACATCATCGAAACCATCTACAGCGACGATCCAAAAGTCGATGTCGATACGGTGATCACTTATCAAGATGGCACTAAAACACGCATTCAAACGTCGCTAGTTATTGAAACGCTTATTGAGCATGAGCCAACACTAGTGGATAGCGAACAACGGAGGATCGCATAGTGAATACGGATTTATTACTGCAACTCGTCATTAATGGCGTGATCGTTGGCATGTTGTATGGCGTTGTCGCCATGTGCTTTGTATTGATCTACAAATCGACCCAGGTGGTCAACTTTGCTCAGGGGGAGTTCTTGTTGATTGGCGCATGGGTATGTTGGGCGGCATTGGTACACCTACAGTTACCGTTTTTTATTGGCTTTTTACTCACGCTCGCGTTCATGATGATTTTTGGTATCGCCGTGCAAACCATTGTGCTCAGACCGTTGATTGGTGAACCGATTATCTCTGTGATCATGGTGACCATTGGTCTATCGATGTTTTTCCAAGCACTGATGAAGTGGATATTCGGCGTCTCTGCTGTGTCGTACCCGCAAGTGTTCGAAACCAACGTGGTGAATATCGGAGGTTTGAATGTTGAGTTTGCTTACATTCTGAGCTTGATCTTCTCAATGCTCATCATGGGCGCGTTCTACTGGTTCTTCAAATTCAGCAAAATGGGTCTGGCAATGCGCGCAACGGCATTCAACCAGCAAGTAGCCCAGAGTCTTGGCATTTCCATCAAGAAAGTGTTCGCCATCAGTTGGGCCATTTCGGCAATGGTATCTGCAACAGCAGGGATTGTTATCGGTATCGTTAACGGCGTATCTGACGCGCTATCCATTATTGGTATCAAAGTTTTCCCAGCCGTTATTTTAGGTGGCTTAGATTCGGTAGTCGGCGCAATTGTCGGTGGTATCACCATCGGGGTGCTAGAAAACTTGGCTGAGTTTTTTGATAGCCAATACCTGCAAGTGGGTAACCTGTACAACATCGCACCATTCTATGTGCTGTTAATCATTCTTGCCTTCAAGCCATATGGCCTGTTTGGTACCAAAGATATTGAGCGTATTTAAGGAGAAATAACATGGCTCAACTTAGCATGCGCCCATGTGGGGATTTTCGAACCACATATAAAAGCGATACGCCAATTTTTGAAACCAAAACCATCAGAAGCCTTGCGATTGCAGGTGTCATCGCCATGCTGGCAGCACCGCTGGTCTTGGATATTTACTTCCTAAACCTGTTTATTCAGATTGCATACCTCGGTATCGCGGCATTGGGCTTAAACATTCTGGTTGGTTTTACCGGACAAATCTCGCTAGGTCACGGTGCGTTCTTTGGTTTTGGCGCCTTTGCATCGGCTTGGTTAAATAACCAGTTTAACATTCCAGTCGTGTTTGCGATTCCGCTCGCGGGTTACTTAACCATGATTGTGGGGATGCTGTTTGGTCTGCCAGCGGCTCGAATTAAAGGTTTATACCTAGCTATCGCAACGTTGGCGGCGCAGTTTATTCTAGAGGACTTCTTTGCTCGCGCAGATTGGTTCAGTGGCGGCTCATACGGTGCTAGCGCGAACCCAATTAATTTGTTTGGCTTTGAGTTTACGACTGACGAAAGCTTTTTCTATATCGCTCTGTTTGCGCTGATCTTCATGTATATGTGGGCATCAAACTTAATCCGTTCTCGTGACGGTCGCGCGTTTGTCTCAGTACGAGATCACTATCTGTCAGCAGAGATCATGGGCATCAACCTAACTAAGTATCGTCTGCTCTCATTTGGAGTGTGTGCATTCTATGCTGGCATCGGGGGCGCACTCTACGGACATTATCTAGGGTTTGTATCAGCAGAAGGCTTCACCATCATGATGTCTATCCAGTTCTTGGCAATGATCATCATTGGTGGCTTAGGCTCAGTCAAAGGTACGCTGATGGGGACGATATTTATCGTACTGCTGCCTGAAGTTTTAGAGTTTGGCGTAACGGGGCTTTCAGCGTTTGGTGATACCACCGCTTTCACTGATGGTCTGGCTTACTTCAAAGAAATGGCGATTGGTTTAGTCATCATGCTGTTCCTCATTTTCGAACCTCAAGGATTATCGCATCGCTGGCAACAGATTCGAGCATATTGGAAACACTATCCGTTCTCATATTAACGTGGAATTAAGTGGAATATACCTCAATAACAAGGACAACGAGTTATGAACAAAGGACATTTAGCGACAACGTTGGTGCTGTCATCTGCACTGTTTACTACCGCAACTTGGGCAAAAGATTCTGTGTTTGTCGGACAATTAGTCGATTTTTCTGGACCAACGGCCTATGTGAGCAAGCCTTATGGTTCTGGCGTGCGAGACGCATTGCGTTGGATTAACCAAAACGGTGGCATTAACGGTACCGAGCTCGAATTTGAAACAGTAGACATGGCGTACAAAGTACCAGTGGCGATTTCTAACTATAAACGTTGGGTGGCGCGTAAAGACATGGTTGCGCTGCAAGGCTGGGGTACGGCGGATACCGAAGCACTTATTTCGTTTGTTACCAAAGACAAAGTGCCGGTGTTCTCTGCTTCTTACTCTGGTCACTTAACTGACCCAACTGGCAAAAACCCAAAAACCGCGAAACCAGCGCCTTATAATTTCTTTTATGGTGCGTCGTACTCAGATGCGTGCCGTGCGCTAGTTAAGTGGGCGAAAGAAGATTGGGAATCTAAGGGCAATCAAGGTGCGCCGAAATTTACGCACATTGGCGATAACCATCCATTCCCGAATGCGCCAAAAGAAGCGTGTGCAGAGTACGCCAAAGAGCTTGGTTTTGATGTGCAAAACCCAGTCGTTGTGTCACTAAAACCAGGGGACTTCAAAGCGCAATGTTTGTCGCTGAAAGAGTCAGGCACCAACTACGGTTACATTGCCAATATCGGTAGCTCGGTTATCTCACTAGTGAAGTCTTGTAACACGGTTGGGACAGAGTTCCAGTACATGGCAAACATTTGGGGCGGCGACAAGCCAGTGCTTGAAGCAGCAGGCGATGGCCTTAAAGATTACGTTTTCCCAGGTATGACGGCGTTTTGGGGAGACGATAACGAAGGCATGAAGCTGGTTCGTGAGATTTCTAAGCAGTCTGAATCAGAGCCGGGCGAATTCAGAACTCACCATTACATTCGCGGTATTTGTTCTGCGTTCTATATGAAAGAAGCGATGGAGTGGGCGAAAGACAACGGTGGTATCACAGGTGAAAACATCAAGAAGGGCATGTATGTCCATGACAACTGGGTACCACAAGGCTTAGAAGGTGTTTGTGTCCCTGCGAACTGGAAACCGGAAGATCACCGAGGCACAACAACCGTGAACGTCTTTATGGGCAACAACGATGGCGGCGCAGTTGATATTAAGAAAGTATCTCAGGTGACATTGTCACGTCGTGACGATTGGCTAGGTTACTAATCTACGACTTATTAATAACAAAGCTTACTGAAAATAAGGATGGGTGAGAGAACACTCTCACCCTAGCAAGGAGTAGCTTGATGGCTGAATTAGCAACGAATATCGAACCGGCAGAAATACTGCTTTCAGTGAACAACATTGAAGTCGTCTACGACGAAGTAATACTAGTACTTCGCGGTGTGAGTTTAGAAGTTCCAAAAGGGCAGATTGTGACCTTACTGGGTGCCAACGGTGCGGGTAAATCCACAACGTTGAAAGCCATTTCTGGTTTATTGAAAACCGAAGATGGTGAAGTGACGCGCGGCGAAATCAACTTCATGGGCGAGCGTATAGACAACAAAAGCCCGGAAGAGATCGTCCGTTCGGGAATCTTCCAAGTTATGGAAGGGCGCCGAATTGTTGAAGATATGACGGTAATAGAAAATCTTCGCTTAGGCGCTTATACGCGCTCTGACAACGAAGTTGAACAAGACATCGAAATGGTGTTTGACTATTTCCCGCGACTCAAAGAGCGCACTGGCCTGGCGGGCTATTTGTCTGGCGGTGAGCAACAAATGTTAGCGATTGGCCGAGCGTTAATGGCTCGACCGAAGATGATTTTGTTGGACGAACCGTCTATGGGGCTTTCTCCACTGCTAGTTAAAGAAGTATTCAGCATTATTAACAAGATCAACAAAGAGCAAGGTATTACCATGCTTTTGGTTGAACAGAATGCCAACTTCGCTCTTCAAGCGGCCGATTACGGTTACATCATGGAATCAGGCAAAATCGTACTGGATGGCAGCAAGCACGAACTGTTAAACAATGAAGACGTAAAAGAATTCTACCTTGGCGGAGGCGATGAAGATCGCAAGAGCTTTAAGAATCTGAAATCTTACAAACGTCGTAAGCGTTGGTTGTAAGGAGCAAGGATGAACGAACTATTTGATGCGAAAGAATCGTTGTCTCCGCAGGCGCGAGAAGAGTCGCTGTTTCAACGTCTGCCAGCGCTGATTGAAAATTCGAAAGCCAATAGCGAACATTACGCAGCGCATTTTTCTGAGTTTGATCCTACATTGGCAAACAATCGTGAAGGGCTTGCTCAGTTCCCGATTACACGTAAGTTCAACGTGCCTAATCAGCAGCAACTTAAACCGCCGTTTGGTGGCTTAAATAGCGTTGCCATTGGTCAAATGGCGCGTGTTTTTCAGTCTCCTGGGCCTTTATATGAGGCTCAAACGGATGAGGTCGATTTCTGGCGTATGGGGCGCGCGTTTCACGCTGCTGGGTTCTGTGCGGGTGATTTAGTGCATAACACGCTCTCTTACCATTTCTCTCCTGGCGGATTTATTATGGATGGTGGCGCAAGGGCTTGTGGCTGTGCGGTATTTCCGGCTGGAGTAGGCAATACCGAAGCGCAAATAGAGGCAGTTAAACAGCTTCAACCTAATGGTTACACTGGTACACCTTCGTATTTGCTGACGTTGCTACAAAAGTACCAAGAGAAATACAATGAGCTGCCTAGCTTTGAGAAAGCTCTGGTCTCTGGTGAAGCGGTTACAGCAGACATGCAACAGATGTTTGAGGAAAAAGGCATTGCAGTCTTTCAAGCCTACGCAAGTGCAGAGCTTGGTTTGATTGCTTATCAAGTGTCTGGTGAACAAGGATTAGTGATTGCCGAAGATATTATTGTTGAAATCGTTGATCCTGATGGTGTTCCTGTACAACCGGGAGAAGTCGGTGAAGTCGTTGTAACGTCGCTTGATGAGAAGTTCCCGCTGATTCGCTACGCAACGGGAGATTTATCGGCATATCTAGAGATTAGTTCTGATTCTTCACGCACGAATGCACGAATTAAGGGCTGGATGGGACGAGCAGACTCTGCGGTGAAAGTAAAAGGGCTGTTTGTTTATCCGCATCAGATCCAAGAAGTCTGTCGTCGCCACGATATTAAAGGCTCCTTGAAAATTGAACGCGATGGCTTCAACGATGCCATTACTTTCTGTTGTCATGATGTGCATGTATCAGCAGAGGACATTCAAGCAACACTCCAGTCTGTCACTAAACTGAAAGGCAATGTCCAGTTTGTACCGAACCAAGCGGAGCAGCCGTTAATCAATGATCTTCGCAGTTAACTCATTGGTGGCATAAGTGCAGTAGAAAGTGGTTGTCATAAAAAACTAACAACGTCAGACAAAAGGCTAGAAAAGGGATACCACATTGCGCTGCGTATCCCTTTATTTTTTACTACCGCAATCAGGGAGCGGGTAAATGAAACAGGCACCAATGATTAACACACAATTCTGGGATGATTTGTTTATCCGAGGCACTATGCCTTGGGATGCCCAATCGACACCTCAAGAACTCAAGGACTATCTCGACAATTCACTTCATGTAGGCCAGTCAGTGTTTATTCCTGGGTGTGGTGCCGCTTATGAACTGAGCACTTTTATTCAATATGGGCATGACGTGATCGCGATGGATTATAGCCAAGAAGCGGTAAAAATGGCGCAATCAACGTTAGGTAACTACAAAGATAAAGTCGTATTGGGTGATGTATTTAATGCCGATTTTTTTCAATCGTTTGATGTCATTTACGAGCGGGCCTTTCTCGCAGCACTACCGAGAGACATGTGGTCAGAATATTTCTCTATGGTGGATAAATTGCTGCCAAGAGACGGTTTGTTAATTGGTTATTTCGTTATAGATGATGATTACCACTCTCGCTTCCCTCCATTTTGTTTGCGAAGTGGGGAGTTGGCAGCTTTTCTAGAGCCCACGTTTGAACTTGTGAAGTCCTCAGTGGTGGCAAACAGTGTTGAGGTTTTTAAAGGCAGAGAGCAATGGATGGTGTGGCAGAAACGTTAGTCGTCACTGAGACTTCTTTAGAAAGTATTCGCGGAAACTGTCTGGTTCTTTGTGAATCGCTGATACATAAGTCTTCACTCTATGCCTGATGGAATGCTCACATAGTTTGTCGGTTTGTGTGAAACATTAATTTCTCGTTGCTGGTTTAAGTTGTTGAGATATCTCTAACAGCGGTTGAGTGGTTGAGTTTATTGCTGGCATGGGTTGTGTGCTCAGAGCGTAAAGCGACAGATCAGCATCGATCCGAAAGGTAGTAGAACGTCTCTTACTGATCTGTCTATTTCATGCTTACACTATTTTAGGCTGACCATCTGATGCGGTGGCACCGCCGTCTACAGGTAGGTTTACGCCATTAATGAAAGATGCGTCATCACTTGCCAAGAAAGTCACGACAGACGCAATTTCTTCAGGTTCGGCTGCTCGGCCAAGCGCAATGCGCTCATTGAATTTATCGCGGATGTCCTGCGGCCAGCCGTTTGTCATGTTGGTTTTTACTAAACTTGGGCATACGGCGTTAATTCTTACCCCATCCGCACCATGGTCCAATGCCATCGCTCGGGTAAGGTTCACCACTGCGCCTTTACTCGCGCAATAGAATGCGGCACCCCAGTCACCACCCAAACCGGAAACGGACGCGGTATTTACCATACAACCTTTCGTTTTTAAGAGTTCAGGCAAAGCAAACTTCGCGCAATAAACAACACCATCAATGTTTACACCAGAGATCTTCTTCCAGTCTTCCACACTACCTTCAATCACGGAACCAGGGACATGTACGCCAGCATTGTTTACTAAAATATCCAGTTTACCGAAACGGGTAACAACATCAGAAATCAGTGCTGCGACTTTGTCTGGATCAGAAACATCAATGGAATGTGCCGACACACGCTGTTTATCAAAGCCCTCAACGGCGTTTGCCAACTGCTCTTCATTCCAATCGGCAAGAGCGACGTTTGCGCCTTCTTCATACAAACGTTTTGCGATGGCCAAACCAATGCCATTGGCAGAGCCAGTCACGAGTGCGACTTTATTTTTTAATCCTCTCATGCGATTTCTCCTTCGAAACTTACAAAAACGGGATCTTGATTTTTCTCTGTGCGCGGCAACATCAGTTTGTCGTTGTCGCTGTAATCTACGGGGATAGCCACCACTGCTGGTCCTTCAACATCCATGGCTTTATTCAATGTCGGTAGTAATTCGTGTTGACTAGTCACTGCGAAGCCTTTCGCGCCAAATGATTCGGCGTACGCCTTGAAATCAATTGGTCCAAATTTCACACCAGAGCAGCGCTGATATTTGTTGATCTCTTGCATTTCTACCATGTTGTAGGCGTTATCAACCCACACAATATGGACGATATTGCAGTTCAGTCTAACCGCGGTTTCTAACTCCATGCTCGATTGCATAAAACCGCCGTCTCCTGATATCGATACCACTTTGCTACCAGGTTTTAGTAGGCTGGCACCAATGGCCCATGGCAGTGCAACGCCCATCGTTTGTTGGCCGTTAGACACCAGCATTTGGCGAGCTCGAAAACAGCTTAAGTAACGAGCGATCCAGATGTGGAAGCTCCCCATATCAAGGCATAGCGTGGTATCTGGTGTGATGATAGATTGCATGGCTTTAATTAGCGCCAGTGGATGAAACCCTTGCTTGTTATAGACATTGGGATAGGTCTTGATCACTTGCCGTTGCAGTGCTACCTCTTCCAGTACTGAAAGTGCCGTTGGGGAAAGGCGAGCATATTCAGAGATATAGCTGCCCATTTTGTCTAATGACTGCGCAATGTTTCCGACGATTTCAACACAAGGTTGATAATTAAGTTGGTATTCTGCTGGTTCAATATCGAGGTGAATCACTGGGTTGCGGTGGCTGTTCCAAAGCTCAGGGTCATACTCTATTGGGCTAAAGCCGATGGTGAGAATTAAATCGGCGTCCCGCAGTAAAACATCGCCAGGTTGGTTATTAAACAAACCGACACGCCCAGCAAAGTGATGATAGTAATTGATGTCTACCGTGCCGGCGGCCTGGTAAGTGCCGACAACGGGTAGCTGCGTATTTTGAAGAAATCGGGCGATAGCAGCAGCGTTTTGACTGCGGCTCGCGTGAAGGCCAAGTAAAACCACACAGCGCTTTGCTTTACTGATTCGACTGACCGCTTCTTCGATTGCTGCGATGTCTGCGCAACCAGGCTGTGTGTAAGGCGAGGGGACAATAATGTCCGTTTGGGTTTGCTCGGATAAAACATCTTGGGGGAGACTCAAAAAGCAAGCCCCAGGACGACCTGACTCTGCGATACGAAACGCGTTCGCCATGATCTCGCTTGCGGCGTCCACATGCTGCACTTCAGCACTGAACTTGGTTATAGAGCGAAAAATACTGACGGTATCCATGCTCTGGTGTGTTTGTTTTTGCTGGTCAGTTCGTTTCACTGCACCACCGATAGCAATCAGCGGATCGCCTTCGGAGTTTGCTGTTGCCACCCCCGTAACTAGATTTCCACAGCCTGGACCTGACGTAACCATGGTGACGCCTGCTTTGCCGGTTAGTCTTCCCATAACGCCCGCCATAAATGCGCCGTTAGCCTCGTGGCGTACCGGAATCATTTGGATGTTAGTGTCTTCAATCGCATCGAACAGTCGATCGATTTTTGCACCGGGAATACCGAATATGTACTTAATGCCGAGAGACTCTAGCTGTTGAGCGATCAACTGAGCTCCATTCTTATTTGAAGATTTGGATTGCATTTGTTGTCCTTATTATTTGCCTGACTTTGTTACTTTTCCGCCTTTTCTATAGCGGTATTTATATCTTCCGGAGCCAAATTGGCGTTGAGAAAGTCTGTCGATACCGGGGTATCAATCACTAGCCGCGAGACTTTGCCAATCTGGAGGAACCCTGACGAAATGCTGTAATCCTGAATATGACCACCTCCTTGGCGGTCATCAGTAATAAAGTGTTCGTGATAGCCGGGCACATTGATGCCAGTCGTATATTTAGGACTGCGAAAGCCGGCGACCACGCCTTGCTTATGCGTGAAGCGGAATGTTGGTTGCTCTTTGACCACTTCAAGCATTGGTCGATAAGGGCGTGTTTGTTTAGGTACGGTACGAGTACGAACTGAATCGAAAACGCCATCAATGCGCACTGCGCAAAATAGGTTATCGCTTGGAACCATGTCGTCTATGAGGCTATGGACTTCATGACGTGACATGCGCGATGTTAGTGGCAGCTCGATATCAGGCTTAAAAAAAGTCATGACAGCAAAGGGCGTTTTTTGCGCCAGGTCTGCCGGGTTTGCGGAGCCATCCGACTTGAGTTGAAAAACTTCCTTATCAAACGCAATCAACTCACCATCCAATTCATTGAACGTACCTAAACCAAAATCCCCATGTTTTAGCAGTTCTTCTATGGTTGTCGAGCCTTCGTAAACACCAGCGATCAAAGCACTCATTAACGAAGTCTGATAAATCTCACCATCTCCGGTAACGTGATGGTATTCAGAAAATTCTTTCGCTACTTCAAGCGAACAAGCACATAGAGGGTTATAAAATCCACGCATGAGTAAGACCAGTTATGCAATGAAGAGTATATTTAGATTGACTTCTACACGGTGCTAAATCCAATATAAAAAAGATTTATTTTGATATGGAAAATATATGGAATTTCGCTACCTGAAGTATTTTGTCGCGGTCGCCGAGACTCGTCACTTTACCCGAGCAGCTGAACAGCTAGGGATTGCGCAACCTCCTTTAAGTCAACAAATCAAAAAGTTAGAGCACGAGCTTGGCGTAGACCTATTTAAGCGCTTGTCTAGAGGAGTAGAGCTGACCCATGCAGGGCAAGTCTTTTATACGGATGCGGTAAATATTCTTGCTGATGTGGAACGCGCTAAAGCAAAAGCTCGACAGATTGCCCGTGGTGAAAATACGCAGGTTAAAATCGCGTTCGCAACGTCAACATCAACTTGCATTAAGGTATTAGAGAGGGTGGGGCGAATTCAAGAGAATGGGGTTCACTTCCAGACGGCGGAACTGTCAATGCCAGAGCTTGCCACTCAGTTAAAAAGCAAACAACTTGATCTCGCAATCATGCGGCTACCCTGTTACGCCAGTGAGCCTTTTGAGCACAAGGTGTTGTTTAACGACCCGTTTGTCGCGGTGATTCCGGCGGGGCACGAACTGGCAAAATATCCCTGTATCCAGATGAAACAGTTGAGAGGCCATAAAATTTTACTGTTTCCACGAGAGACTGGACCCGCACTGTTTGATGGCATGAGTACACTTTTTGCCGACGCAGGAGTAAGGCTCGAACCACAGTTCGCAGCACCGCAACTTCGTACGACGATTGCCATGGCGCAGGCTGGGTTAGGTATTGCTCTCGTTCCGCGCTCACTGGCTGAACATCTCGATGATTCCGCGACAGTCGCCGAGATTGATGATATCCCCCTAACCAGTCGTGTTGTCGTTGCTTGGGAGGCATCTAATCTCAATAAACAAGCGCTAAAAGTAGCCATGCACATCGGTCATGTTGAGGCTTAAAGCTTTGTCATATAACCTGTCGATTGTACCCAACGAACAAAACTTACTGAAGATTGCGACTCTGTTGTCGTATATATTACCTACATCAAGTTGACTTGATAGCTGAACTCTCGTTTTTATCGAGATGATAATGACGAGGACCTTGATTTAATGCATGGTTAAACCGCAAGGGTGATGGATGATTAAAGCACAAATATATGATGTATTTTGTGATGAGTTAGCTCAAGGTAACCCATGTGGCGTTGTCGAACTAAATCACTGGCTGAGTGATTCTGAATTACTTCAAATCACTCATCAGGTCGCTCAACCTGTCACATCATTTGTGGTTCGGTCTGGCACTGACTACCACATTCGCTGGTTTAGCCTAGAAGGAGAGATCAACCTATGCGGACACGGAAGTTTGGGCGCAGGCGCTGCAATCATTTCCAACTATCATCAGAATGAGATCATTCTAAAAAGCCAGTATGGCCATATTACCGTTACTGAACTTGATGGAATGTACAGGATCGTGATGCCAAGTTGGCAAGCCAAGCCTCATGCCATCCCCTTGGATATTTCAGGTTTTTCCAATCGCCCCGTAGATGCTTTTACAACGCGTGATTTGGTTGTTGTTCTCGAGTCCGAAGATGATGTTGTTCTCTATCAACCTAACTTTGATGAGCTGATTAAAATTGATGAGTTTCATGCGGTCATCGTGACGGCTCAAAGTTCTGATAGTGGCTATGTGCTGCGTTACTTTGCACCTAAAATCGGTATTTCAGAAGATCTTGCCACAGGTTCGGCTCAGTGCTCATTGGCGCCTTATTGGTTTGAAAAGCTAGGCAAAGAAAAATTGACGGCTCGTCAGCTATCTCGTGCTGGTGGTTATTTTGAAGTGGCTCGCGGTTTAGAATCTACGATCGTATTGTCTGCACACGTGAAAAGTCGGACTTGAATGCAAACGCCTCTAGCTCTTACACAAGATCTAGAGGCATCCATTTTTTATTGACTTAAAAGTGCCGAGCTAAGATTTTAACCCGGCAGCGGTCATCATGACGCGAAATAACATAGACACTAACCCTAATGCAGCGACGCTAACGACCCAAATTCCAACCATCCAAGCCCATTGGCGGCACCAATTTTTGATTTTCATACTCACTCCTTATCAACTCGTTAATGGTACGCTTCGCCTTCTTTTACTTTTCCGGAGAAGACGTAGTAACTCCAAAAGGTGTAAGCCAGAATGATCGGGATGATGATCACTGCTCCAACGAGCATAAAGCGCTGACTGCTTGCAGGAGCCGCTGCTTCCCATATTGATATGCTAGGAGGAATGATATTTGGCCAGATACTGATGCCAAGCCCAGCGAACCCGAGAATCACGATCACCAATGCCATCACGAAAGGGCTGCGCTCTTTACGCTTTTTAACGGAGTCGGCAATCTTCAAACATACCAGCCCAGTAATGACAGGTACGGGCAGTAAGTAGAACAAATTAGGCAGAGAAAACCATCTTTCCGCAATGGCAGGGTAAGCAAGTGGAGTCCAAGCGCTCACAATGACTAATGCGGAGATCATTGCCAGTAGTGTTTTGTTAGTGAAGCGGTACATCGTGTTTTGCAGTTCACCTTCCGTCTTCATGATGAGCCATGTGCTACCAAGCAGCGCGTACGTTGCGACTAAACCCAAACCACAAAAGATGGGAAAAGGGCTGAGCCAGTCGAGTTGGCTACCTACGAAGACGCGGTTTTCCACCGCAAAGCCTTGAATTACCGCGCCAACAACGATGCCTTGGAAAAACGTGGTTAAAATCGAGCCGACCATAAAAGAGCGATCCCAGAACTTTAAGTGGCTTTCCAATGCTTTAAAGCGAAACTCAAACGCGACGCCACGAAAGATCAAAGCAATCAACATCAACGTTAAAGGGATGGTTAGCGCTTCAATAATCACAGCGTAAGCCATCGGAAAAGCGCCAAATAGAGATGCGCCTCCAAGTACAATCCAAGTTTCGTTACCGTCCCAAACAGGTGCGACACTGTTGACCATGACGTCTTTTTGCTTTTCATCCTTGATGAAGGGCATCAGTACTCCAATACCCAAATCGAAGCCGTCCATGATGATGTACATCAAAGTGGCAAAAACGATGATCGCGAACCAAATCACGGATAAATCAAAATGCATATTTTCTACCTTCACTTTGTGACAAATTCTAAATGCGACCTGAAACGGTCGTCATGTCGTGCTCATCGTGTTCGATTGCATCGGGGCCTTTCTTGATTTGGTGGATCATGTAGTAATAACCAAAACCAAATACCAAGCTGTATACAACAAGGAAACACAGCAGGCTGATGCTCATTTGTAGGTCTCCGTGTGCAGAAACCGCATCACGCGTTTTTTGTACGCCATACACGACCCAAGGTTGCCGACCAACCTCTGTCGTAAACCAGCCAGCGAGTATTGCGATAAGACCAGATGGCCCCATAAACAATGAAAACTTGAGGAACCAACGCGAAGTATAAAGCGTGTTCTTTTTTCGTAACCATATGCTGTAGAAGCTCTGAAAAATCATCAGAAGTCCTAGCCCGACCATGATTCGAAATGACCAAAAGACGATAGGTGAGTTCGGTCGTTCCTCTTTCGGGAAGTCTTTCAGCGCCGGGATTGGCTCAGTTAAACTGTGGCGTAGGATCAAACTTCCTAAAACAGGAATTTCTAAGGCATAGTCTGTGCGTTCTTGTTCCATGTTTGGCATGCCGAACAATATCAATGGGGTTGGTTTGCCATCGCTGTTATCCCAATGTCCTTCGATGGCAGCGATTTTGGCGGGCTGGTGTTCCAGAGTGTTTAGCCCGTGCACATCGCCAATCACGGCTTGGAGTGGCGCAAGGAACACTAAGATCCCGAGCGACATCGAAAACATGGTTTTTACCGCAGTCGATTGATTGCCTCTCAATAAATGCCAAGCGGCTGACGCGCCTACAAAGAGTGCTGAACTGACGAAAGCCGCGACGCTCATGTGCGCCAAACGATAAGGAAATGAAGGATTGAAAACGATAGCAAACCAGTCGGTTGGCACCACACGTCCGTCGACAATTTCATAGCCTTGTGGCGTTTGCATCCAACTGTTGGAGGCGAGAATCCAGAACGTCGAAATGATCGTTCCTAACGCCACCATCGAGGTTGCAAAAAAGTGCAGCTTTTCGCCGACGCGACGCCACCCAAACAGCATTACGCCAAGAAATCCGGCTTCGAGAAAGAAAGCCGTTAACACTTCATAAGTCAGTAATGGGCCTGTGATAGAACCAGCGAAGTCGGAGAAACCACTCCAGTTGGTGCCGAATTGATAGGCCATGACAAGACCAGATACAACACCCATTCCAAAGTTAACCGCAAAAATTTTCGACCAGAAGTGATAGAGCTTTTGGTAATCGGGATTACGTGTTTTTAGCCATAAGCCTTCCAGCACGGCGAGATAGGTGGCCAAACCTATGGTGATAGCGGGGAAAATAATATGAAAGGATACCGTAAAGGCGAACTGTATCCGTGCAAGCATAAATGCGTCGAGGCCAAACATTAAACTTCCTTTGATCTTTTAAGTTTTATGAGAGAGCTATTTTAAAAGGAGCGGAATGAGGGAAGTAGGTACAGACAGTGACTATAAACCTATAACAGATTAAATATTGAAGTGTTATTATTTTGAATTCGGCTTTATGGAAGGGGATTTGCGTTTGGCGAAGTATCAAGAGTTAGTGGAACAGCTTAAAAGGCAGATAAAATCGGGGATATGGCATCCGGGTGACAAGCTGCCTTCGCTGCGTCGCCAATCTGAACACTCGGGTTTGAGCTTGATGACGGTGTTGCACGCGTATCAAATTCTGGAATCTCAAGGCTGGGTCACGTCACAGCCGCGATCTGGTTATCGAGTCGCGCCCAATATTAAGAGCTCAAATGAACCCCAAGCGCCAGCCGCGGTTTCGTGGACTGAGCAGGTAGACATCAATGAGTTTATCTTTGATGTTCTGCAGGCGAGTAAAAATCCATCCATGATCAATTTTGGCTTTGCCTATCCAGACCCAAGTTTGTACCCACGATATCACGTGAATCGGGCGATGAGCGCAGCCGCTCGCAATATGCCGATTTCCACCACCTTTGATAACTTACCGCCGGGAAACGAGCAATTACGCACCATCATCGCGAAGCGTTATGCTGCGAAAGGCATTGAAATTTCACCCGATGAAATTGTCATTACGGCAGGCGCGCTGGAGGCGTTAACGCTCAGTTTGCAAGCCTGCACAAGACCGGGAGATTGGGTGGTTGTGGAGTCGCCTGCATTTTATGGTGCATTGCAATCCTTAGAGCGGTTAGGTTTGAAAGCGCTCTCAGTAAGAACAGACCCAGTCACGGGCATTGACCTAGACTCATTGGAACGAGCGCTGCAAACACACGATGTGAAAGCATGTTGGCTGATGTCGAACTTCCAAAATCCTCTGGGTTTTACGCTCACCAACGAGAAAAAACAAAAGCTGATTGAGCTGACACAGCGATATAACGTGCCAGTGATTGAAGATGATGTGTACAGCGAACTGCATGCCGAGAATGACTCGGTTTACCCACTAAGAATGTTTGATGACACGGGCAATACCATGTTGTGCTCCTCGTTTTCAAAATCGTTAATCGCAGGGCTACGTATTGGTTGGGTTGCGGCGGGAAAGCGGGCGCTAGAGGTACAAAAGTTACAGTTAATGAGTACATTAGCGACGAGTGCACCAGTGCAAATGACATTGGTGCACTATTTAACAAGCCGCAATTATGAATCTCATTTGAAGCAGTTACGGAAAAAGCTGTTTGAACGTAAAAGTAAGATGACGGTTCTGCTTAGTGAGCTGTTACCTGAAGCAGTCAAAGTGTTAAGCCAAAGCGGTGGGTACTTTATTTGGTTAGAGCTTCCCAAGCATATTGATGCCTTGCAGATATATCGAGAAGCGCTAAAAGGTAATATCAGCATCGCACCGGGAAAGATGTTCAGCCTGACAGAACAATACGATCACTGTATTCGTCTTAACGCTTCTTTTGAGCTCAATGACAGATATGTTCATGCTCTCAATCTGCTCGCTAATATTATTCGCGAGCATTTGGCGAAATAGCGACTTTCTTCAGTTTTTTGGTTTAATGGAGCGCGCCGGATTTCCAACAACTCGATCGCCCGGCGCAACGTCTTTGGTTACGACAGAGCCAGCGCCGACGACGGCCTCATCGCCAATGGTCACGCCCGGCAGTATGATTGCGCCCCCACCAATCCAAACGTTATTGCCAATTGTTACCGGTTTGGCGATCTCATCTCCGGCTAAGCGTCTTTGTGTATCGAGTGAATGAGCGGCTGTGTAAATTTGCACTCTAGGCCCAATCATGACGTTCGCGCCAACCTCAACCTGCCCATTGTCCAGAATAATGGCATCCCAGTTGATGTAGGTGTTTTCTCCGATGGACAAGTGACAACCGTAGGTAAGTTGTAGCGGTGGCTCTATACAGGCGCTGTTTTTTAATTGGACGCCCATTTCCGCCAATAGTTGTCTACGGATATCTGGGTTTGGCTCGTGGTTAAACTGGAAGACAAGCTGCGCAGTTTTGGCGCGCATTAGCTTTAGTTCTTCATCCAGACAATTATAGGTTTCTCCAGAGCGCATCCGAGTCAGTTCTGACATAACAATCATTCCATCAATATAAATTGCAATAAGGTGCATAATAATAAGTGAGAGTGATTCGAAGTGAAAATTTGACGCTTAAAAATCAGAAAGTTATCACTGATTTGCCTTGCGTATCCAGTTGGTTGATTGGCTCGTTTAGTTCACAAAGACGTGCTCCCTAAATGGCTTAATCGGTTGAAGCCAAAGTGGGAAACCACTCGAAGCGTTTTACGTAGATTACAATATAGTTAATAAGAAGAACTTAGTTGAGCCGCTTGCGCTATCGATTGACCTAAAAATTTAAGACTTATGCGCTCTGGCTTGCTGGCAACGATGAATCAAGAGTGAACACTTTATGTTCGAACGGGTCATTTCATTTTTAGAAACAACGCTGTTTACCTTTAACGAACAACCTATCACGTTATGGGCGATATTGATGGTGCCGACATGGGTGATTGTCGCTTTATGGTTATCAAAAATTTTGATCAAAACCGTTACGTCAAGAATGTCCTCATCGGGGAAAGACCCAAACGTGATTCATTTGGTTAAACGGATATTATTTGTCATCGCTCTCGCCATTATTTTTATGACCACACTTTCGATGATCAATGTGCCAATTACCGCGTTTGCCTTTCTGTCTGGTGCCATCGCTATCGGCTTCGGTTTTGGTGCGCAAAACATCATTAACAACTTCATAAGTGGCTGGATTTTGATTGGTGAAAAGCCAATTCGAATTGGGGACTTTTTAGAGGTTGAGGGCGCCAAAGGCACTGTCGAGCAAATAAATACACGTTCAACGAGAATCAGACGAACCGATGGTGTTCATATGCTCATACCCAACAGTCAGTTGATTGAGAACGTGGTGATCAACTGGACGTTATGCGACAGATTAGTTCGTGGCTCGGTCGTCGTCGGCGTCGCGTATGGGAGCGATGTCAAACAGGTTGCTGCCTTAATGGCGGAAGTGACTTCGCAGCAAGCGCAAGTTCTGAGTTCGCCAGCGCCAGATGTGTTTTTTCAAGACTTTGGTGACAATGCTTTGATCTTCGAATCTTATTTTTGGATTAACTCAACGGTTGAGGGCGGTATTCGCTCGGTCGCAAGTGCCATGCGTTTTGAAATCTACGAAGCTTTCGAAAAGCACGGCATTGAAATCGCGTTTCCACAACGAGATGTGCACATTGATGGGCAAATCAAGTTGTCTAGGGAGAGAAACGGATAGGGCGATAAGCGGTATTGGTGTTCTTATCTTGGTGTCGAGTAACCATAGCGAGGCGGTCACAACACGGATTCACCTCGCTAGAAACCAGTTTGAAGGCGTTATTGGTTGTCCCACATGACTTCGCATTCTTCTTTGATTGCTGATTTTAGCAACTCAATCAGTGGAAACGCTCTGCGTCCTAGGCTTACCGCGGGCTCTGCTTGTTCTTCCTCTTCGTCTACATCAGTAGGGAGGTTTTCTTCAGCTGCATTTTTCGCAGATAGAGCAGAAGTTAATCTTGATAACGCGTCAGGAACATCTTGAGCGGAAATTGATCCCGGCACCGTGCCGCTGTGACCCATCATTTTGAGCATATCTAATGCAATATCACCAAACATTGTGACGTTTGAGTGGCTTCGACAACGAAATGTTATGAGCATTTACCTGATCCTGTTTTATATGTTCGCTTTGAAACTAAATTGTAGCTGAAATCAGGCACTAATTAATGTGATGAAGACCGTTGAGCGTTAAGGTTTTTATGAGTAACAATAAAAAACGGGCACGTACGTCTGCATGCCCGTTTAAATACATTACCTGATTGGTTGTTGATGATTTACAAGCTATACGGATCGCCCAGAGCTAATGCGACCCTAGAAGCAGGAGACTTTCCTAACGCACGGCAAATTTGCCAACCCGCTTCATTGATGACGCCAAGGTCAACGCCTGTTTCAATCCCAAGTTGCTCACACAGATAAAGTACATCTTCCGTTGCAACATTGCCACTGGCTCCTTTCGCGTAAGGGCAGCCGCCGAGCCCCGCTACTGCGCTATCAATGGTGTTGATGCCCATTAACAAGGCTTGGTAGATATTGGCTAATGCTTGTCCATAAGTGTCATGAAAATGTACTGCGAGCGCGTCTTTTGGCAGTAGCGTTAACAACGAATCCAGCATGGCGATAACGCGATTAGGCGTTGCTTTACCGACAGTATCACCGAGCGAAATCTCATAACATCCCATATCAAACAACGTATTGGCGACCTTGGTAGTTTGCTCTGGCTTTATTACTCCCTCATATGGACACACCATGGTACAAGACAAGTACCCGCGTACAGGAATGTTGTGCTGGTTCGCCAATTCGATAACGGGTTCAAATCGAGCGAGACTTTCGGTAATGCTGCAGTTGATGTTCTTCTGGCTGAACGTTTCTGAAGCGGAGCCAAACACCGCAATTCGCTTTACACCGCTTTCCAGCGCACGTTCTAACCCTGCGAGATTTGGTGTGAGCGCGCTATAAACCACTTCAGGCTTTTTTGAGATACCAGCAAACACCTGATCGGAATCGGCCATTTGAGGCACCCACCTTGGAGAGACGAAAGATCCCGCCTCAATATGCTTTAAGCCACTGCTGCTTAGTTGGTTAATCAAACGGATTTTATCAACCAGCGTCACTGACGTTTCATTTTGCAGACCATCACGAGCGCCGACTTCGACGATATTAACCTTCGCTGGTAGCATATTCGCGCTCCTTATCTTCACTGACGTTATCCGATATCAAAGCCAAATTCAGCAGGATGGAACCGTGCTGTACTTGGTCCCCGTGCTGATAAAACAATTCGTCGACTTTTGCTGCTACCGGAGCCGTGATGGTGTATTCCATTTTCATTGCTTCGAGTACCAAAAGCGGATCGCCCGCCGCCACTTCGTCACCTTTAGCCACCATAACTGCTGAAATTATGCCGTTGAGTGGTGCGGTTGGACTTAGTTCATCATCTACATCTTTTGCAGAGTCAAAGTTAGGTTGATGAGCGAACGTGCGCTGCTGACCAAGATAAAATAGTGTTGTTCTTTGTTCATCGCTAAGTGCATTAAAGGTGTAACGCACATTATCAATATCGACGATAAACTGGTTGTCACTTTCAAGCAGGATGACCTGATGCAGATCCTCGCCGCATCGGACAGTGAAGTGAGATCCTGTATCTTGCGATGATTGTTGCAAACGTGCCTGATGGTTGGCATTGGCATCCGTGAAGTTAAATCGGTAAACGTTGTCAACTGACAGTCTAAAACCTCGTTTGGTTGGCGCGGGTAACGTTGAGCTGTCTGATTTTGAAATGAGATCATTCCAACGAGCAACCGCCGCCAATGTAAGCCAGATTGAATCCGAGACGTCTTGCTGCTCATTTATGCCTTGTTGATGTCTTACGAGGAAACCTGTATCGAGCTCAATCTCGGCAAAGGCTGGCTGCGAAATAATACTGTGCAGATAACCAATGTTTGTCGTTACGCCACGTACGTGATATTGAGTTAACGCCTGCTTAATCTGCTTTAGAGCGATATCACGAGTTTGCCCCCAGACGATCAGCTTGCTGATCATTGGATCGTAATATTCGCTGATGCTATCGCCTTGGGTAACACCACTATCAACGCGTACGCACGCTAGGCGCACACTACTGTCTGATACGGGTTCTTTTAAGTAATCAATGCGGCCAGTCGACGGCATAAAGTCATTGTCTGTATCTTCTGCGTAAATTCGCAGCTCAATTGAATGACCGTTGTGGGTGATTTCCGATTGCGAAATAGGTAAATGCTCGCCAGCTGCGACTTTGAATTGCCACTCCACCAAATCAACGCCGGTGATCAATTCAGTGACAGGGTGTTCAACTTGCAGACGGGTATTCATCTCCATGAAGTAGAATTGACCTCGGCTATCGAGTAAGAACTCCACCGTGCCAGCGCCAACATAGTCGATCGCTTGAGCGGCCTGAACCGCAGCTTCACCCATTTGTTTACGCAGTTCATCACTAAGACCGGGAGCTGGTGCTTCTTCGACTACTTTTTGGTGACGACGCTGAATGGAACAATCGCGATCAGAAAGATAGACACAGTTGCCACGCTGGTCTGCGAATACCTGAACTTCCACGTGGCGAGGCTGCAATATGCATTTTTCGATTAGAAGCTGCTTATCGCCAAAGCTTGAAAGTGCTTCACGCTGCGCTCCGTCGATAGCCAGCGGCATTTCGGCTGCGCTGTTGACCACTCGCATGCCTTTGCCGCCGCCACCTTGTGTTGCTTTAAGCATCACTGGGTAACCGATTTTTTCAGCTTCCGCTAATAAGTGCTCTACGCTGTTGTCTGTGCCGTGATAGCCGGGAACCAAGGGCACGTTCGCCTCAGACATGATGGCTTTGGCTTGCGACTTCGAACCCATTGCTTCAATTGCGCTGGTGGGAGGGCCAATAAAAACAATGCCATTTTCGCTGCACGCTTTCGCCAGTTTAGGGTTCTCGGAAAGAAAACCATACCCAGGGTGGATAGCATCGGCTTGCCATTTTTTCGCAGCGCCGATAATTGCATCGATATCGAGATACGATTCACTCGCAGGAGCGGGGCCAATGAATTCAGCGAAATCCGCTTGTTTAACATGTAAGCTGCTGCGATCCGCTTCGGAATAGACGGCAACCGTCTCTATAGCCATGCTTTTTGCGGTTTTAATGATTCGGCAGGCAATTTCACCGCGGTTTGCGATCAGTATTCTTTTAAACATGATTCCTCCAATTGGCGGCGCGCTTTTCAAAAAATGCACTCAGTCCTTCTTGTCCTTCTTCGGACACGCGGGCGGTTGCAATAGCTTGGCTGGTGTATTCAATTAATGAATGCTCGATAGGTTGATTGTCACAACGTAAGCAGAGCGTTTTTGCTGCCTGCATGGCTTGTGGACCGTTGTTAAGCAGGTGATCAATGGTGCGATTGACGGCTTCACGTGGTTGAGAGTCTATCTGATGAAGAATACTCATCGATAGTGCGGTTTCGGCATCAATCAGTTCCGCGGTTAAAAAGTAGCGTCGGCTTTGTCGTTGTCCAATCGCTCGAATGACGTAGGGTCCGATTGTCGCGGGTAACAAACCGAGTTTCACTTCACTCAAACAGAAGCGGCTTTCAGGTGTACCGATAGCGATATCGCAGCAGCAGATAAGCCCAAGTGCGCCGCCAAATGCAGCGCCATGCACCATAGCAATGGTTGGTTTGCTAAAGGTATCCAGTTTGTGCAAGAGCAACGCTAACTGCTGTGCATCTTGCAGATTTTCCCCCTCGGTTTTGGTGGCCATTGACTGCATCCAGCCAAGATCCGCACCCGCAGAAAAGTGTTTACCTTGCGCCGTTAGTACCAATGCACGTAGAGAGTTGTCTCTCTCAAGTTTTTCCAAGGTGTCGATAAGTGAAGCAATTAATTCATCATTAAACGCGTTGTGTTTCTCTGGTCGATTGAGGCTCAACCAAGCAACGCCATTGCTGTCTTTTTCAAGCAGTAGTCCGGTCATGTGACTTCCTTTGTCTGACATTTCAGTCTGTATTTCAATGCTCGCTAACCATTACTTTTTAAACATCGGTATTCGCGAGGAGTTAAGGTTTGCCTTGCATCCGGCTACATGCGGAAGATGCCAAATTTACTGTCTGGTATTGGCGCATTAAGCGCAGCAGACAGAGCAATGCCGACAACATCACGGGTTTTCGCAGGGTCAATAATGCCGTCGTCCCACAGGCGTGCACTGGCGTAGTATGCATGGCTTTGAGTCTGATATTGCTCCGCAATTGGACGTTTGAACGCTTCTTCTTCCTCTACGCTCCAGCTTTCACCTTTGCGAGTTTTGATATCGCGGGTCACTTGCGCCATCACGCCAGCCGCTTGCTCTCCACCCATGACGGAGATGCGCGCGTTTGGCCACATCCACATCATGGTTGGATCATAAGCGCGGCCACACATGCCGTAGTTTCCTGCGCCATACGATCCACCAATAACCACGGTAAACTTCGGCACGTCTGCACACGCAACAGCAGTTACCATTTTCGCACCATGTTTGGCGATGCCTTCGGCTTCGTACTTCTGACCGACCATAAAGCCCGTGATGTTCTGCAAGAAGAGCAGAGGAATTTTGCGTTGTGCGCACAGCTCAATAAAATGCGCGCCTTTTTGTGCTGATTCCGAAAATAGAATGCCGTTGTTAGCGACAATGCCAATCGGCATACCGTGAATATGGGCAAAGCCACAGACCAAGGTTTCGCCGAACAAGGCTTTAAATTCATCGAACTGGGAATCATCAACAATTCGGGCAATGACCTCTTTAACATCAAACGGCTTTTTGAGATCGGTCCCGACGATGCCGTACAGCTCTTGGGCAGGAAAATGTGGTTCCTGTGGTGCTTTTTGCTTGAGTTGAACGGGTTTCAAGTGGTTAATTTGAGAAACGGCTTGTCTTGCCAACTCTAACGCGTGGTGATCATTTTCTGCGTAATAGTCCGCCACACCAGAGGTGCGACAATGAACGTCTGCGCCACCAAGATCTTCCGCACTGACTTCTTCACCTGTCGCTGCTTTTACAAGAGGTGGACCTGCCAAAAAAATCGTGCCTTGTTCTTTGACTATGATGGATACGTCGCACATGGCAGGGACATAAGCGCCGCCAGCGGTACATAGCCCCATGACCACCGCAATTTGTGGAATGCCTTTGGCCGACATACGGGCTTGGTTGTAGAAAATACGGCCAAAATGGTCTTTATCTGGGAAGACTTCATCTTGGCGGGGGAGGTTAGCACCGCCAGAGTCGACTAAGTAAACACACGGCAGTTGGCATTTTTCTGCAATTTCTTGTGCTCTTAAGTGCTTTTTCACGGTGAGTGGGTAGTAACTGCCGCCTTTTACCGTCACGTCGTTCGCGACGATCATGCACTCAGTGCCGTCAATCACACCCACACCTGCAACCACTCCAGCACATGGAACGTAATCTGGATACACATCCCAGCCAGCAAATTGACCAATTTCTAGAAAGGACGAACCAGGGTCGAGTAGGGCAAGAATGCGCTCACGTACCGGAAGTTTGCCTTTCTTCTGCTGATGCTCGCGGGCTTTCTCACCGCCACCATCTTCTATTTGGGCAGTCACGGTATAAAGTTGATCTACAAGTGAAGCCATAGAGCGGTAGTTTTCCTGATACTGCTCTGAATGGGTATTAATATTGGTCGTCAAACAAGCCATAAATAGCCGATCTCCATTCGGTAGACGGGTGTCACCACCCGTCTTTATTTAGGTTGAATAAGATTTAGATTGAATAAGGAAGTTGTTTCGAGTTCGAACCGCCTAGGTATGATGATTAGGCGCTTTCGTTAAACAATTCGCGACCAATAAGCATGCGGCGAATTTCTGACGTGCCCGCACCGATTTCATACAGCTTGGCATCTCGCAACAAACGGCCCGTATCAAACTCGTTGATGTAGCCGTTACCGCCAAGTAGTTGAATCGCATCCAGTGCCATCTTGGTTGCCAGCTCTGCGCTGTAGAGGATCGCGCCAGCAGAATCTTTACGTGTGGTTTCACCGCGATCACAAGCGGCAGCGACGGCGTAAACATACGCTTTAGCGGCATTCATTTGTGTGTACATATCCGCGATTTTTGCTTGAACTAGCTGGAATTCACCGATGGATTTACCGAACTGTTTACGGTCGTGAATGTAAGGCACAACGATATCCATACACGCCTGCATGATGCCAAGTGGGCCGCCTGCAAGCACCACACGTTCGTAGTCGAGGCCGCTCATCAATACTTTCACGCCTTGGTTTTCTTCGCCGAGAATATTCTCCGCAGGGACCTCGCAGTTTTGGAAGACCAGCTCACACGTATTCGAGCCGCGCATGCCCAACTTGTCGAGTTTTTGTGCTTGAGTAAATCCAGGGAATCCGCGTTCCACAATAAACGCCGTGATGCCTTTGGAGTGCTGGCTTGGGTCGGTTTTTGCGTAGACAACATAGGTGTGTGCATCAGGGCCGTTGGTGATCCACATTTTGTTGCCATTTAATAGGAAAATATCGCCTTTACGTTCGGCTTTAAGCTGCATAGAGACCACATCAGAGCCGGCGCCGGGTTCACTCATAGCAAGGGCGCCGATATGTTCACCGGAGATGAGCTTAGGTAGGTATTTCTCTTTTTGCGCTTGTGTGCCGTTACGGTGGATTTGGTTGACGCAAAGGTTGGAGTGAGCGCCGTAACTTAACGCAACCGAAGCGGATGCTCGGCTTATTTCTTCCATAGCGATAACGTGGGCGAGATAGCCCATGCCTGCACCACCAAACTCTTCGCTGGTGGTCACACCTAAAAGACCCATGTCACCTAATTTGGACCAAAGATGGTTTGGAAAGTCGTTAGTTTGGTCGATAGATTGCGCTAGCGGCGCAATTTCTCTTGCAGCAAAACTATTGATTTGCTCGCGAAGCAAATCGGTATTTTCGTCATAAACAAAGTTCAGGGAAGAGTAGGTAGATTTCATTGCGTGTCCTTGCCTTTACGTCACCTACATCCCAGAGTTGAGGTGTTAGGTGACTTTTTCGCCTTTCATGGATCTCAGTGTGTTTTGGCATCGCAACTGCGCAGCATTTAACTCCATCATTACCGCTTGAATGTCGTTTGCTTGCTGTTGCAATGCTGCCTTCTTCTCTTCGATCAACCGAATCATATAGTTCAACTGCTCAGTACTTTGATCGGTATCGTAGAGTTCAAATAACTCTTTGATATCTGCAAGAGAAAAGCCCAATCGCTTACCTCGCAAAATCAGTTTTAGTCTAATTCGATCGCGACCATTGTAGATTCGAGTGTTGCCTTTACGTTCTGGAGTTAGGAGACCTAAATCTTCGTAGAAGCGAATGCTTCGAGTAGTAATGTCGAACTCTTTCGCGAGCTCGCTGATCTTAAATGTGTTCATTCCTTAACCTTACGACTTTCGTATAACATTCACATGAATATACAATTCGTTAACGTTAAAGTAAACAAACAACATCCACTCTTGAGCCTTGATATCACTCGCATTTACTCGAAATCAAAGAATCACTCGAACAAACAATAACCTCAAACTTGACGTTAACGTAAATGTTAGTATAGTTATGACGTAAACGTCAACAAAAGGTTAATGGAATGAAAAATGAAACATGGATTGTTGCCGCTAAGCGAACGCCTATCGGCTCTTTTCAAGGTGCATTAGCTTCAACAGATGTCACGGAACTCGGTGCGAAAGCCATTCAAGGGGCGCTAGCCGAAAGCCAACTCGATGTGCACAAAATAGACGAAGTGTTGATGGGATGCGTTTTAACCGCCGGTGTGGGGCAAGCGCCTGCAAGACAAGCAAGTCTTAAAGCTGAAATGCCACAATCGATTGGTTGTACGACACTGAACAAAGTTTGTGGTTCGGGTATGAAAACCGTCATGCTGGCATATGACCTTATTCAATCTGGCAATGCGCATGCTGTCATCGCTGGTGGCATGGAAAACATGTCGTCTTCTCCTTATCTATTAAAGAAAGCGCGTGATGGTTTCCGTTTAGGTCACGAGCAAGTGCTTGATCACATGTTTTATGACGGGTTGCAGGATGCCTACCAAGGCGAGCTGATGGGTGTCTTTGCAGAACAGACGGCGCAAAAGTATCAGTTTAGCCGTGAAAGTATGGATGCCTGGGCGCAGCAGTCGGTGACTCGTGCGCAGCAAGCAATCGAACAAGGTTTGTTCAAAGAAGAGATCGTGCCTGTTAACGTAAAAAGTCGGCGCGGCGAAACCTTGGTTGTAGATGATGAGCAACCGAGCAAACTCGACGTCACTAAAATTCCTACCTTACGCCCTGCGTTTGCCAAAGATGGCGGCGTAACCGCAGCAAACTCTAGTTCCATTTCGGATGGTGCGTCGGCAATGATCTTAGTCGATAGTGAGTTTGGTCGTCAGGAAAACCTTCAGCCTCTAGCCAAAATTGTCGCGTACAGCACGCATGCAAGACAGCCTGATGAGTTCACCATCGCACCAGTCTTCGCGATTGAATCGCTGCTGGAAAAAACGGGCTGGGACAAATCAGACGTGGAACTTTGGGAAATCAATGAAGCTTTTGCTGTCGTGACTCAATACGCGGTGAAAGCTCTCGAACTGGACGAGAGCAAAGTGAACCCTCGCGGAGGGGCTTGTGCGCTGGGGCATCCAATAGGCGCAAGTGGCAATCGAATCCTTGTCACTTTGATTCATGCGCTAAAACAAACTGGTGGTAAGCGTGGCGTTGCATCGCTTTGTATTGGCGGCGGCGAAGCTACCGCTATCGCGATTGAAATCTGCTAAATCACTCTCAACAAAGTTTCACTTACATAACAGTAGTCAGTAACAAGCTGAAAAATACAAGGATGTCATCATGACAGAACAAGTAAAGCAGTATATCGGTGGTGAATTTGCCATCTCCGATTCAAAACAATGGCTAGATGTAACTAACCCGGCAACCAACGAAGTGATTGCACAAGTACCTTGTGCCACGGAATCGGAAATGAATGCGGCGATTACCAGCGCAACAGAAACGTTCAAACGCTGGAAAGAAGTTGCAGCGCCGGAGCGTGCTAGATTGATGTTGCGTTACCAACATCTGCTAAAAGAGCAACACGATGAGTTGGCGATACTGCTTTCAAGTGAGACAGGCAAAACCCTCGCGGATGCAAAGGGTGACATTTGGCGCGGAATTGAAGTGGTAGAGCAAGCTGCAAACATTTGTAGCTCAATGATGGGCGAAACGGTTGAGAACGTCGCGACCAATATTGATGGTTACTCTTACATTCAACCGCTCGGCGTTTGTGCTGGCATTACACCGTTTAACTTCCCTGCGATGATCCCATTGTGGATGTTCCCGATGGCGATCGCTTGTGGCAACACCTTTATTTTGAAGCCGTCAGAGCAAGTGCCACTAACGGCAATGAAACTGGCGGAGCTGTTTGAACAAGCTGGCGCACCAAAAGGCGTATTGCAAGTTGTTCACGGGACCAAAGAGCAAGTCGACCGCATTCTGACTGATCCAGTTGTTCGTGCGATCTCTTTTGTTGGCTCTGTGCCCGTTGGTGAGTACATCTACAAAACAGGTACAGACAACCTGAAACGCGTGCAGTCATTTGCAGGTGCTAAGAACCACATGGTCATCATGCCGGATGCAAACAAACAGCAAGTCATCAATAACCTAGTTGGCGCGTCAGTTGGTGCTGCAGGCCAACGCTGTATGGCGATTTCGGTTGCCGTATTTGTCGGCGAAACCAAAGAATGGATTCCAGAGCTTAAAGAGGCGTTAGCTCAGGTTCAGCCTGGCGCGTGGGATGATGAAACCGCCGGTTATGGTCCACTGATTAGCCCTCAAGCGAAGCAGCGAGTGGTGAATCTGATTAATGAAGGCAAAGCGTCAGGCGCGAATTGTGTTCTGGACGGGACAGATTGCCAAGTACCTGGCTTCCCGAACGGTAACTGGGTGGGGCCAACACTGTTTACCAACGTGACCACAGACATGTCGATTTATCAGGAAGAAATTTTCGGGCCTGTACTGTTAACTATGGAAGTGGATGACCTAGATGAAGCGATTGAACTGATCAATGCAAACCGCTTTGGTAATGGTACGTCTATTTTCACGGCGAACGGCGCTGCCGCGAGAAAGTATCAACACAATATCGAAGTAGGTAACGTAGGCATCAACGTACCGATTCCGGTGCCATTGCCGTTCTTCTCGTTTACTGGGTGGAAAGGCAGCTTCTACGGCGACCTGCATGCTTACGGTAAACAAGCGGTTCGCTTCTACACCGAGACGAAAACTGTCACCGCGCGTTGGTTTGAAGATGACATTCCAAGCGGTCCAAACATGACCATTCAACTTAGCTAATTACTGGATTAGCGACACCTCTAGCCAAGCGCCACCGTTTAAGTGGGCTTGGCTCGGATACAAATGCAACGAATTAGACCTTAGGACTTCAAGATGGATTTTGAATTAAACGAAGATCAACTCGCGTTTGCCGAAGTAGCAAAGCAGTTTGCAGACCAAATGTTAGCGCCTCATGCGGCCGAGTGGGATGAAAACCATCATTTCCCTAAAGACGTACTGCGTCAAGCAGGTGAACTTGGTTTTCTGAGCATCTATACGCCGCCAGAGCATGGTGGCTTAGGGTTATCTCGTTTGGATGCGGCGATCATTTTCGAGCAGTTGGCTATGGGTTGTACCGCGACTACTGCGTTTATGACCATTCACAACATGGCGACGTGGATGATCACCAGCTTTGCCAAAGCCGAAGTGGCGCAGCAATTTAGCGCGGATCTAATTTCGGGTGAAAAGCTCGCTTCCTACTGTTTAACCGAACCTAATGCCGGCTCTGACGCCGCTTCTCTAACGACTAGCGCAGTGCGTGATGGCGATGAGTTTGTCCTCAATGGCGCAAAAGTGTTTATCTCGGGTGCCGGTGATACAGATGTATTGGTCGTGATGGCGCGTTCGTGTGGTGAAGGAGCGGGTGGCGTTTCTGCATTCGTTGTTCCTGCTGATTGCGAAGGCATTAGCTACGGTAAAAAAGAAGCCAAAATGGGTTGGAACTGCCAGCCAACTCGCATGATTACCTTCGAAAATGTCCGCATTCCGGCTGACTATCTGTTGGGTGAAGAGGGAGAAGGCTTTAAGTTCGCCATGCTTGGCCTTGATGGTGGTCGAATCAATATCGCTACTTGTTCCGTCGGTACTGCGCAACAAGCACTGAACGAAGCCAAGCAATATATGAACGAACGCAAACAGTTCGGCCGTTCACTGGCGCAATTTCAAGCGTTGCAGTTCAAGCTTGCTGATATGGCGACTGAGCTGGTCGCTGCGCGTCAAATGGTGCGACTCGCTGCCGCTAAACTCGATGCCCAGCACGCAGAAAAAAGTGCGTACTGTGCCATGGCAAAACGCTTTGCTACTGATGTGGGCTTTAAAGTCTGCGATCAGGCGCTGCAAATTCACGGTGGCTATGGCTACATAAAAGAATATCCAGTCGAGCGCCATTTCCGAGACGTTCGTGTTCACCAAATTCTTGAAGGTACCAACGAAATCATGCGTCTGATCGTCGCAAGACGATTACTAACGGAAGGCGTTGAGCTGCTTTAGTCAGCGAGACACAGCCTTACCTAAAGAAATTAAAAAGGACTGAAAGATTATGACGGCACAAATCAAATTAGAGCGCGAAGCGCATATTGCCAAGCTCACGATTAGTAACCCGCCAGCAAACACCTGGACGCTTGAATCTTTGAATCAGCTAAAAGAGTTGGCAATTGAACTTAGTAATGATCGCTCTATTTATGCGTTGGTTTTAACAGGCGAAGGCGAGAAATTCTTTTCTGCTGGAGCAGATCTTAATAACTTTGCATCGGGTGATAAATCACAAGCAGCAAACATGGCGTTCGCATTTGGTGAAGCGTTTGAAGCGCTTTCTGCATTCGATGGGGTTTCTATCGCAGCGATTAATGGTTACGCGATGGGCGGCGGTCTGGAAGTGGCGATGGCGTGTGACATTCGCATCGCAGAAGAACAAGTACAAATGGCACTTCCTGAAGCATCGGTAGGCTTGTTGCCGTGTGCGGGCGGGACGCAAAACCTGACCGCGTTGGTAGGTGAAGGTTGGGCGAAGCGTATGATCCTGTGTGGCGAGCGTGTGACGGCCGAGCGAGCGGAAAAAATTGGGTTAGTCGAAGAGGTGGTGGCGAAAGGTCAAGCACTCGAAGCGGCTATGGAGCTAGCACAGCGTGTTGCAGGTCAATCACCGAAATCTGTGTCTGCGTGCAAAACGCTAATTCAAGGTCGACGCAGCCAAACTCACGCAGCTGGATTGGTTTTAGAGCGTGAACTGTTTTTACAGCTGTTCAATACACACGATCAGACTGAGGGTGTGAATGCGTTCTTGCAAAAGCGCAAGCCACAATGGACAAACAGCTAGCGGAGGCCAAATGACAGGTACAGTAAATGTTTCAAAACTTAAGTGCGCTGATGGCTCTATTATTGGTGTGCTAGAGCTTGATAATCCAGCTGCTCTCAACGCGTTGAGTTACGTGATGATTGAGAAGTTGTACAAACAGCTTAGTGAATGGCAAACGGACGACAGCGTCGTCGCGGTATTCTTGCATGCTCAAGGTGAAAAAGCGTTTTGTGCTGGCGGAGATATTCAAGCGATCTATCGTGCACTTGAAAACAAAGAGCAAGATTTTGATTCTGCGTTTTCAGCGATGGAAACCTTCTTTGACCTCGAATATCGCTGTGATCATCTTATTCATACTTATCCAAAACCGATCATCGCGTGGGGACATGGTTATTTGATGGGCGGCGGTGTGGGCTTATTTATGGGTGCCAGCCATCGCGTTGCAGAAACGACCACACGCTTTGCAATGCCAGAGATTAAAATTGGCCTTTACCCAGATGTAGGTGCGACGTACTTCCTAAACCAGTTGCCAAAACATTTGGCACTGTTCTTAAGTTTGACTGCTTGTCAAATTAACGCAACAGATATGAAAGCGTTGGGGTTAAGCCAATGGATTGCACAGCCAGAAAACAAGCAAGTGCTGCTGGATCTGCTTGCATCGGTAAGTTGGAAAGGTGAAGCGAACATCAACGAAAAAATCGCCACTACGCTGCGTTCGGTACACGTGGACGAGCCAACCGAAGGGATGTTGATGCCCTATGCGGAATTGATTGAGCAGTTATGTTCGGGTGACTTAGCGTCAATTGTTGATGCAATCAGCCGTGCTAGCGTTGATAACAAGTGGTTCGTCAATGCGCAGAAGTCACTGAACTATGGCAGTCCGTTGTCGCTCAGTATCACTTATCAGCAGTTAACGCAGTATCAAAGCCTCTCTTTGAAAGCGTGTTTTGATATGGAATTTAACCTAACACTACGTTGTGGCTTAGAAGGTGATTTTAGAGAAGGGGTTCGTGCGCTGATTATTGATAAAACCAATCAACCGACTTGGCAACATCGCACGGTTTCTGACGTAACGCCACAAGTTTTGGAGCGCTTCTTCTCGCCAATTGACTCAGCAGAATACCCACTGACCGCATCGTCGGTAGCTATAGCGGCACTTTAGTACAAGGAAGAAATACGATATGGACAAAATTGCATTTATTGGCCTTGGTAACATGGGTGCGCCTATGGCTAAGAATCTACTCAAAGCGGGCTTGAATGTCGAAGTATTTGATTTGAACCCAAGCGCAGTTGAGGAGTTGACCGCATTGGGCGCTTCAAGTGCCGATTCCGTTCACCAGGCAGTACAAGGTGTGGAGGTGGTTGTCACTATGCTGCCAGCGAGCCAACACGTTCAAAGCGTTTATCTTGGTCAAGATGGCATCTTAGATAGCGTCGAATCAGGCACCTTGCTGATTGATTCATCCACCATCGATCCTACGACTGCTCGTTTGGTTGGCGAAAAAGCATCGCAACTTGGTATCAGTTTTGTTGATGCACCAGTATCTGGTGGCGTTGCGGGCGCAGCAGCAGGTACGTTAACTTTCATTGTTGGCGGCTCACAAGAGAACTTTGTTCAAGCCAAAGCGGTGCTTAGCCACATGGGTAAAAACATCTTCCATGCTGGTGATGCTGGAGCTGGTCAGGTGGCGAAGATCTGCAATAACATGATGTTGGGCATTTTGATGAGCGGCACCTGTGAAGCACTCAATTTAGGGATGGAAAACGGACTCGATCCCAAAGTGCTTTCCGACATCATGTTGCAAAGTTCAGGACGTAACTGGGCGCTAGAGCTTTATAACCCTTGTCCAGGTGTGATGGAAAATACGCCTGCAAGCAATGGTTATCAAGGCGGCTTTATGAGCCAGTTAATGGCTAAAGATCTGGGTCTTGCGATGGAAGCGGCAGTTGCCAGTCAAACATCGACGCCAATGGGCAGCTTGGCTCGTAACCTGTTTAATTTTCACAACGGTCAGGGCAACGGGCAAAAAGATTTCTCAAGCTTGTTTGAGTTCTACCAAAAGCAAAATCAGGCCTAAGGAGTGCGTATGGATCTAGCAAATAAGGTTATTGCGATCACGGGGGCTGGTCAGGGGCTGGGTAAACAAATGGCACTGTCACTGGCGGAACATGGCGTTCATCTTGCGCTTATCGACCTCAATTCAGAGCAACTGGCTGAAACGAAAGCGGAATGTGAATCTCTCGGCGTTACCGCTCGTTTTTATGTGACGAACGTGACTGACGAACAGCAGGTATGCACTGCTTTTGAGCAAATTGAGGCAGATTTCAAGCAGCTCAATGGCGTTATCAATAACGCAGGTATTATGCGTGATGGTATGTTCATTAAAGTCAAAGATGGTCAGGTTAACACGATGTCGCTGGAACAATTTCAGTCTGTTCTAGATGTGAATGTAACAGGCACTTTCCTGTGTGGCCGTGAAGCGAGCAAGGTAATGCTGAACACCGATAGCAAAGGGGTTCTGATCAACATATCCAGCGTTGCGCGTGCCGGGAATATTGGTCAAACCAACTATTCAGCATCTAAAGCGGCGGTAGCCACCATGGCAACGGTGTGGGCGAAAGAGTTAGGGCGTTTCGGAATTCGCTCAGTGGCGATTGCTCCGGGTGTCATCAAAACTGCCATGACAGACCAAATAAAACCTGAAGCGATGGAACGTTTAATCGGAATGATTCCGGTTGGACGTTTAGGTTTGGCGGATGAAATTTCATCGACCATAAAATACGTGTTAACCAACGAATTCGTGACCGGACGAGTGTTCGAAGTCGATGGCGGAATGCGAATGTAACCCCCTCTGCAACATAAAAAAGGGGAGCGAGTTTGATTGTCCGCTTCCTTCCACTTTCTCCTTTCTTTTATTGCTTCTATCTGAAAAATGTATTGGATGCATGGTCGACTGTTATCTCATCGAACGGTATAGAAATTTATTCTATTTCTAATGTGAATGGTTAGTTCTATATTGCTTGTCATGTAAATGTATCAACTCACAACTAAGACGATCTTTTGTCTCACTAACGAGATCATTATTCTTGGTGTGTAAAAAATACTCTCATTGGTTATATTGTGACCGAAAACTATTTCGGCATCTAAAGATGGTGATTTATTATTCAGCGCAAAATACATGGGAATATGAGGCTGACTGAATAACCTTCAGTTGTCTTAATAATAAATAATCAGAATTCTCAATTACACTGAAGTAACTACCCATTAGGGAAGAGCAATAATGTCACTATTTCATTCGCTTAGGACGATGCCTCTATTATTGGGGTGTCTGTGTTTTTCTGTTCAGGCATCCACAGAAAAGGTGGAACAGGAAGGTAAGTTTTTACAGTCGTTAGAAGGCATCGAAAATCAAATTTACGCATTACCTCAGAGTTCTTTAGCTTTGATTGAAGCGTTAGAAGAAGAGTCTTTACTACAAAACCAACCAACAGCGCTGTTGGTGCGTTACTGGCTTGCCAAGGCCACGGTTTTAGAGCTGCTAGGGCGCTTAGAAGAGAGTCAGAGTGTCGTTCGAAAAGGATTGGAGCTTGTGCGTCCACAGAGCCATGAGTATCTCCTGTTTAAGCTGATTCAGATGCGAACTATGGTTGGAAAGAGCGATATCGATACCGCGCTTTCTGCGTTGGATAGCTTGTTGGAAACATCGCGTGAGAATGGTGATAAGCAACTTGAATCAGAAATCCTGTTGCTAAAAGGACGCTATTACGATGAGCAAGGTGAGTTTAAAAAATCCTATGCTGCACTTATGTCGTCCATGGATGCGGCTGAATCTTCAGGTGTTCACGGGCTGGTCGAACGTGCAGCACTAGAGCTAGGTGACGTACTTGTCAAAATTCAGGGTTACGACCGATCTGAGGCGCTTTTGGAACAAGCATATTGCTATTTTAGGGATAGGCGTATGTCGTTCAATGAGTTGTTGAGCGTTTTGACGATAGCGAAACTTCATAAAGCACAGTTCCAATACGAAGAGGCGATAGCATCATATCAGCGAGCGTTAAAGCTGGCTCAAATTATCGGTGATGGACGCTTTAGATTTCGAGTTAACCTTGAACTTGCAGCTTTATATCGCGAGACGAAACAAGAAAAGAAGATGGTTAACCACTTGAAGCTGGCGGAGAATTTACAGTACAGAGAAACGTCTAGCGCGTATTTGGCAACATTTAAGTTGTTACAAGCCGAATATATGTTAGAGCAGCAGCAATTTGAAATACTTTTAGCGATGATCGCGCCAATGCTGCCGGAGATTATAGAGAGTCGATACGTCAAGCAACAGCAAATGGAGCTACTAAAAGTCGCCGCTATGGCCTATGCGGGAAGCAATGACTTTAAACTAGCATTCGAAACTTACGGTAACTATCACGATAAATTTATCCAATTTAGCAATCAAAGAGAAGTTGAAAATCTTGAGCGCCAGCAGACGTTATTTGAGTTGGAACGACTTGAATATGAGAACGAAGATCTCAACTGGAACAATGTTTTGCAGCGTATGGAGCTAGAAAATAACCGTCGTACTTTTTACTTATTGGGTGAAGCGCTACTTGCGCTCATCGGTGTTCTATTTTTGATGGCGGTAGTATTTCTCGTCGTCAATCGCTCGCGTTTGAGAATGCGTCGCCTCGCAAAGACAGACACATTGACAGGGTTGTTCAATCGCCGTTTTTTAGAGGACTGGTTCACTAAGCCAGTAGAAGTGAGGCGTGAGCGAAAAGAGAAACCGGTACCTCAATCTAAGCAAGAAAAAATACAACACTTTGTTTTTGAGCAAGTCGAGCAAGTTAAGTACGGTTATCTAGCTTTAAATAAATGGGTAGATAGCAAACTCGATAAACAGAAAATGGTGCCAAATAAACCACAATCGGGGCCAGTAACTTTAGCGTTAATCGATGTGGATTATTTCAAGCAGGTAAATGATACCTATGGGCATGTGTTTGGAGATACCGTACTAACGGGCGTTGCCAAAGTGTTGGAGGAAACTGTACGTGAAAACGACATTGTTGCTCGCTTTGGTGGTGAAGAGTTTGTTGTTGTTATGCCCAATACAGACCATGAAAACGCCCTTATTACTGCCGAACGTTTACGTAGCGCTTTATCCCTACATGGCTTTGTTACGGAACAGAAAGAAGAAGTGAGAGTGACCTGTAGTTTTGGAGTCGTTACCACTGAAGATAATGAGATGAGCTTTAAATCACTTTGCGATCAGGCCGATAAATTGCTTTATCAAGCGAAAGCGAACGGACGCAACTGCGTGAAAGGTCGCTCGCTAGCGTAACAGAAATCAAGAGTTCAGGCTCATCGCACGATGAATCTGAACTTATCCCTCCCATTTACTTTGATAGCCAAGTGACTTTGAGATCCTTGCTTCGAATATAAAACGCTGAATCTAACATCTTAAAGTCACTTGGCGATATTACTTAAAAATGGCTTAAGGATATCGAATCGCATATTCATGGCGTTCAACATAACCTCTCTTTTTGCCTCCTTCACCTTCAAAGTGCGAATGCCACTTGTGTCTACAAAACTATAACAAACTAGTGTGTCTATTCTTTGTACAAATAAACCGTGTACAGGTGAAATGATTAGTGGTCGATATAAATTTTTTGTGGCACAGATTTTTGTTGTTCAAAAATCAACTCGTTCATCATCGTTTTAAAAATAGAGAAAGATTTAAGTGTTTGATTTTGTTTTTCTTGTTTGTTTGTTCTTAAACTGAAATCTAGTTATCCCGACAAGTTCTTACCGAGCGATTTTTCGTACACCCTCAACTTTTCATCCTTTTTTACTAACATTTTTCTTTAAAAATAATTTGAGTTCGAATTAATTTTCAGGCATTTTATATTTAACTAACCGTTCAATTAAAAATAACAGGGACGCAAAATGCCAAAGGTGGGGATGCCTGAAATCAGAAAACCGCAGCTTGTGAAAGCGACAATGTCAGTGATTGATAGAGTCGGTTTACACGCGGCGAGTATTTCGTTAATCAGCAAAGAAGCCGGTGTATCAACGGGGATTATCAACCACTATTTCGGTGGTAAGCACGGATTGCTGGAGGAAACGATGCGCGAAATCTTGCGTCAGCTTTCGTCCACTATCACACAGAAGTTACGTGAGCTGCCAAGTGATGCTCATCACCAAAGAATTAACGCCATCATTGATGGTAACTTTGTCGGCTATCAGGCAGAAAACCAAGTTGCTAAGACTTGGCTGGCGTTTTGGTCGTACTCAATGCATGACGAGCAGCTCAAGCGTTTGCAGCGTGTCAACGAACGACGTCTATTGTCCCACCTAAGAAAAGAACTCAAAGCATTATTAAATGCAGAGCAGGCTGAATTGGTTGCTCATGGTATTGCATCACTTATTGATGGAATTTGGCTGCGCGGAACGCTCAACCCGCAAGGCATTGATGCAGAAAGAGCGAGAGTCATCATCAACGATTATCTCGAAAAACAACTTACGTTTTATTCTGAAAAAATATAAAAGTTACAGGTCTTCAAAATGGAAATGAAAGCACACTATATCAATGGTGCGATGTACGACGGGTGTTCAGGTGAACACTTCACCACTTACAATCCGGCGAATGGTGAGCCATTGGCCAACATTAAACAAGCGAACCAAGACGATCTTCAAGCAGCAATTGAATCGGCAAAGAAAGGTTTTGCTGCATGGTCGGCGATGACTGCGATTGAGCGCAGCCGTATTTTACACAAAGCCGTTGCCATTTTACGTGAGCGTAATGACGAGCTGGCTGCATTGGAAGTGGCAGATACTGGTAAGCCAATTCAAGAAGCTATCGCGGTTGATGTCACAACAGGTGCCGATGTTCTTGAGTACTATGCGGGTCTTGCTCCAAGTCTACAAGGTGAACAGCAGCCACTCAGCGACGATCAGTTTTTCTATACACGTCGTGAGCCATTGGGCATTTGCGCCGGTATTGGTGCTTGGAATTATCCAATTCAAATTGCGATGTGGAAATCGGCGCCAGCACTGGCTGCGGGCAACGCAATGATCTTCAAGCCATCAGAAGAAACACCATTAACGGCGCTTAAGCTCGCCGAAATTTATTCAGAAGCGGGCATGCCAGATGGCGTATTTAATGTCGTGCAAGGGGATTACCGAGTAGGACAGATGCTAACGGCGCATCCTGATATCGCAAAAGTGTCATTCACGGGTGAGTCAGGCACCGGTAAAGTCGTCATGAGTGACAGCGCTAAGACACTAAAACAAGTAACGATGGAGCTGGGTGGTAAGTCTCCACTGATTATTTTTGATGATGCGAAGTTAAACGATGCCGTTTCTGCGGCCATGGTGGCGAACTTCTACACCCAAGGTGAAGTTTGTACGCACGGTACACGCGTATTTGTCCATGAAGGTATTTATGACGACTTTATCGCACAACTTAAAGCCCGAACCGAGCTGTTAGTCGTCGGCGATCCGCTTGATGAGAACACGCAAATTGGCGCGCTAATCTCTAAAGATCATGAATCGAAAGTTCTAGGAGCGATTGAAGCCGCGAAAGCGAGTGGCGCGACGTTACTGACTGGCGGCTACAAAGTAACAGACAATGGCCTAGCTAATGGTAACTTTGTTGCTCCAACCGTATTTGTCGATTGCGATGATGACATGAGCCACGTTCAACAAGAAATCTTTGGCCCGGTAATGTCAGTTCTGAAATTCCGCGATGAGTCGGAAGTGATTGCGCGTGCAAATGGCACCGATTATGGCTTAGCGGCAGGTGTATTTACCCAAAACCTATCTCGTGCGCACCGTGTGATCCACCAAATTCAAGCGGGTATTTGTTGGGTGAACACATGGGGTGACTCACCTGCGGAAATGCCAGTTGGCGGCTACAAGCAATCAGGTGTTGGCCGTGAAAACGGAGTCGAAACCCTTAAACATTACACGCAAACGAAGAGTGTTCTGGTTCAGCTAAGCGACTTCGAAAGCCCTTACAAATGATACTACTCATAGTAGATAACTGACCACTTTAGCTTGTTAAAATGCTCGATAACTACGTTGTCAATTTTGATTGTAGGTTAACTACTTATCAAAATTTCCGCCTTGTTCTCAAGCATTTTTCCTACGCTAATTTCGCTCACTTATCTACGGTGATTAGTATTAACTCCGAGGAGAATAAAATGCAACAACACTACGATTACATCATCGTCGGTGCGGGTTCGGCCGGCTGTGTGTTAGCGGATCGCTTAAGTGAAAGTGGTCAAAATTCGGTCCTATTACTCGAAGCGGGTGGGTCGGATAAAAGTATTTTTATCCAAATGCCAACAGCGCTTTCTTACCCGATGAACACTGAAAAATACGCGTGGCAGTTTGAGACGGTTGAAGAGCAAGGGTTGGATGGTCGCCAACTTCATTGTCCTCGCGGAAAAGTTCTGGGCGGTAGCTCATCTATCAACGGCATGGTTTACGTTCGCGGACACGCTTGTGACTTTGACCAGTGGGAAGAGGAAGGCGCGAAAGGCTGGAACTATCAGTCGTGTTTGCCTTATTTCCGTAAAGCAGAGTCTTGGATTGGTGGTGCTGATGAATATCGGGGCGATCACGGTCCAGTCGGCACATGTAACGGCAACGATATGAAGCTCAACCCGCTGTACCAAGCTTTTATTGATGCAGGCAAAGAAGCGGGCTACCCAGAAACAAAAGATTACAACGGCTATCAGCAAGAGGGCTTTGGCCCAATGCATATGACGGTCGACAAAGGCGTACGCGCTTCAACCTCTAATGCATACTTAAGCCGTGCTAAAAAACGCAAAAACTTCACCCTAATGAAGAGGGTGACGGTTCATCGAGTTTTATTAGAAGAAACTGGTGCAGAAGGCAAGAAAGCGGTCGGCGTTGAATTTGAAAAGTCAGGTTCAATTCAGCAATGTTTTGCGAATAATGAAGTGATTTCGAGTGCGGGTTCGGTTGGCTCCGTTCAGCTGTTGCAGCTTTCAGGCATTGGCCCTAAGGCAGTATTAGAAAAAGCGGGCATTGAGGTGAAACACTCGTTGGAGGGAGTAGGTAAAAACCTGCAAGATCACTTAGAAGTGTACTTCCAATATCACTGTAAACAACCTATCACGCTCAACAGCAAATTAGGTTTGGTGAGCAAGGGCTTGATTGGCACTGAGTGGATATTAACTCGCAAAGGCCTTGGTGCGACTAACCACTTTGAATCGTGTGCGTTTATCCGCTCTCGTGAAGGACTAAAGTGGCCAAATATTCAATATCACTTCTTGCCAGCGGCAATGCGTTATGACGGGCAAGCTGCTTTTGATGGTCATGGTTTCCAAGTGCACGTTGGACCTAACAAGCCAGAAAGTCGCGGGTCGGTCGAAGTTGTCTCTGCGAATCCGAATGATAAGCCGAAGATTGAGTTTAACTACATTTCCACTGAACAAGATAAGCAGGATTGGCGTGATTGTATTCGCCTTACTCGCGAGATCCTCAATCAGCCAGCCATGGATGAGTTTCGTGGGGATGAGATCCAACCCGGTCTGAACATCACAACGGATGAACAGATTGATGAATGGGTGAAGCAAAACGTCGAGAGTGCTTACCATCCATCTTGTACCTGCAAAATGGGCGCAGATAATGACCCATTAGCCGTCTTAAATGAGCGATGCCAAGTACGCGGTATTCAAGGCTTGCGTGTGGTGGACTCTTCTATTTTCCCAACCATTCCGAACGGTAATTTAAATGCGCCAACGATTATGGTGGCAGAACGCGCCGCGGATATGATTTTGGATAACGCCCTAGAAACGTCGAACAACGTACCAGTTTGGATTGCACCGGACTGGCAAGAGATGCAACGAATGCATCCGCCAAAAAGAGATCTCGATTCGATCTCATAAAATGAAAAAGTCAGTAATCATTACAAGGAATTCAACATGTCTAAGATGACAAAAATCTTCTCAACAATTGCACTAAGTACTTTAGCAACAGGCGCTTACGCCAACCAATGTGAAACGGTTCGTTTCGCAGATGTAGGTTGGACTGACATCACAGCGACCACTGCCGTTACATCAGAGTTACTTAAAGGGTTGGGGTACAAAACGAAGACCGATCTTCTGTCTGTGCCTGTAACTTACTCCTCTATGGCTAATGGCGATATCGACATTTTCCTAGGTAACTGGATGCCAACGATGGAAGGTGATATCGCGAAATACCGTGATGCAGGTACTGTTGAAACCGTACGCGCGAACCTCGTTGGCGCAAAGTACACGCTAGCGGTTCCAAAATACGTTTATGACGCAGGCGTAACCAACTTCGCTGACCTAGTAAAACATGCCGACAAATTTAAAGACCGCATTTACGGCATTGAACCAGGAAACGATGGCAACCGCTTAATTCAGTCAATGATTGATAGCAACGCATTCGGCCTAAAAGATTTCAGCCTAGTTGAGTCCAGTGAAGCTGGCATGGTGTCTCAAGTATCACGTGCCGCACGCCGCAATCAATGGATTGTGTACCTAGGTTGGGCGCCGCACCCAATGAATAGTAACGTTGAAATGGAATATCTAGCGGGTGGTGATGACTTCTTCGGTCCTAACTACGGCGGCGCGAACGTCTACACAAACGTACGTAAAAATTACCTCGCTGAGTGTCCAAATGTAGGTCAGCTAGTGAAAAATCTAGAGTTTAACCTAGAAATGGAAAATGAACTGATGGAAGCGATTCTTAACCAGAAACAGAAGCCATCAAAAGCAGCGCAAGCATGGTTGAATGCAAACCAAGAGCAAATTGCAGCGTGGCTAGAAGGCGTGAAAACGGTGGATGGCCAAGATGCGCTAACAGCTATTACAAACTACTTAAAAACAAACGCTTAATAAGCAGTATTTGAGCTCGTTTTTTTAAAAGAAAGTGGGCAGTTTTGCCCGCTTCATTAACACAAAGGTTTTATTTTGAATTTTATTACGGACAACAAACTACCGTTGGGCCAATGGATGGAAACTGGCGTCGATTGGTTAACCATCAATGCATCGGGTTTTTTCGATGCAATCTCTATTACACTTGAAACGATCATTCTTTTCGTGGTGGACATTTTTAAATGGATGCCACCTGCAGCGCCAATCATTATGACGGCGGCAATTGCTTGGTTCTTACATCGCAGCATTCCTCTTGTCGTATTTATCGTGTTGGCCTTACTCGCAATTCTCAACCTTGGTTACTGGCAAGAAATGCTGGAAACCTTTGTCCTTGTGTTTGCAGCGACAACGATTTCCGTATTAATTGGCGTGCCGTTGGGCATTATGGCGGCGCACCGTCCTTGGTTATACACCTTGTTGCGGCCAATACTCGATTTAATGCAGACCGTACCGACATTCGTTTACCTAATTCCAACCTTGGTTCTGTTTGGCTTAGGTATTGTCCCTGGTCTAATCTCGACCATCATTTTCGCTATCGCTGCACCCATTCGATTGACGTACCTCGGCATTATTAAAGTGCCGGAGGAGCTACTTGAAGCGGGTAAAGCATTTGGTGCCAGCCGCATGAAGCTACTGTTTAAGGTGGAGTTACCTGCGGCATTGCCAAGTATTATGGCTGGCGTTACGCAGTGCATTATGTTGTCTCTGTCTATGGTAGTCATTGCGGCGCTTGTTGGTGCTGATGGACTTGGTAAACCAGTCGTACGCGCACTGAATACGGTAAACATCTCGCAAGGTTTTGAAGCTGGTTTAGCGATTGTACTCGTTGCCATCATTCTTGATCGCTTGTGTAAAGCACCAAACCAGAAGGAGGCATAATCATGGACGCTATTACTATTAAAAATCTTGATGTCGTTTTTGGTCAGCAACAAGCACAGGCGCTAGCACTACTAGATCAAGGGAAGTCTCGACAAGAAATCATTGATGAAACTGGCCAAGTGGTTGGGGTTGATAATGTTTCGCTGAACGTGAAACAGGGTGAGATCTGTGTCTTGATGGGGCTTTCGGGCTCGGGTAAATCAAGTTTGCTGCGAACGGTTAACGGATTGAACGATATCTCTCGTGGCTCTCTGAAAATCAAAGATGGCGACGATATGGTTGAGCTCTCTAACTGTGACGAACAGAAGCTGCGCCACCTTCGTACGCACCGCGTGTCCATGGTGTTTCAGAAGTTTGCATTGATGCCATGGTTAACGGTGTTAGACAATGTAGCGTTTGGTCTAGAGATGCAAGGCATTGGTAAAGCTGAGCGCCGTAAAAAAGCGCGTGAACAGCTCGAAATGGTCGGTTTGTCTGAGTGGGAAACGAAATTCCCGCACGAGCTCTCTGGTGGTATGCAGCAGCGTGTTGGCCTGGCGCGAGCGTTCGCGATGGACACAGATATCTTGTTAATGGATGAGCCGTTTTCAGCGCTTGACCCATTGATTCGTGCTCAGCTTCAAGATGAATTGATTCTGCTGCAAGAAAAGCTAAACAAAACCATTCTTTTTGTGAGTCACGACTTGGATGAGGCGCTTAAAATCGGCAACAACATCGCCATTATGGAATCAGGAAAGCTGATTCAACATGGCAAGCCAGAACAGATCATTCTTGCTCCAGAAAACGATTATGTGGCGGACTTTGTTGCTCACACTAATCCATTAAATGTGCTGAAGGGACGTTCCTTAATGCGTGACGATTTGGTTCGCGAAGATACGCGTGTTCTGATTTGCCCTGATAAAGATATTTGGGTGATACAAGAGAGCAAGGGGTTAAGTTTAGCGGATAAAGGTAAATCGTTGATTCAATGGAAGAGCGATTCTTCGAACCTTGATGAAGTTAATGAAAACTCTCTGGTTCAGGTTAGCCCAGAAATCAGTATGCGAGAAGCGATTGAACTTAAACAGCGCAGCAATCAGCCTCTGCTTATGGTTGAAGATAATAAGCTGGTTGGTGTGTTAAGCGACAATGAGCTTTACGATGCATTGCTTGGTAATTTTAAGTCAGAGCAAGTTGCGTAACGTTGACGCAGAACCAAGTAAAAAAGAGCCGCACATTAATGCGGCTCTTTTTAGTTTAAACAATGAGTTAAGTCGCTAAGCTAAGACAATGGTCGACTATAGAGTCGTAATTACCTCATCCATTGCAAGGCGTGCTTTTGGAAGACCATGATTGTAATCTTCCCCATCTTTATGGTAGCCAATCGCCAGCGCAACTTCACAAATATGGCCCTCGAGCTCTTCTTTAAACTCTTCTCCAATCAGAGCCGGATCGACACCTTCCATCGGTGTTGAATCAATGCCTAGTCGTGCCAATGTGTGTAGTAGGTTGCCTAGTGCCAAATAGACTTGTGCTTTTGTCCAGTTTCCGTTGAAGCCATTTTCGTCCGTATTTGCATCGGCAAAAGCGTAAGCACCCATAAAGTTGTTGTACATCTCCGCTGGCAAGTGGCCAGATGTTACTTCTGCATCCACACGTTTCGCAAATTTCTCTTTAGTAAATTTAGGATCGTAAGCAAACAGAATCGTATGTGATGCGGCTTTCGCGTGTGGTTGGTTAAACTGGTGCATATTTGCAAACGTATTGTGGAAACGTTGCTTCGCTTCATCACTTTCAATAACGATGAATTTCCATGGTTGTGAGTTGATAGAAGACGCCGACAAACGCAGTGCTTCTTTGATTATCGCCATGTCTTCTTGAGAAACGCGCTTGGTTTCATCATATTTTTTTGCAGTGTAACGGTTATTTAGATCGGTAATGATTTGATGGGACACGTTTATATCCTCTTTATGTGATGACAGATGAGGATGCACTAGCATCGAAAACCATGCGTACCTCGAATATGGGTTCATGATAATGGATATTTTTTCATTGATAAGAGGGTGTTTATTTAAATCACTTTTTACTTTTTGTTGAAAATCGATGTGAGTTGATCGATTTGAAACTTAAAAGTCCTTATTTGGAAGCTTTTATTTGATATTAAATTAAACTCATATTGAGGCGTAGGGGAAAGCAACATGAACGTGATTGAAGTTTTTAATGATAGCTATGAACGTTGTACTTCAGATCAGGAGTTTTTCGACTTGTTCTACAAAAATTTATGGTCGAAAAGCGCCAACTTTAGACAGAAGTTTGACGGTATAGACATGCACCAACAAGTGAGAATGCTTAGAGGGTCTATCGTGTTTTTTATGATGGCAGATACCTCGACCGAAGCGCACAAAATGGTGGAAAAGTATGGGAAAAAGCATGCAAGTGCAGATATTGGTATAGAGCCGCAGGATTTTGATGTTTGGCTTGAGAGTTTGTTAGAAACGGTTCGGCAGTGTGATTCTGGGTACGATGCCGATGTTGAAACCGCTTGGCGAACATGCTTTAAAACGGGCTTAGAAGTAATGAAACAAGAATGTGATAAAGAAGATGGGCACATCCTTAAAGCGAGTACCAAATAAGGAAGTAACGTGAGTGGTCGTTACTTCCTAGGGGCAGAATCTTACTTATCTTGTGTCTCTTTATTCTTTTTCACCGCTTCGGCGATATCACTGACAGCTTCGACAAGATTGATCGGCATTGGAAAAATAATAGTGGATGTTTTGTCTGTAGTGATTTCAGTGAGTGTCTGCATGTAACGTAATTGCAGTGCATTCGGTGCTTCGTTGAGCATTTGCGCTGCTTCTTTTAATTTATTTGAAGCCTCTAACTCACCAGTAGCGTGAATGATCTTCGCCCTACGGTTACGTTCTGCTTCTGCCTGACGGGCTAGGGCTCTGACCATGCTGTCATTTAAATCAACATGTTTGACTTCAACCGTAGCAATCTTGATTCCCCAGTCATCAGTCTGTTGATCGAGAATGGATTGTAAATCCTTATTGAGGCGTTCTCGCTCTGATAGCAATTCATCGAGTTCATGCTGACCCAATACCGAGCGCAGCGTGGTTTGTGCTAACTGACTGGTGGCATCGCTGTAGCTTTCAATATTGTTAATCGCCATTTGAGGATCGACTACGCGAAAATAAACGACCGCGTTGACGCGCACAGAAACGTTATCTTTGGTAATTAAATCTTGTGTCGGCACATCCAAAACGACAGTACGTAAATCAACCCTCACCATTTGCTGAATAAATGGGATAAGGATGATCAAACCAGGTCCTTTGACTTCTTGAAATCGACCAAGAAAGAACACAACCCCACGTTCGTATTCTCTCAAAACCCTGAACATTTGGGTCGCTAGTGCGAACAGCAGCACCACGATCACCGCAACGGTATAGAGCATCATAAAGCGCCTCCTATTTATTTTGGCGGTCATCAGGCATCACAGTTAAGGTCAGCCCTTTAACATTAACAATGGTGACGTGATCACCTTGTTTGAATTGTTGATGGTCTTTGGCTTTAGCTCGCCATAACGCACCGTTGAGTTGAACGCGTCCTTCGCCATCGATAAAGTCATCGCTTACCACGGCGACCTTCCCAGGGTAAGTCTCTAAACCCGTCGTTACACGCCGGCGACGAATTTTGAGCAGCAGGCCGACGGTCAGCACGATTAGAGCCACGGAAAATATGGCAATACCAAAAATCAAAGGAAGGGCGATCTGGAATCCTGGAAACTCACTGTCCATGAGAAATATCGAACCGAGTACAAAGGCGACAACGCCGCCTAAGCCCAAAATACCAAAGCTCGGGCTGAATGCTTCCGCTATCATTAGTGCAATACCGAGTAACAGCAGACCAAGACCTGCGTAGTTGACGGGCATCATTTGTAGTGCGTACATGGCAAGAAGCAGACAAATCCCACCTAGCACACCGGGTAAGCCAATTCCTGGGTTGTAAAATTCAAGAAGTAAACCGTAGATGCCGATGAGCATTAGAATGTAGGCAACGTTTGGATTGGTGATAACGGCTAGCATTTCTGCTCGCCAATCGGGTGTTCTTTCAATCCATACGGGATTTTCCAGTGACAATGTCACATCACGATTGTTAACTTTAACAGTTTGTCCATCAATGGCTTTGACTAAATCCTCTGGTGAGTTGGCTATATAATCAATAACGTTTAATTCCAATGCCTCTGTGGCGTCCAAACTCGCTGCTTCGCTCACTGCTTTCTCTGCCCACTCTGCATTTCGGCCATGAAGCTTTGCTAAGCCTTTAATATAGGCTCTAGCATCATTAATCACCTTTTTCTCCATTGCGGTTTTCGCGGGAACTTTCTCTGAACCTTCGTTGGTTCCTTCTGACGTTTCTTCCGCGTTTTGATCTTTGCCATCATCCGATGAAGGGGGCTGAGGGGCACCACCTAACGCGACGGGCGTTGCCGCGCCAAGGTTGGTGGCTTCAGCCATTGCGGCAACGTGGCTGGCGAGTAAAATGTATGTCCCTGCGCTAGCCGCTCTAGATCCTGACGGGCCAACCCAAGTCGCAATTGGAGTGGAGGAGGTGGTAATCGCGTGAATAATATCTCTCATTGCACTGTCTAAGCCGCCTGGTGTGTCCATCTCTAAGATCACTAAACTGACACCGTTTAGTTGAGCTTCTTCTATTTCACGAGATAAATAGTCGCTAGTAGCAGGCCCTATAGCGCCTTTGACAGGAACAATCCAAACGGTATTCGCCAGTGCTTGACTGGCAATCAAGAGTAAAGGTAAGAACCATATCCATAGTCGTTTCATGCAGTCCTCCTTGTGTGGTCACAGGGACTTTTTGAAATCCTAATTCAAGTATATCCAAATAACTTAGAGATGCTTGAGTATAGGTTCTAATGAATAAGTTGCCGAGGCTAATTAGGAGACTACTTTTTTATATATAAACGCTGTGTGAGATAGTAAACTAAAGCAAATTATTGGTAATTGTGATGTTTATGTTTATTGTTCAGCGTTTGATTAAGTTGGCCGTTATCTGTGCCGTTTTCTTTACTATTTTCGATCTGATCTCCTATGGAGAGGTGACTTGGTTTCAACGGTTTTTGGCTTTTCTACACTAAACTCAGATTTCAATACGTTAGCTACTCATAAGGCGATAAGTTTCTTCCTATTCGCCTTATTACTCCCTCTTCAACCAAAGCCTTAAACAAAGCAATACTTAACTCGTTTTTTCAACTTCCTGTCGGTGGAAAAAACGCCAAAATGCAACTAAATTCATATCAATGACAAGTTTAAGGTATGTAGTTGATGAGGCAATTCAGCGCAATCGCACTAGCTGTTGTAACACTCATTTTGAGCCAAACAACAACCGCAAGAAACGCGAAGATGTTAGGTGATATCTCCCTAGTTCAGCCCATACAGGGTGATCCTAATGTGGATATTAAGCTAGCGAGAATTGGCTGGCATCTCTTCCGCGATCCTCAATTATCGTCAAATGGTAATGTCAGCTGTGCGACATGCCACAATCTGCAAACCAATGGCGCTGAAAATACACCTGTCTCTACGGGGGTGAAAGGTGATGGAATTAGAAATTCTATAACAGTGTTTAATGCAGCGTTAAATTATCGTTTTTTATGGGATGGTACGGAAAACACCTTGATGGCTCAGATTGATGGTCCAATCCATAATCCAATGGAAATGGACTCAAACTGGCAAACAATAGAGCAATATGTAAAAGAGAGTGAACATTATCAAGCGCTATTTAATCGTGACGGTGAATTGCCGATTAACGTTCATAATATCAAGTCCGCTATTGTGGAGTTTGTTGAAGGGCTGCAGACGCCTGGCGCACCATTCGATGCTTACTTATTGGGTTACACGCATGTACTGAGTGAACAGCAAATCAGAGGTTGGAAAACATTTCAGACTTCAGGTTGTGTGCAGTGTCATCAGGGCAAAAATATCGGCGGAGCGATGATCCAAAGGTTCGCCTATTTCAAGGATAAGCCAGTAGTAGAGGACTCGGGCAGGCAACTCGTTACGATAGAAGATGAAGAGCGATTCTATTTTAGAGTAGCCAGTTTGCGCAATGTCGCGCTAACGAGTCCTTATTTTCATAATGGGCAAGTCGATAAGTTATCCGACGCGATACAAATCATGGCTAAAACCCAACTCGGTATAACGATGAACGATGAGAATGTCGCGGACATTGAAGCATTCTTGCAGTCGTTGACAGCACCTAGACCCATAATTTTAGAGGTGTTGGAAAATGAATAAATTCAAACTGATCAATTTTTGCTTTTTTATTGGGATACTGGCGTGTTGCACACTGGCGTATATGTCGTATATGAACTCAAAAAACGCTCAAGAATTTCATGCAGAGCTAATGAATATCGGACATGAGTTGATTGAAGAGCGTGATGTTATCGTGAACCGATATGCCGTTGAAGATAGGAAAAACTATGAGTTAACAACATCTTTAGTAGAGATAGAAATCGCAGCACAGGCACTGTTGGAATCATCAAAGGCATCAGTTTGGTTTCCTGTGACACCCAATCGTATAAAAGTTAGGGATACGCTTGAACAGTTTAAGGAGCGAGTGCTTCAAATAACGTTGAAGCTTGATATGTTAATTGGTGTTCAGGTAGAAAACCGGTATGCATTACTCATGTTGTTCAATTTGTATCAGCAAGAGGTTTCTATCGATAGCGGTCAATCATTGGGTGGCAGTCGTTATTTTGAATTTCTCAACCAGTTGCTTCTAACACAAACCGAAGTTGAGAGTGAAAAGGAAGCGAACTTCCTTAAACGGCTTCAAACGAGTGATAAAAGAATTGAATTGCTGACGAATGAACTGCTTGATCACACTTATATTGAGTTTGTCGAAAGCTCAGAGCATCGGTTACTCAATATTGCTCAAAGTGAGGCGCGTTTTACGTGGCTGTTTGTATTTATCGCGGTGATGTTTCTAGTTAGCGCGTTTGTTTATCAGTCGCATCACCGAATGCATAACTTAAAACAGTTGAATCTTGAAATTGAAGAGGCGAGAAACAAAGCCGAGCGAGCGGCAAAAGCGAAATCAAATTTTCTCGCTGCAATGAGTCACGAACTAAGAACGCCGATGAATGGCGTACTAGGGCTTTCTCAAATGATTGCAGAAGAGACCAAAGAGCCGACGACGAAAGAGCACATTAGGGTTATTCTTGACTCTGGCCAGCATCTGATGACTATCCTCAACGATATTTTGGATTTTTCTAAAGTTGAAGAAAACAAACTGGAATTTGAGCAAGCTAAGTTTAAGCTCGATCAAGTGCTTTCTCCGGTGTGTAGCGCAATAAAACCACTTGTTGATGAAAAAAATATCGAGTTAATCTTGGAAAACGAGGTTTCTGAATATACTGAATTTACTGGAGATTGTGCGCGTTTACGACAGATCTTGTTTAATCTCGCCGGTAACGCGGTGAAGTTTACCAACGAAGGGCATGTGCTGGTTAGAACTGAGTTAGATGAATCGAATCAGTTGTTGGTCATGCGCGTGAGCGACACCGGTATTGGTATTGCGCCAGACAAGCACGAGCATATTTTTAACTCGTTTGAGCAAGCAGACTCATCAACGACTCGAAGGTTCGGCGGAACAGGGCTTGGGTTAGCCATCGTCAAAAAACTAACCGATTTGATGGGTGGCCATATTACTCTGAAGAGTATAGAAGGCGTTGGAAGTCAATTTATCGTTGAGTTGCCGATTCCTTGGGTAGAATCTGCTCCGAAAAAGCAGCAAGAAGCACCGAAACCTCGCGCAAAATCACACCATTTAAAGATACTACTTGCTGATGATAACCGTGTGAATGCCATTGTGGCAAAGGGGTTTTGCGAAAAGCTTGGGCATGAAGTGGATGTTGCAGAAAATGGATTAATCGCGGTTAAAAAGGCGAAAGAGAACGAGTACGACCTGATCTTGATGGACAACCATATGCCCGAGATGAATGGCGTTGAGGCGACACGCGTTATCCGACAAGAGTTAGGTATCAAGACATTACTCTTTGCGTACACGGCAGACGTATTTCGTGAAGCCCATGATAGCTTTATTGAAGCAGGAGCAGACCATGTGCTTACAAAACCGCTACAGCATGAGAGCTTTTCAGACGCTCTCAAACAGTTTGCCGCCAGACTCGAACCGAAACAGAATCCGCCACTAACGAGTGACAGCAATGTGCTTCAGTTGCAGCGTAAGCCAATCGAGAACTTAAGGTTAACAGAGGAAGAACTCTCCCGCTCAGGCATGTTTGCTTCTTTACGAGATGAGCCAGAAGCGCTCGACGAGCTGCTAAAAAGCATTATTGTCGATTTTGAGACATCTGTTGATGAGCTTATTGAATACTTTATGGCTGAAGACTTTGCTTCATTAGAGCTGACGTTGCACAAAACGAAAGGGATGGCACTGAACCTAAGTTTACCTATTTTGGCGAGCCAAACGGAGGCCCTGGAAACTCAACTTAAAGCCAACCAAAGTCCCGAGATTGAGCAGTTGCAGATGCTGATCAATCGGTTACAGGTCAACATCCATCAGTCTCATAGACTTTTGGATGATATCCAGAAGAACAATGCCGATCCTCAACAGATTTTATAGTCCCTGTGAGTGCGATGCTTTCCTTAACTCATTTTGTTGTGGTTTACTGTGGCAAGGACGGATAGTGTTGATTCGTCGTCGGAAAATCAGGGAGTTAGAATGAGTAAGCATTCCGCTTTAATCAAATGGCATCGTAAAGCTGGCGAAGAGTTTAAGGATAATAAGTATAGTAGGGCACACATTTGGCAATTTGATGGAGGGTTGCAAGTCCCAGCATCTCCATCTCCCCACGTAGTACCATTACCACTATCCGTAGAAGAAAACGTTGATCCAGAAGAAGCGTTTGTCGCGGCACTTTCTAGTTGTCATATGCTCGTTTTCCTGTCTATTGCAGCAAAGCGGCGTTACGTTGTGGACAGTTACTTCGATGAAGCGGTAGGGGAGCTTGAAAAAGGCGAAAACGGAAAAGAGTGGGTATCAAAGGTAACGTTAAACCCTAAGATAACATTTTCAGGTGAAAAACAACCGACACCATCTCAATTAGAAAAACTGCACCACATGGCCCATGAGAATTGCTTTATCGCCAACTCCGTTAAAACAGAAGTGACAACGCTTATTGCGAATTAAGTGGAGCTCTTTATCAAAAAGCGCGGCCTATTGCGGAGTTATATTAAGCCAGCAGTCATCCTGCTGGCTCGTTCATCTAGACGACACCTTGCTCAATCATTGCATCAGCGACTTTTCTAAAGCCTGAAATGTTGGCGCCTAAAACTAAATTTCCAGGTTGGCCAAACTCTTTACTGGTTTCGTTTGCATTGATGAAAATATTTTTCATGATGGTTTGCAACTGACTATCCACTTGTTCAAACGTCCAGTTTTGCATGCTGGCGTTTTGCGCCATTTCAAGTTGACTGGTTGCAACACCGCCTGCATTGGCTGCTTTGGCAGGCCCATAAGCTATGTCTGAGTCCACGATAATATTGGCAGCATCACGGGTGGTTGGCATGTTCGCCCCTTCACTAATCAAAATACATCCGTTTTCGATAAGAGCCAGTGCGTCGTCTGACGTTAATTCATTTTGAGTCGCACAAGGGAAGGCAGCATCAGCCTGATATCGCCAAACAGCATGTCCTTCATTAGGATAGTCGCCCTCTGGTGTGTATTCTGCTTCAGGGTAAGTTTCTAAATATTCTTCTAAGCTTGCTCTTTTCACTTCTTTCAGTTGTTTTAGGAGCTTAAGATCAATACCGTGCTCATGATAGATCGTACCTCGAGAGTCGCTGCATGTAACTGGCGTTGCTCCCATATGGTACAGTTTTTCAATGGCGTAGATAGCCACGTTGCCAGCACCAGAAACGAGACAAGTTTTCCCTTTCAATGAATCGTTGCGGTCGTTGAGCATGCATTCTGCAAAATAGACGGCGCCATATCCTGTCGCTTCTTTTCTGGCGAGTGAGCCCCCCCAAAGCAGACTCTTGCCTGTAAGCACACCTTCGTAGCGCCCCGTCAATCGTTTGTATTGACCAAACATATAGCCAATTTCGCGCGCCCCGACGCCGATATCGCCTGCGGGAACATCGGTGGCAGGACCGATATGACGGTACAACTCGTTCATAAATGATTGGCAAAATCGCATGATCTCGCCGTCGGATTTTCCTTTAGGATCGAAGTTTGAACCGCCTTTGCCGCCACCGATAGGAAGGCCAGTCAGTGCGTTTTTAAAGATTTGCTCAAAGCCGAGAAATTTTATGATGCTCGCATTGACTGAGTGATGGAATCTCAATCCTCCTTTGTACGGCCCCAAAGCAGAGTTGAATTCAACTCGATAACCTTTGTTTACTTGTACATTTCCAGCATCATCAACCCAAGGAACTCGAAACATGATTTGACGTTCTGGCTCGACGATCCTCTGGATAATCGCTTGTTCCTTATATTTATTATTGCCTTCTATTACCGGCGCGAGAGAAGTTAATACTTCTTCTACCGCTTGGTAAAATTCTTTTTGCGCAGGGCTACTGTGTTGCAACGCAACAATAGTATCGTGTATGTATGACATAGATTTCTTCCTTGATGTGAATAAGCAATCAGTTTATATGAATGTATTTCCATTAAATAGTGATTTTGACCAAGATTCAATGGTTGTAGTGGTCTTTCCTGCGGATGAGAATGTGCAGCTTCTAACCCAGGCAGTGTTGGTTGAGATAGGTAGGGCGAGCTAAGTAAGCGGGTGGTTGAGTGATCAGTTTCACATATAACAAGCAGAAATCACTTTAGTCGATGTTGTTGTGCAGTTACGCAAATTGTTTATGTTAACGTCATGTTAAAGTTTGTGTGTGATAACTTGTGAAAAGACAACTATATGGATGAGCTTAAGGTTCTGAACTCGTTTATTCAGCAGAATGGTCTACCAGCGTTTGGCCACCTTGATGGAATTCCAACATCGTTACAGCTAGATAAATTTACTTACCTCGATGAGATGGATAAGCCAGTGTCTAAGTGGCGCCGTTACCGCGATTATAAGCAGTTTCAGTTCGTCAATTTGGTCACACCTGATTACGTCATTGGAGTAGCGATTGCTGATATACGGTATTTAGCATCCGGCTTTTGCTACCTGTTTGATATTAAAAAGAATAAGTTGATTGAGCAACAATGGTTGAAACCTTTTAATATAGGTTATCAAACTCAGCCTTCCAGTTGGTGCAGTCTTGCCCATCTTGCTAACAAAAGAGTTCAGTTTTCTATTAAGGATGGTATTTGGCACGTCCACTTTGTGACAGAGTCAGTCAATGCGGATCTCTATTTACGTCCAGAAAACATGAGTTTGCCATTAATGTTGTGTACGCCAACAGGTTATGCGGGTTGGACATATACTCAGAAGCACAATGCGTTAGCAGTAGACGGTAACTTGTTCATATTAGGAAAAGAGCAAGATCTTTCAGAGGTGGCTGCTGGTTACGATTTTTCCGCTGGGTACATGCGGCGAGAAACAAGTTGGCGCTGGGCGAGTATCAATTGCTTTGAGGATGACAGGCGTCTGGGGTTGAACTTGGCAGCTGGCGTTAATGAAACTGGCTATTGCGAAAATGTATTGTGGATTAATGGTCAGCGTCACTTTTTGCAACCTGTGCAGTTTCAGTTTTCACGAAGTGATGAAGGGCAAAAGTGGCATATTACGTCTGAAGATAAACGAGTTAACTTACAGTTCACGCCTTTGAATCGACGCTCAGAGAAGAAAAATTTTTGGCTTCTCAAAAGTAACTTTCGTCAGTATATCGGTTATTTCTCTGGCTATCTTATCGATGGAAATGGCATCAAACATCAGTTAGAAGAAGTTATGGGTCTTACTGAAGATCACTATGCAAAATGGTAGAAACACAATGGATTGGACGCAGTTGATGGACCGCCCAGAATTACTTCTGATGATTCTGGCTCCAGTTTTCTTTTTCTGCATGCTTGCCGAATATTGGTTCGGACAAAGAAGGGGACGCTTGCCTGAAAGCGCGACGTATTACTTCCCTGAAGTAGCGTGTAATTTTGTTCTTGCGGGCTTACACCAAGCGACAGACATACTCACGGGTTTACTGATTGCTCAGTTGTATTTGTGGTGGTTCGATTGGCGTTTGTTTGATATCGAAATGAGCGTCTCAGCTTTTCTTTTACTTGTTGTCCTGCAAGATTTTTTCTATTACTGGTTTCATCGGGCTAGCCATCGTATTCGTTGGATGTGGGCCGCGCACGTTGTTCATCACAGTTCGGAAAGAATGAACTTCAGTACCGCCTTTCGTCAAAGTTTAATGTATCCGCTAGCGGGGATGTGGATTTTTTGGTTGCCCTTGGTGATTATTGGTTTTGAGCCAAAATGGGTTGTCTTCGTTGTGTTGTTTAATCTGGGCTTACAGTTTTTTGTTCACACCCAATCAATTCGTTCGCTCGGGCCACTAGAGTGGGTATTTAACACGCCGTCTCACCATCGCGTTCATCATGGTGTGAACCGTCAGTACATCGACAAAAATTATGCGGGTGTATTAATTATTTGGGATCGAATGTTCGGAACGTTTGAACCAGAGGTGGAAACGGTTCGGTATGGGGTTTCTAAACCTGTAAACAGCTTTAATCCCATCCGCGTGACGTTTGCAGAATGGAAAGACATGTTTTATGACGTAACTCGACCAAACTTATCATGGAAACAACGCTGCCGCCGTTTGTTCGCTCCGCCATCGGATTTTTATGAGTAAATTGAGATAAAGAGATTGGAGCGGGCAGCGGGAATCGAACCCGCATCATCAGCTTGGAAGGCTGAGGTAATAGCCATTATACGATGCCCGC